>DAOTUC010000168.1:0-13630 GCA_034437315.1 Anaerolineae bacterium
GAAACGACAGCGCGGCGTGAAGGGGCAACCGGGCGGCAGCCCCAACAGATCCGGCGGCAACCCGGGGATCGTCGCCAGTTTCTCGTCCTTGGAGCGATCCACCCGAGGCACCGATTGTAACAACGAAAAGGTATAAGGATGGCGTGGATGAGCGTAAATGTCGTCCACATCGCCTTTTTCTACGATGAAACCGGCGTACATCACGAGCAATTTCTCCACCAGCCCGGCCACGACGCCCAGATCGTGGGTGATCCAAATCACCGCCATCCCAAATTGATCCCGCAGATCTTTGACCAGGTCGATAATCTGCGCCTGGACGGTCACGTCCAGGGCAGTCGTCGGCTCGTCGGCGATCAAGACGCTGGGCCTACAGGCCAACGCCATGGCGATCATCGCCCGCTGGCGCATGCCGCCTGAAAACTGATGCGGAAAATCGCGATACCGGTCTTCCGGCTGCGGAATCCCCACCATCCCCAACAGATTTACCGAGCGCTGACGGGCCTTCGCTTGACTCATCCCCAGGTGAACGATCAAGGCCTCGCTGATCTGCCGGCCCACCGTCAACACCGGGTTCAACGACGTCATCGGGTCCTGGAAGATCATTGCGATATCTTGGCCGCGGATCTTCTGCATCTCGCGCTCATTCAACCGGATCAAATCCCGCCCCTTGAACAGCACCTCTCCATTGACAATCTTGCCCGGCGGATCCGGAATGAGCCCCATCACCGAGAGGACGCTGACGCTCTTCCCGCACCCGCTCTCTCCCACGATTCCCAGGGCCTCCCCCTCTTCCAACGAGTAGGTGATCCCATTGACCGCGTGTACAATGCCATCCATCGTGTGAAAGCGGGTCGCTAATTCCCGCACTTCCAATAGCGCCGTCACAATTACCTCCTACTCCGATTGGGCCAACGCCCGCGGGTCCAGGGCGTCGCGCAATCCGTCGCCGACGAAATTGATCCCCAGCACCGTCAACAGAATCAACAACCCCGGGAAGAACCACATCCAGGGTCTCGTCTCCAGGTGATGGTAAGCCTGGTCCAGCATGTTGCCCCAGGTGGCCGTCGGCGCTTGCACGCCGACTCCCAGGAAACTGACGTAGGCCTCGTTGATGATAGCGCTGGCGACGCCCAACGTCGCGGCGACGACGATGGGCGCGATGCTGTTGGGTAAGATGTGCTCGAAGATGATGTTTCGATTGCGCACGCCGATACAACGGGCGGCCATCACGAACTCTTGCTCCTTGAGCGAGAGGAAATTCGCCCGCACAATTCGGGCCAGGTACATCCAACTGGTCAGGCCGATGACAACCACGATGACAACGACGCTGCCGCTGAGCGTCCGCCCCAGCAGGTTGAAGGTCGGCGCTTTGCCGCTGAGGAACTTGGACAACAGGATAAGCAAGAAAAGCTGGGGGATGTTCAGCATCGCTTCGGTTATGCGCATCAGTACAGCGTCCAAGAGACCGCCGTAATAGCCGGAGAGCGCGCCCACCAGCACTCCGACCGTCATTGAAACGAGCACCGCGCACAATCCAATCAGCATAGAGATTTGCCCGCCGTAGATGGTGCGCGCCAGGATATCTCGTCCGGTGCCGTCGGTACCGAAGGGATGTTCCCACGATGGGGGGGAGAATCTTTTGGATAGATCGTTGTAATTGGCGTAGGTCTCGGTGTAGAAAAAAGCGCCTACAGTGACGTACAATAGAATGGCGATCAACAAGCCGATGCCCACCATCGCCATCTTGTGGCGCCTAAAGCGGCGCCAGGCGACTTGAGCCGGTGTGAGCGGGGGCCGCTCGGCCTTATCCTCAAAGACTTCCCAGGTTACTTGTGTGGTAGCCATATCTGAAAACCCAATCTCAATCGTAACGGATGCGCGGGTCGAGGAACGTATACGTCACGTCGGTGATGATCTGAAACAGCACCACGAGCACCGAGATTAAAAACAGCACCCCCATCAACACCGGCACGTCAGTATCTTTAGCCGCGTCATAGAAGAGCCGGCCCATCCCGGGCCAGGCAAAGATCGATTCAGTCACGACTGCGCCGCTCATCAGCAATGGCAAATCCATACCGATGAGGGTGACCAGCGGCAACGCGGCGTTCTTCAGCGCGTGGCCCACGATCACCAACCGGCCGGGCAATCCCTTGGCGTAAGCCGTGCGAATGTAATCCTGGTGGATGACTTCCAGCATCTGCGAGCGAATGTAACGGCTGTAACCGGCGATGCTCATGATAGAGATCGTGGCGACCGGCAAAATGAGGTGCCTGGCAACCTGTGGGATCGTCTTCCCCACCGATAAGTCGTACATCCCAACCGTGGGTAAATGGGGCAATCCCCAGGCCTTGAAACGCACGGCGAAGACGTACATCAAGATAAGCGCCAACCAAAAAATGGGCATCGAATAGCCCACGAAGGAAAAGGCGGTGAAGATGTAATCAAGCGCGGAATATTGTCGCAACGCCGAATAAATCCCGATGAAGAGCGAAAGCGCCAGGATCACGATCTCGGCCGTCAGCATCAGGATCAACGTGTTCTGCACCCGTTCGCCGATCATCTCCAGGACTGGCCGGCGCTCCATAAAGGATGTGCCAAAATCTCCCCGAAGTATACCGCGCCGCGCGCCGGTCGCTTCCGGTATCCCATCCCCATCCACGTCGATTTCCATCCAATCGTTGCCCACCAGCCAAATCAGGTATTGGACCGGAATCGGTTGATCCAAGCCCAGTTGGCGTTTTAACCGATCCCGATCGCTGGAGCGCGGTCGACGACGTCCGGCGAAAGACGCCAGAGGGTCTCCCATCGCATTGGCCAGGATAAAGAGAAGCAAGCTGATGATGATGAGTTGTGGAATAGCTATCAGAAGGCGTCGCACGATGTAGCGAAACATAACACCCTCCCATCACGAAACAGAGACCGATCTCCGACGACCTGTTTTTGAAAACAGGGGGAGGGGCGACCCCCTCCCCCTGACATTCAGACGATGTGAGTTAGCTAGTCATTCACGTCCCATTCCCAGCAGTTCCAGAAGGAATCGGCGCCGGAAATTCTGACGTTTTGCAAGCGCGTGTTGAGCGTCCAGACGTCATTATCGTGCCACACGCCCAACCAGTATACCTGCTCGTTGATGACCCGTCCGATTTCGTGGAACAGCTCGATACGTCGATCAGGGTCGACCTCGGTGGCCTGGGCCTGGACCAGGGCGTCCAACTCCTCGTCACAAAGCCCATACCAGTTGTTACCGTCCGGCGAATCCTCCGAGGGGATCTCGGCGCAGAGCCATTGATCTTCGTTGGGGTCGGGGAAATCGGAGGAATCGGACCACTGAGCAATGTCAAACTGCCCGGTGGCGATGGGGCCGCCCTCGCCATAGGAGTTCCAGAAGACGTCGTAGGAACCGTTCTGGATCTCGACGCCAATCCCGACGTCCGCCAGGTACTGCATGGCGACGACCTGGGTCTGCTCGCGCACCTCGCGCCCCTGGGTTGTAGCGTAGGTCAAAATGAGTTCCACGCCATCCTTATCGCGAATACCGTCACCGTTGGAATCCACCCAACCGGCCTCGTCCAGGAGTTCCTGCGCCCTGTCCGGGTCGTATGTGTAAGGGTCGGCGTCGGGATAGGAATAGGGGGTCTCCTCCCACTTGGTGAGCGGGGGATAGGTGCCACCATACAACAACTCATCGCATATCGCATCGAAATCCACCGCGTAAGCAATGGCCTGGCGCACCCGCACATCTTGCAGCGCCGGGTGACCGTTATCGGCCGCTGTCTCGTCGGTGTTGAGATTGAAGAACCAGCTCTCATTATAACCGGACAGCACGGTATCGATCTCGACGTCCTCCAACTGCTCAATCTCGGGGATGTCGGCGTAGGAGAGGAAAATACCGATGTCGGTGTCGCCGGTCTTGATCGCCGCCATCTGCGACTGGTCGTCCGGCACGATCAGGACGTGGACCTCGTCGACGGTGGGCCGACCGCGCCAGTAGTGATCGTTCGTCTCATAGATAATGTGGCTCGCCGCCGCCCATTCCCGGACGACGTAGTCGCCATTGGCGGGGTCGCCCGTGCGGTTCCACTCCGCCCCATCAATTGAGCCCTCCGCCTCATAGACCGGACGCAGGGCATGTTCCGGCATGACGAAAGTGAAAATCGATGTCGCCCAGGGGGCGAATGGCTCGGTGAAATTGATGACCAGCGTGTAATCGTCCTCGGCCTCGACGCTCTCCACATAAGTAGCGTAGGGCCAAGTGCTCTGGACGGTGTTCGCCGGGTCGAGGATCATCTCGTAGGTGAAGACGAAGTCGTCGGCCGTCACCGATTCGCCATCCGACCATCTAGCGTCCTGATTCAAGGGTACCCGGATCGTCAAGCCATCCTCGGAAATGAGGCCGTTCTCCTTGGTGGGGAATTCGGCTGCCATCTCCAGGGAGGGTTCCAGGTGGTCGTCCCAGTACCACAGGCCGGGGTTGAAGATGTCGATAGCCAGGCCAGCGTACCACATCCCGGAATAGGCGGTGTTCAAGGAATCCGGCTCCTCGAAGAAGGTCATCGTGACGATCTTTTTGACCTCCTCCACAGGTTCCGGCTCCGGTTCCTCGGTTGGCTCTTCCACAGGTTCCGGTTCCGGCTCCTCGGTAGGTTCAACGGCCGCGCTGGTTCCTCAGTGGGTTCGGGTACAGGCGTCTCTTGCGGACCGCAGGCCGACAGCACGAGGGCGGCGACGACCAGCGCCGCCAATAGCGTGTAAAACCAGGTGCGTTTCATGACAATTATCCTCCTCTTCTCTCATCTATTCGTGGTTAAAGATTGACCAGTCGCCAGTCTCCCGACCACGCCGGGAAACTGGCCGTCAGAACAGATCTACCTCACGTCAATCGGCATCACCTCCTAACACCACGTATCGCGCAATACACGCAACCAATTCTCGTGGGCGATTTTGTTCAAAGCCTCCTCATCGTAACCGTGGGCGCGCAATACAGCCAGCAATTTCGGCAATCCGGCTGCGTCGCCGATTGCGCGCGGGATTCTGGCCCCATCGAAATCGGAACCAAACGCGACGTGATCCACGCCTATCCGCGCCACGATGTGATCAATATGTCGGGCCAACACCGTCAGCGGCGTGTCGTCGTCAAATTGGCCATCGGGCCGTAGATCGCTCACCTGGAAATTGAGGCCCACCACCCCGCCCGATGCGCCAATGGCGTCCAATTGCTCATCGGTCAAATTGCGGGCCGAGGGACAAATGGCGTGCGCGGCTGTATGGGTAGAGACCAACGGCGCATCCGACAAGCGGGCGACGTCCCAGAACCCTCGCTCGTTGAGGTGCGCGAGGTCGATCAACACACCGAGCGCGTTACAGGCGCGCACTAACGCCTGTCCGGCGTCCGTCAAGCCGGGGCCGATGTCGGGTGAAAGGGGAAATCCGAAAGGGACGCCGTGAGCAAAGGTATTGGGCCGGCTCCACGCAAGGCCCAGAGAGCGTAACCCGGCCTCGTAAAAAACGTGCAGGCCTTCCAGTTGCGGATCAATGGCCTCGGCCCCCTCGAAATGCAACACGACGGCGAGGACGCCCTGGGCCATACAGGTCTCCACCTCGTCCACGCTGCGCACGACCTTGATCCGCCCGTCAGAGGCCGCCTCCAGGCGGAAAAGGGCCGCCATCGCCGAGAACGTGAAGGCCCGGGCCGCGTTCATCTCAATCGCCGGCGCCATATCGACCCGGTACCCATCGGCCGAAACCGTCAGCGCGCCCCCATAAGACCAGTTCTGGCCGCTCGGTGCGCAGATAGCGAACAGCCCACCGGCGAACCCGCCCTGGCGCGCCCGAGGTAGATCAAGATGTCCTTGATCGCTTTGAATCAGAAAAGAGCGCCTATCTTCAGCATTTTCGGGAAAAAGGTGTAACAGTGTGTCGTTATGACCATCGAAGATGGGCGTTGAAGGCCGATCGCTCATCCCACTCTCCTGGCTAAACCTGACTTGATTATACCAAACTATAAGGGTTTCGCAATTGCAGACGTTTCAACTGAAATAGCGACTATTAAAAAATTCACTCAGAGGCCCGTCCTCGGGCCGATTAGCGCCCCGGGACGGTGGCTAGAGCAATTATTTAAGACACTCAATAGCAAAAACGCAGAGGGAAGGTTATACAACACCTTCCCTCTGCAATTTATCGCACCCGAAAACGGGACGCTTCTATTGTTGATACCCCCAAAGGGATTCGAACCCTTGTCGCGGGCTTGAAAGGCCCGTGTCCTAGACCAGGCTAGACGATGGGGGCAACGGCGCTATTTTACCACAAAGTCGTTCGACGTCAAGCGAAATGGCCTCATCATTCATTTCTGGCTGCGCCAGGATCGAGCGTCCACCAGGTTCTCGTATAACGTGCGGCTGAAACCGGTGACAGACAAAAAGCGATCCAACAGCACGCGCTCCATCTCGGCCTCACGGGCCTCCAAATAGATGCTGTAGATCAACGCCAAGTCAATGTTGAAGGCCTTGTCCAACGTATGCATGGTGGAGGAAAGCACAGGGGGAGTGTCGCTCAATTTATCCTTGGCCAGTCCGAACAGGTGACGGCGCGTCAACTCCTCCAGCAGGATCACGTCCTCGAAGGTCAAATCGATCTCCAACAGCTTGCGCCCAAATGCAAATCGTTTCTCCACGTATTCCTCATCAAACGCGCCGTCGAGCAGGCCGATCAACCACTCGCCCAGCACACTGTGCAAACGGCGCACGAAGCGCCTGTTCGACATCAAGGATTGAGTGCCCTTAAATTTCGCCAGTTGGTCGCCGATGTCCTTGATCACGTCGCTCAGGTCAGCGTCCATACAGCGCCGAAATTTGCCCATCCGGGCCCGGTCCGCCAGATCCCAACCCACGCACATTTTTACCCTATCAAACCAGCCCATTCTCACGGGCATCCTCCCTAACTCCCAAGCCTCATCCGGGCTCATCGCGACCGCTCAGAGCCGAGCATCCCTTTTGATTTCGCCTGCCGGCATCCTGGACAGTCAAGACGACAGCGCTGGCGCACTAAACACCTGCGCATAACATACCATAAAATTGTTTGGAAGGGGATTGCAAAGGCGTTACAATTTGGTTACGGGGTCGCGTGAGGGACTTGAGCAGCGAGCGACACGTATCTTCTCAATCATCTGTGGCCAGTTAGACTTTATTGAGAACCTATTGAGAAGAGGAAGAGGAAGACGCTTGTCTGGCCTGCTCGCCGCCGCTCGAAAAGAGATACCCAACGCCGCGCACATTGAGGATGTACACGGGATCGGAGGGGGTCTTCTCCAACTTCTTGCGCAGCCGCCGGACGTGGACGCGAATAATTGCGCGGGCGCCCCAGGCGTCCGTCTCATATCCTTGCGCGTGCCGAACCAGTTCCTGGGGGCTCCATACCTGATCGGGGGTTTCCATCAAACAGGCCAGTATCTTGAACTCCGTCGGGGTCAGTTCGAGCGGCTGGCCTTTCTTCATCACCACGTGTTTTTGTCGATCCAAGACGACGTCCCGCACCTGCATAAAGCGACTTTGCTTGTCAGGTTCCGCCTCCTCAATGACCTCTGCCCCCTCTACATCGACCAGTTCCGATAACGTCTGCTGCAACTGGCTCACCAATTGATGCCGTTGATGCTCCTGGTGACGTTTGGCCAATCCCTTACGCACACTTTCGATAATGTCTGGAATGGGACAGGGCTTGAGCAAGTAATCGTGCGCCCCTTTTCGTATCGCTTGAATCGCCGTCTCCAACGTCGCGAAGGCGGTCAAGAGGATGATCACCGTCCTGGGAAATTTCTTTTTGACCTCCTCAGTCACCTCAAGGCCATCCATGCCCGGCATTTTAAGGTCCAGAATGATCAAATCGTAGGGATCGTCATCCTTGCGCAACAAACTCATCGCCTCTTCCCCGCTGGCGGCTGTGGCGACCTGATACCCCTCCAGTCTCAAGACCTCTGCTAACGAGACGCGCGCCACCGTCTCGTCGTCCACAATCATGACCCTAGCGTTATGGCCCTGTTCCATCATCTAAACTCCTCTCCGCCTACAAAACGACCCGCCCGGCGGTCTTAATTCTCCCGATAGGCCGGCAATTTGACCACAAAAGTCGCCCCCTCGTCAGGCCGGCTCGACGCCTCAATCTCTCCGCCATGCCGTTCCACGATTCCGTAACTGATAGCCAATCCCAGACCGGTGCCGTCCGACTTGGTCGTGTAGAATGGTTCGAACAAGCTGTCGATCTCCTTTCTGGAAAGTCCCGGGCCGGTATCCTGAAAGCTGATGAGCACCCACTCACGGCCCGACTCGTGGTCAGAAGAAGATTTCGTCTCAATGTACAAATCCCCGCCCTCCGGCATCGCGTCGATGGCGTTGATGACAATGTTCAAGAACACCTGGGTGATCTGATCGGCGACCACCGAAATTTTCGGGAGGTCCTGCCCAAGGCAAGCGTCAGGTTGAATGCGGCCATGCTGCAAGCGCTTGTGGGCCAGCGCCAACACGTTCTCCACGATGGCGTTGACGTCGGTCGGTTGCGCGCCCCCGCGAGACGGGCGGTAAAAGTCGAGCATCCGCTGGACGATCTCAATCAGGCGCTGCACCTCAGATTGCGCCATGCCCAGGTATTGTTGGCGCTTCTCCATCTCCAGCCGCTTGTGGAGGCTCAGGTGCAGGCTGTTGTGTATGGCCTGCAAGGGATTATTGATCTCGTGGGCCACAGAGGCGGCCAATCGCCCAATAGCCGCCATCTTCTCCGCCTGGATCAATTGAGCCTGAGAACGCTCTAACTCGTCGGCGAAATCGGCTAACTCGCGATACAGATTTGCGTTATCGACCGCCACAGCGACCGACGCCGCCATCGCCTGCAAGAGCTCCATATCCTGATCGCTAAATTCACCCTCCAGTTTATTGACCTCAATCGCGCCGATCGCCTCATTACGGATCACCAACGGCACGCAGAGAATCGCCCGCGACGTGAAGCCTTTCTCCTCGTCCACTTCGGCCCGGAAATGCGGGTCCAGATCGACGTTGTTGACCAGTTGTGGCTCGCCGGAGGCCGCCACGTAGCCCACAATTCCCTCCCCCGGCTCAATCACTTTCCCGGCGCTCCATCCCCGTTCCGGGCTCAAGGTCTTGCGGAAGACCAGATTGCCCGTTTCCTCGTCCACCAGCGCCACCGAACCGGCGTCAACTCGCAAAATCTCCCGAATGCCCTGAATGGTCGCCTCCAACACCTCGTCCAATTCCAGGCTGGAACTGACCATCCGGTTGATCTCGATGAGCGTCGAGAGCTCCTGGTTACGCCGACGCACCGCTTGCTCGCTGCGACGAATGCGCATGACGGCGTCGATCCGCGCCAGAAGCTCCTGGGGGTCGAAGGGCTTGGTCAAGTAATCGTCCGCGCCGAGGCCTAACCCCAGCGTCTTATCGCTGATGGAATCGAGCGCCGTCGTCATAATGATGGCCGTGCTCTGTAACACCGGGTCGGCCTTGACGCGAGCGACTACCTCATACCCGTCCATCCCCGGCACCATAATGTCCAACAGCACCAGGTCAAATTCCCGCCCCGCTTCCGCCTCTTGACGCAGCAAGGCCAACGCCCCCTCTCCGGAATGAGCGATCTGCACCTCACTCCGCACCAGAGAGAGCATATTCTGCATCAGTTCGACCATCTCCGCGTCGTCCTCGACCACGAGGATCCGAGGGGCCGGCGGTTGGGGTGTTTCGTTCATCATCTTCAGAACTCGTTTTCAGGGCTCGTCTTCAGCGCTCGTCTTCCGCGCTCGTCTTCAGTGCTCATTTTCCGCGCCTGTCATTTCTCAAGCGTCATTCTCATTATAAGGCTTTTCTGTCCCGCACACAAGGCTATTCGCCATCCGCCACCGACAGGTCCACATCCAGGTTTTCAATATCCCACAACTCGCTGGGCGCGGTGGTATCCAGCGTGAAGTTCAACACGTTAGGCCGGATGACAGTCGTCCGGAGCCACATAAACAGGGGAATCGCCGGCAATTCCTCGGAGAAGATGATCTGGGCCTGGCGATGATACTCCTCGTAGGCTGGCGTGCCCGGCAATGATTGGAGCGCTTCCTGACATACCGCATCATACGCTGGATTACTATATCCGGTGACGTTGGCGCCCAACCAGCGATCCGGTTCCGGCGTCTCTGACGAGATGTAATGACCGCACAGGGGGACTGCGCCAAACCACCAGGCAGTCTCCGCCATATCGAAGCGGCGGCCGAAGAGCGGCCCATCGGGGCCATTGGCGAACAACTCCCAGGAAGGGCGCGCGTCCACATTCACGCGAATGCCGCAATCGGCCAGATAAGCCTTGACGATGCGAGCCACCCGATAAGAGGCCGCCACATCGGAGGGGGTCAGCAGATTAACCTCAAAAACGGCTCCCGGCGCAATGCCTGGAATCTGATACGCCTCTCGCACGCCATCCTCATCCCGATCAATCCAACCCGCTTCCTCCAACAACGCCCGACCCGCATCTGGATGGTAGCCCCAATGCAACAGATAGGAGCCGGCATGCAATGGATGGGCTGGCGGCAAATAGCTATCGGGGACGACGCTGCGCCCATAAGTCGCCTCGTCCACGATTGCTTGCCGGTCGATGCACTGGATGATGGCCTGCCGGACTCTCAGATCGCCAAAGAAATTGGGCCGCTCATATCCGGGGGCGCTCTCAATCCCAAAGTCGATGTGCTCCCAGCCATTCGTGGGCGCCGATAACACCTGCAACAACCCCCGCTGCTCCGCCTGGATCAGGAGCGGCACCGAAAGCTCAAAATCGGCGTCGTGCGTCCCCATGTCGCATTCCCCTGAGAGCAAGCGCGCCGTCACGTCCGCCGCATCCGAGGCGAAGCGGAACACGACGTAATCCAGTTTCGGGAGGCCCTCGTCCGCCCGAAAATAGTGGGGGTTGCGCGAGAGGCGAATATAATCCCCCTCGACCCACTCGTCGATGACGAAAGGGCCCCATCCCAACGGATTTCGCCGGGTCTCCGGCGCTCGCAACAATATCTCCGGATCGCGATCGGCCAATTGATGCAGGGGCAGGGGATCGAAAAAGTTGAGGAAATAGGTCGAATCGAGGAAACCGGGCACGCCCACCCACTGGATCTGGTTTTCTCTCGAAATCCGGTAGCGGAGCGTGCGTTCGACCAGGTAACGCCGGCCGGGGGTCTTGGGATGGGATGCAACGTCAAATGCAAAAAGCGAATCCTCCGGCGTGACCGGCTCTCCGTCCGACCAGGTCACGTCTTCGCGCATCACAAACGTCGCCTCCACTCGCTCCATCCACAATGACCCGTCCTCGAAAGTCACAGCACACTCGTCGGCGTGACAACCGCTCGGTCGCACACGCACGCCTTGGGTCAACGTCACCACCTGCCCGCCGGCGTCGAGCACCACACTCCCCTCCCGGACACGCACTGAGCGGGTCAGCGCGTCCCCCTCGGCGATGCTAGGCGTCTTCTCCAGGAGCACTGGCTGATACGCGTACGCCACATAATCGATTGGGCCATCGTAGAGCGCTTCCATGACGTGTTGTGTGGCCGGCCGGCGAGAACCACCGTAAAGGTATAACGTATCCGGTTCACCGATCACACAGATATTGAGCGCCCGTTCCGGCAGAGGGGTAGGCGTAGGCGGCAAAGAGGGCGGCGCTGTCGCCGTGACGACGACCGTCTCTAGCACAGACGGCGCTGTGACCGTGACAGTGACGACCTGAGAGCAGCCCGCGAGCAACAGGATCGCGACCGCGAAAGCCAAGCAGGTCCATTTAAACTGATGTGACATCCACACTCCTCCTTTAATCGGCGAGTATAACATCACACGAAGCGAAATGCAACCCGACATCTAGGCCGAGCGCCCTGGCTCCGCCTGGGCCTACCATTTGACGCGCTGGTGAAGGCGTGTTATACTTCACCCCGTTAAACAAAAGACGTTCTCTGGGATTTCGCATGGCGAGACCCTAAAGGTTTTGCTCAAGGCCGCGCAAACAACGTTTTTGCCTTACTATACTTTTGCGGTTTTTATTTTAAGCATTAAATTTTGATAGATAATGAAATTGTAGCAATAATAAAAGCTTTTCTGCTAATTTAGTTGTGTAATACTGCTAGATAACAATAAGCCCGTGCAAATAGTAAAAATAATGTGCTAGTAAAATAATTTTCAACAATAATTTATGCCTACACGCAATATAAAACGCTAATTTCTACAAAATAATCAATATTGACTAACAAACTGGCAACCTGTGTTGCGTAAAACAATCATATACACAGTTTGACGTTGACAAATTGGTCTTGATCAAAAAGTGCAAAAGTATAGTACAGATGACTCTCAAACTGTTGAGGTAATAAGCGAAATAGTCATCAGTATGTACAATAAAATTCGGGAGGTTAATCAAGCATTAGAGACGGACCCCAATTTTATTAGTCCTTATGCAGGTAGCTTTAAGAAAAGCCTTCATGTAAGTGATTTTTCTAAAGTATATCAGCAAGTGCAGAAATTTTATGAAGAACGTTACGCACGGCTTGATAGCCTAGTTTTTGAATTATATAGTGTGCCGCCTGAAGAAGTAGAAATCGTCAACAAAGAAACCATGACTAGACCTACTGCAACACTATTGGATTTTTCGTCTAGCGAAATATCTCGATCTAATAACTTCTTTGCTGGTAGCTTATTTTCGTATGCGGTAGGTTTAATTTTTGGCCGATGGGACATCCGCTACGCCACCGGCGAGCTGCCCGCGCCCGACCTGGCTGATCCCTTCGACCCGCTCCCCGTCTGCCCGCCCGGCATGCTCCAAAACGCTGAGGGCCTGCCCGCTAACCCGACAGACGTGCCTACTGATTATCCACTGCGCATCTCCTGGCCCGGCATCCTGGTGGATGACGCCGGCCATCCTGAGGACATCGTCGATCGCGTGCGCGAGGCGCTGCACGTGATCTGGGGCGAGGACGCCGACGGGATCGAGGCGGAAGCGTGCGCCCTCCTCGGCGTAGACACCCTGCGGGAGTACTTCGGCAACCCCAACAAATTCTTTGACCACCACTACCGCCGCTACCGCAAGAGCCGCCGCTACGCGCCCATCTACTGGCCCCTCACCACCGCCGACGGCAGCTACACACTCTGGCTCTACTACCACCGCCTCGACGACGGCATCCTCTACCGGTGCGTCAACGACTTCGTGGATCCCAAACTCGCGGCGGTGGAGCGTCAGTTGGGCGGCCTGCGCAACCGCGAGCGAGACCGCGACGAAGAGGGCGAGCTGGAGCGGCTGACCGATCTTGCGGCCGAACTGAATACCTTCCGCAAGGACTTGCTGGAGCTGGCCCGCTTCTGGCGGCCCAACCTCAACGATGGCGCGGAGATCACCGCCGCTCCTCTGCACGCGCTCTTCGGCCACCGCAAGTGGCGCAAGCGGCTGGCGCGCACCTGGGGCCGCTTGCAGGAGGGGGAATACGATTGGGCGCACCTGGCCATGAGCATCTGGCCCGCCCGCGTCGCGCCTAAATGCGTCGAGGACCGCAGCCTCGCCATCGCCCACGACCTGGAGACCCTCCTCTGGGTGGAGGAGAACGAGGACTGGCGCCCGCTGCGCTCGC
>DAOTUC010000169.1:0-20237 GCA_034437315.1 Anaerolineae bacterium
AGGCGGTAGTAGTGGCCCTTCTGGCGCAACAGCTCGGCGTGGGCGCCCATCTCGGCGATCCGCCCGTCCTCAATGACGACGATCCGATCCGCCCGCTTGATGGTCGAGAGCCGGTGGGCGATGACGAAACTGGTCCGATCCCGCATCAGCTCGTCCATGCCCCGCTGGATCAACGCCTCGGTCAGCGTGTCTACCGAACTGGTCGCCTCGTCCATGATGAAGATCTCCGGTTGGGCCAAAATCGCCCGGGCTAGGCTGATCAACTGCTTCTGGCCGACCGAGAGCAACCCGCCGCCCTCGCCGACGTCCTCGTCGTACCCCTCATCCAGCGTGACGATGAAATCGTGGGCCCCGGCCAACCGGGCCGCCTCCTCGATCTCCTCGTCGCTCGCCTCCAACCGGCCGTAACGGATGTTCTCCCGGATCGTGCCGGAGAAGAGGTGCGGCGTCTGCAACACCACGCCGATGCGGGATTGGATCGCGTGCAGGCTCAACTCGGTGTAATCGCGCTCGCCGAAGCGAATGACGCCCTGCTTCGGCTCGTAGAAGCGGCAGACCAGGTTGACGATGGTCGATTTGCCCCCGCCCGTCGGCCCGACCAGGGCAATCGTCTCGCCCCGCCGCACCGTCAGGCTGAAGTCCTGCAACACCGGCTTGTCCTCCTCGTACCAGAAGTCCACGTGATCGAAGACGATGTCGCCCCGGATGGTCCCCGGATCGACGGCGCCCGGCCGGTCGGCCACCTCCGGCACGGCGTCGATGAGCGAGAAGACCCGCTCGGCCGAGGCGATAGCGTGCTGCATCTCGGCGTAGACCCGCGCCATGTCCTGTATCGGCCACATCATAAACGTGATGTACGAGACGAAGGCCTGGATGCCGCCGATGGTGATCCCGCCGATCTCAGTTTGCAGGCCGCCGTACCAGACCACGCTGCCGACGGCGAACGCGCTGATGATCTGGACCACCGGCAGGAACAACGCCGAAAGCCACGCCGCCCGATAGCCTGCCCGGTACATCTCGCCCGTCAACTGGCCGAACTCGCGCAGATTCTCCGCCTCCCGGCCCAGGGCCTTGACCACGCGCACGCCCTGGATGTTCTCGTTGTACGCGCCGGTAATCTTGGAATTGATTTTGCGCACCTTGCGGTACTGGACGATAATGCGTTTCTTGAATACGGATGCGACTATCACCAACACCGGGATCATAACCAGCACGATCAGCGCCAGGCGCCAGTTGATGTTCAGCATAAAGTAGAGCGCCGTGCCGATGTTCATCACCGCCCAGGTGACGTCGAGCAAGCCCCAGGTCACCAGTTCGGCCATTCGATCAGCGTCCGACGTCACCCGCGATATAATCCACCCGACCGGCGTCCGGTCGAAGTAGGAAAACGAGAGTGTTTGCAGGTGATCGAACATTTTCTTGCGCAGATCGTAGCGGATACGTTGCCCCAGCACGCCGGTCAGGTAGATGAAACCCAACACACCCACCGACTGCACCCCGATCAATAAGCCATATCGGGTGACGAGCTGGGTCAGCGCTCCCCGATCGCCGGCGATGATGCCCTGGTCCACGATCTGTTTGCTCAGATAGGTGAAATAGGAATCCAAGCCCGATACGACCGAGATAGCTATCAGAAATCCCGCCAACCACGGCCAGTGGGGCCTGGCCTGGGCCAGAATGCGCAACACCGTCTGACCGTTGAATTGTGTCGTAAAATCTTCCTCTTCAAATTCATACTGCGACATGAGATAGCTCCTTTTCCCATACGTCCTCCCAGACTTCAGGAGGTTGCGGGAACGACGAATCTTGATCGTCTAACTCCCGCTGTAATTCATCCTCGACCCGCGCCTGCACATCATAGATCTGCCGGTAGATGCCATTCTCGGCCATCAATTCCTCGTGCGTGCCGCGCTGCACGACTTGGCCCTGATCAAGCACCAGGATCAGATCGGCGTCCATCACACTCTGGATGCGGTGGGCAATGATAAACGTCGTTCGACCGTCCATCAGGCGCTCCAACGCCTGGCGAATCTCACCCTCCGTCTCCGTATCCACCGATGAGGTCGCGTCGTCCAGGATCAAGATGCGCGGGTCCTTCAACAACGTCCGCGCAATGGCCACGCGCTGCTTCTGCCCGCCGGAAAGGGTGACGCCCTTCTCGCCCACCAGCGTGTCATATCCCCCAGGGAACGATTCGATCACGTCGTGAATCGCGGCAGCCCGGGCCGCCTCCACCACATCCTCTTCCGAAACCTCGCGCCCTACGCCGTAGGTGATGTTCTCCCGAATCGTCCGGGAGAACAGGAACGGCTCCTGCTCCACGATCCCGATCTGCCGGCGCAGGTAGCGCCGCGAGTATACGGTCAAGGGTCTGTCGTCCAACGTCACGTCGCCGCCGGTGTACGCGTAGAAGCGAGGCAACAGGTTGACCAGGCTGGTCTTGCCCGACCCGGTCGAACCCAGGAGCGCCACCGATTGACCCGGCCGGCAATGAAAGCTGATGTCCCGGAGCACCACGCCGTCGCCATCCTCGTACCCGAAGGAAACGGCCCGGAAAGCGACCTCGCCCCGCACCACCTCCGGCGCATAGATGCCGTCGTCCAGGGGCTCCCGCTCCTCAGCGACCAGGTCGATCACGCGCTTGTACGAGACCATGCCGGTGGACATCTGCACGATCAAACGGCCCAGGTTGCGCATCGGCCAGATCAGCCAGATGATTAAACTGGCCGCCGCCACGTAGTCGCCGACCGAGATCGCGCCTTCCAGCGCCATCACCGCCCCGACGAAGAAACCAAACAACATCTGTGCGCCGCAGAGCACATCCGACGTAGGCCAGAACAGCGAGTGCAAGGTCAACAATCGACGGCCCCGCTCATATCGTTCCCAGTTATCCTGGTCGAACTTCTCAGACTCGTAAGCCTGCCGGGCGAAGGCCTTGACCACGCGCATACCGGTTAAGTTCTCCTGGAGGGTCGTCGAGAGCCGGGCCTCCTGATCCTGCAGGGCTTCGTAGGCTTTCGAGATCTTCCGGAAGAAGAACAGCGACATCACGAGGATGAAGGGAATGACCAACACCGAAAGTAACGCCAATCGCACGTTCAGCGCAGCCAGGGCCACGAAATTGACCGAGAAGATCAACACGATGCGCCCGGCCCCAATGGCCTGATCGGCGAAGAACTGGCGAATGGCCTCCACGTCGGAGGTCGCCCGCTGGATCAATTCGCCGGTCTGGGTTTGATCGTGATAGGCGAATGGTAGCCGCTGAATGTGATCGTATAAGTAATCGCGCACGCGCCAGCTTACGCCCTCGGCTGTATAAGCCGCCCATCGGCCGCTGAGGAAGGAAAACGCCCCCTGCCCCAACGCCAGGAAGACAAAACTCAACCCGATCCAGGGCAGAGCGGCGCTGAACGATTCCTGAACTAACACATCGTCCACGAAGTAGCGTAACAGCAGCGAGTTGCCCGTACGCAAGAGCGCCGCCAGCCCCACGCTGATCACCGCGCCCAGGTAGGGCCAGCGAAAACCCAGCAACATCCGCCACAGCCCGATCAAGCGATTGTCCGAAATCGTCGCTTTGAAATCGAAGGTTGACGGTTCATTAGAAAGAGACATTGTTTAGTACCTCCACGTTAATTGACTTGTTCAGAGCTGGTTATGAAAAGATGTAACTGCTCACCTTTCTGCACACGTATGCTGCTCACCTTGTGCCCATCGGATCACAATCCGGGCTTGGCCGTGTCGGCTTCCGTCCCCACCCAGTCAATGCCCCACCCGCCATCGGCGCCCGCCATCGGTGCGGATTGTGATCCGCTCTGCACACGTATGCTGAGCAGTTATCACAAGATTACGCTTTCAAAACCCTTAAAGCTCATTCTCGACGTCCTCGCCCAGCAATGCCTCCAGCGTCGCCAGCGACGTCTCCGGGTTCACAAACTGTATCGCGTGGATGCCCACCTCGCGGGCCGCATCTACATTGCGTATCAGGTCATCTATAAAAACCGCCTGGTGTGGCGCTACCCCCAGCCGGTCCAGCGTCAGGTGATAGATCGCCGGGTCCGGCTTGCGCAGACCCACGTCGGAGGAGTTGACGTAGACGTCGAAAGCGGCGTGTAGGTCCACTCCGAAGGTCTCGCGGACGTGATCGACCTGCCCAGGCCAGGTGTTGCTCAGCAGGGCCACTTGATAACGGTCTCGCAAGCGCCGCGCAACTTCGAGCACTTTCAGATGTAAGCGCTTGTCGGCGTAGAACTCACCGGCGAAGCGCTCCGCATCCTCGGCGCTGGGGAAACCCAACCCCTCGGCCACTTCCTGATAGTACGCCGCGCTCGATATGCCGCCCACGGATAACTGTCGCCAGGCCTTGCCCCACAGCGTCTCCGCCAACACCGCCAGATCTACCCCCAGCCGACGCGCCCAAGCTTCGTTGTGCGCGTCGGCGGTCAGCGGTTCTATCACGCCGCCCCAGTCGAAAATGACCGCCCGCACGTCTGGCAACGGCGTCAGCGCCGGCGCTGGAATGTCCACACCGAAGGCCTGCAATTGCCGACGTAGAGGCGCAGGGCCCGAAAAGTGTATCGCTCGCAAACCCGCCCGTCGGGCCGCGTCCACATTCTCACGGAAATCATCCACGAAGAGCGCTTCCTCCGCCAGAACGTCCAGTCGCCTCAAGGTTCGCTCAAAGATCGCCGCATCCGGTTTCATCACCCCCTCACAACCGGAGACGACGATCTCGTCAAAGACGTCGTCGACGCCCTGTCGCGCCAGATGGCGTCTCAGGCCTGCCGGGGCGTTGCTGAGGAGGACGGTCCGGTAACCCCCGTTTTGCGCATCCCGCAGGCCGCGAATGAGGGCCACCAGGTCTTCGTCCAACCGGTCCCCGGCGCGGAAGGTCTCTCGAAAATCATTCACGCCCTGCTCGTCCAGACCGAGCCGTTCGCCCACGCCGGTCCAGAATTCGGCGCTGCTCAATCGGCCAAGTTGTAGTTCATTCCACGATGGGCTACCGAACACGATCTCATACACCGCGCCCTGTTCCAACCCTAGCCTTTGTTCCAACGTCTGGCGGGGGGTCGGATCAGTGGTGCGCATCAGCACGCCGCCGTAATCGAAGATCAGCGCGCGAATCGTCGGTCCTGTCTCTACGTCATTCATTGTATGCTCCTTTCAGGCTGACTAGCCAGCGCGCGACAGACATCCGCTAACGTTACAGCGCGACCATTTACTTTGCACAGAAGTCGCTTCAAATTCGCGGGCACTCATCCGACACCTCCTGCATCGTGATGTGAGACTCTCTCATTGATTGTGAACTTGATTAAGACCTACAACAACAAAACGGGGCCGTGGTCGACCCACGGCCCCGTAATTAGACGTTACAGGAAAAAACAAAAGCCGTGGGCGTCGCGAATGCGCCCCACGGCCCAGGTGACGGTTAAGTCAGCCGTTCAGTAAACAGGCGCACTGCGACAAGACAGCACTTGCGCTCCGCTAACGCGGAGTCCTGCTGCAGCAGCAAAAGCCATACTATTCACAGTGCGCATGAAATACCTCCTTTTTTAGATGGGCCGAATTATACAACAGCCTGTGGGGATGTCAAGTCGTCAGATCTCGTTTCTGCTTGGTACTTTGGGAACGGTAGGGTATAATGGCAATAAGCGCGCAAAGAGAAGTGTATGGGAGGTGAACAATGTCTGGACGAGCGAAGATCGCCAAGAAATTGGGGGCTGTTTTTGAACCGCAGCAGGCCGTGATATTGGCCGAGGTCGTCACAGAGGCGTACAGCGACCTGGTCAAAACCGGGGATTTTAACGAACTCAAAGGGATCGTCAGGGAATTGGCCGAGGCGCAGAAGCGAACCGAAATCCAGATGGAGGAATTGGCCGAAGCGCAAAAGCGAACCGAAACCAGGATGGAGGAATTGGCCGAGGCGCAGGGGGAAACCGCCTATCAGGTGCGCGCCTTGACGCACAAGCTGGGCGAGACGAATCGCACCGTGGGCGGGCTGGGGCGGAGCTTTGCCTACGCACTGGAAAACGAGGCTTACCGGATGATGCCGGCAGTATTAGAGAAAAAACACGCTATTCAGGTGAGCGAACGTCTCGTCCGGACCCACATCGCGGGACAGGAGATTAACTTGTTCGGGCGCGGGCGGCAGGATGGCGAAGACGTCCTGATCGTGGGAGAGACGAAACTGCGCCTGGACGAACGACGCCGGAGGGAGTCGGGAGAAATCGTGGCCTTTGAACAACTGGAGGCGAAGGCGGCGGTCAAAGCGGAATATCCGGACGAGGAGATCGTGCTGGTGCTGATCACCCACTATGCCCGCCCTGGCGCGTTGGCGGAGGCGCAAGAACGGGGCGTCATCGTCGTGCAGAGTTTCGAGTGGTAGAGGAAAGGATTAACCAAATGAAAATTCTCGTCACAGGCGCCGCCGGTTTCATAGGCTCCCATTTATCCGAACGCTTGTCCGATCTGGGTCACACCGTTGTGGGCCTTGATTGTTTGAACGATAACTACACCTTGGCGCTCAAGAAACGCAACATCGAAGACCTGGCGGCAAAAGGTATCACCGTTCTACCGTTCGATTTATCGGAAGCGGATCTGAGCGCGGCGGTACAGGGAGTCGAAATCGTCTATCACGCCGCTGCTCAACCAGGTATCTCGGCCAGCACACCCTTCCAGACATACGTCAAGAATAACGTCAACGCGACCTACCGTCTCGTGGAAGCGTTACGCCCGTCCGATACCTTCCGGGGGCTAATCAACATATCGACCTCGTCAGTCTACGGGTTCGAGGCGACGAAGGATGAAACGGCCGAGACGAAGCCCGCCTCCTATTATGGCGTCACAAAACTGGCGGCGGAGCAATTGATCCTGGCGTACCATCGCGACCGGGGATTCCCCGCCTGTTCGATGCGGCTCTATTCTGTCTATGGCCCACGCGAACGACCAGAGAAGTTATACCCGAAACTGATTGGCTGTATCCTGGAAGATCGACCGTTCCCGCTGTTTGAGGGCAGCGAGCATCACATGCGCAGTTACACCTACGTCGGCGATATTGTCGATGGGCTGGTCGCTGCACTGGACAACATGGAGCGTTGCGTCGGTGAGATATTCAACATCGGTTCCGATGCCGCTGTCAGTACGGGGAAGGGCATTCAAACCGTCGAGGAGATCATTGGACGCAAAGTCAGGCTGGATCGCCGACCGCGCCGCCCTGGCGATCAGTTGAAGACACACGCCAAGATCGACAAGGCCCGGCGTGTCCTGGGCTACAATCCCAGCACACCGATCGAGGAGGGATTGAGGGAAACAGTCGCGTGGTACGAAGAAAGAATCCTTGGAAAAATTGATTTATGGCCGGCGGGGTTGGCGTAATCGCAGAGAAACCGGCCTTTGATCAACCTGACGGGCGTCTATTGGACGCCGTCTATTGGACGGCGTCTAAAATAAACGCCTGACCGGCCTTTTTCGATATAGCCCGGGCCGTCGACTCGTCCGCTACGCCGTCGGGGCTGATGACGACCAGACCGCTCACCCATTCAGGCGTCGGGAGCAGATCTCCCACCTCGTCCCGGAGCGTGACGAAACCAAAACGCAAGGGGCTGCCGCCCTGGGCCAGCGCCCGCACGGTGAAAGTCGCCAAGATGCCGCTGCCATGCTCCTGGTTCCCCGGCCCCCTGGTTACGTGATAGACGATCACGCCTGATTCATTGCTGACCTCGTTACGCTGCACCCGTGCGACTGCCGGCGAGTCGCCTTCCTGAATCTGTACCCCAGGCGCGTTCGGGTCGCTATCCTCCACCTGGATGTACTTCGGATCGAACTCGAGACGCAACTCAACGTCGTTTATCTCCTCTGGATTATCCGCCCGTATCTGTATTTTTCTGGATTCCCCGATGATCAACTCTGCAACTGACGGTTCCGTCCATAGAAGGAGGGATGATTGCCCATCGTTGGGCGGCGTGGTTCCGCTCTGATCCCCAGGCGCGATGATCACGTCTCCGGTATCGGGTAACGGCGTCATCGTTGGATGTCCGGCGCTCGGACTCGTAGTCGGCTGATTCGGCGGTGTGCAACCGATCAGCAATAGGATAAGCCCAATGATAATGATGATAAGAACCAGCGCAAAATGTGATTTCCTCCCTGCTCCATCCAAGCCGAAAGCACGGGGGTCGTTAGGCGCCGCGTTCCTGCCCGACATAGCAAAGCGTGATTGGTTAACGCTTGATACATTTACATTGACGCACACAGGACGATGTAAGGTTTTCATATCACCACCTCCACCTGTCTCCAAAAGAAGTCATTAAAAGCGAGCGCAAAACCTTGCGCAGATTGACCTGACAATGGCGCATTAGCTAATCCCAGATTTCCGAAGTCCAGAAAGTGAGGTTGTCGCGCAAAAACAGAGCTTCGGCAAAGATTCAGCCGATGAAATCAGTCGTTGTAGACTTCGGAAATCCAAGATACCATTGTCGAGTTTAGCAGCCATACGATTTAGATGCTTTCAAATGCCCTATCACAAAACTTGTGGGCGCTGTGATTGATCACTGCTGCTCTGAGTATAACATAATATAGACAGGTAGGGAAGAGAAAAGCGTTACAATTTCGTTTCGATTTTGTTGCACTCCGATTCAGTGTGTGGGCGCTTCGGCAAAGATTATCCGTCCAGCCGTAACGCCTGGCTAATCTTGACCCATTCGTCGATGCTCAACGCTTGAGCGCGTCTCCGAGGGTCGACGTCCACGGCGCGGAGCGTCGTCTCTATCTCATCGGGCGGGATCCGGAGGCCGGCGGCTAAGGTGTTGCGAAGTTGTTTGCGCCGCTGTGAAAATCCGGCCCTCACGACGCGAAAGAAGGCGGCCCGCTCATCCGCCGGCGATGGCGGGTCGTCGTACAAGTCGATCTGTACGACGGCCGAATCGACCGCCGGCGTGGGATAAAAACTACCGGCTTTGATGCGGAAGAGTTTCTTGGGCCGCCCGTAAAATTGAACGCTCACTGCCAACAGGCTCATATCCCCCGGCCCGGCCACAATCCGTTTCGCCACCTCCCACTGCATCGTTAACGTCATCTGATGAGGCCTACAGACAGCCTCCACCAGGTGTCTCAAAACAGCCGACGTGATATAATATGGCAGATTAGCGACGACCTTGTAACACAAAGAGGGGATGAAAGGGCCTACCAGCTCCGCCGGATCAAGCGCCAGGATGTCCCCCTGGATCAGCGTGACGTTATCCAAATGGCCCAATGTGTTCCGAAGCACCGGCATCAGGTCGCGGTCCATCTCGACCGCCACGACGTGACCGGCGGACAGGGCCAACCGCTCAGTCAAATTCCCCACGCCCGCCCCAACCTCCAAGACGACATCGTCAGCGCTTAAGTCGGCGGCGTCAACGATTTTCTGCAAGACGACCGGATCGACGAGGAAATTCTGCCCGGCGGCTTTGCTGGGGTGTACGTCCCATTGTCGCAGTACACCGAATACATCCATACGCCACCTAATCCAGCACGTAACGGATTTGATCAGGTACAGGTGTGAGCAAGTAGACGTCCACCCAGCGGTACCACAACACCAGATTGTCGTCGTCATATCCGAGATCGATGCGCCGCCCTTTGACAGCTCCACCGGTGTCTCCGGCAAGGCCAATCCCATATCCAGGCACGTACACCTGGCTATGCAAGCGAATCACCCGTGGGTCTACAGCCACAATGCCATATCTCATCTGCATGCCAGTCGCTGTGCGCCCGTACCAGGGGCTCGATTTCGACGTCCCCGCCGTCCCCGCCGAATAGGAGGTCGCCAGCACGCGCAGCTTTCGCCAGTACTCGACCGGCCCGGAGGGGGTGTCAAGCACGCGGACGACGATTTTGGTCCCGTACCCAAACACCTTGTCAGTCGGCGGGACGGCGACGTATTGACTATCGACCTCCCGCGCGATCTCGTGCCCGTCCTCGTAACGCACCCGGATGCGACGCTCGCGTACGCCGCGCGCGCCCTCTTGCATCACCCGCTCGTGGTCGATCTCCAGGTCAGGGTCGGGCTGCCAGCGAATCTCGAAGGGGATTGGCTCCTGTTCGATCAGAAATCGCTCGCTGACCCGCACGACTCGAATGACGGTCTCCTCGCCCAACGCTGCATCGAGCGGCGGTTCGGTGTAATCCTGTCCGGTCAACACGACGCCCAGATCGGCCAGTACCTCCCCCACCTGTTCCCGATGGGTGCGGGCGCGCATTGTGCGACCATCCACCTGGACGGTGACCGGTTTCGAGCGCTCGACGTGGATGTGCAGACCGGCTGTGAGTCGTTCTCCCATCGCCGGTTCGACGCCGTCGGCCAAATAGAGCGTCAATCCGGCCTGGCGCAAGGCCTCGCCCACCGTCGCGGCGGTCGTATAGTACGTCGACACGCTGTCTCCGTCGTGCAAGGTAAAGGGAATGGCGCGATGGATCGTGATCTGGGCCGGTTGCAGGTCGTCTAATCCGACGCCGATAGGGCGAATCTCCCCTTTGATCTCAATCTCATCGTGGGGGCTGACTGACAAGCGCGCCTCTTGCAAAATCAAGTCAATTGACCCGGCGTGGGTGTAATGGGATATGCGATGACCATCGGCGTTGATATAGACCGGTTGCGCCCGCTGGACGTCGATGTGGAGGTTGGGTCGAAGCGGGGTGTCCATCAATCGGGGAAAAATGATGTCTTTAGGATGGAGGGTCAAACCGACGTCCATCAAAAAGGCGCCCAGGGTCTCCTGGTGAGAGTGCAAGGCATATGTTTGCCCATCGACCACCAACGTGACCGGGATCATGGTTTTTTGATAACCGGCGGCCAGAATGCCGATGGTGAAAATCAAAGCCACGAAGGCCTTGATTCCGCGTGGGATTTGCAGACGATTCATAGATAAGCGTAAAAAGGACCCTTAAAAACGTGTAACGTAGAAGCGGCGGTATGACCGCCGCTTGATGTGTTCGTTAATCTGATCTGAGATGCTGCGCCGTTCAGATAAATTGCTTGCACATTTCTTTTGGTCGTGCACCCTCCCGTCGAAATGGACTGCCCGCCTTACCCGGATTGCTCAGCTCCGACCAGGCACCCCTGCGGCGCCCAGAGAGATACTCCTTACCGCTGCTTCCTCCCGGACCTGACGGGGTTCGGAGATTTCTGCCGCGCAAGACCCAATCTTCAACACCAAGCAACCAGGGCAGTATCGAACAGGACGTCCCTCGGGGAGGGAATTCAACCCCGCTATGGCGGATTGCGGGTACAAGGCACCGCCAGCTCCCCGTCTAGCACAACCACCAACATGCTACCCCAAGGGCTGTAAAAAGTCAAACGTTCCTTTTTATGTTGATGCGCTTTGCCTGGGCCAGTTTGTGTGATAAAATCCTTTTATGGTGAATACGAGGAGGAAGAAGTATGCCAATTAGAATATTGCCCAGGGATGTAGCGTCACAGATCGCAGCCGGCGAGGTCGTCGAACGGCCGGCGTCAGTCGTCAAAGAACTGGTCGAAAATAGCATAGACGCTGACGCGCGCGACGTGCGTGTAGAGACCCGCGAGGGGGGAAAGAAACTCATCCGCGTGAGCGATGATGGATATGGCGTCCCGGTCGCCGAGGTTGAACTGGCCTTTCAACGCCATTCGACCAGCAAGCTGAACACGGCTGACGACCTGGATCGCATCACCACGCTGGGTTTCCGGGGAGAAGCGCTAGCCTCTATCGCCTCGGTCAGCCGGGTGACGTTCGTCACGCGGGCGGCCGACGAAAATATCGGCGCGTTGATACGGATTGAGGGCGGGCGCATCGTCGCTCGCCAGGAGAGCGGTCGCCCCCCCGGCGTCGGGGTTTCCGTGGAGAACCTGTTTTTCAACGTCCCCGCCCGGCGCAAGTTCCTGCGCACCAACCGCACCGAGCGCCGGCACATCGACGCCTGGCTCACCCGCTACGCGATGGCCTACCCCCAGATTCGTTTCACGCTCACCCACGACGATAAGACGACGTTTCAATCCCCAGGCAACGACAGCCTGCGCGACGTGCTGATCGCGGTCTATAACCTGGAGATCGGCGCAGCGCTCCTGGAAATCATCCCGGGCGACGCACAACCGGGCGCGGATATCCGCGTGAGCGGTTTTGTCAGCCCGCCCTCGCTGCATCGGGCCAATCGCACCTACATCACGCTCTTCGTTAATGGGCGATGGGTGAAGGACGCCAGCTTGAGTTACGCCATCGTCCAGGCCTACCACTCCCTGATCCCACACGGGCGCTATCCCCTGGCGGTGGTGATGATCGATCTAGCGCCGGCCGAGGTGGACGTGAACGTCCATCCGGCCAAATCGGAGGTCCGCTTCCGTGACGGCGACGTCGTCTTCAGGGCCGTGCAAAAGGCTGTGCGTCAGACGCTGCTCCAACGCTCGCCGACGCCGGTCGCCGCCCGCACCCCGACGGCCTGGCCCACATCCTTTGACCAACGGCGGGAGGAGCGCATCGACCGCCTCTCTCACGTGGGATCATCATCGACCGACAGACAACTGCGCTTCGAGAGCAGACCGTCCGATCTCAACAGCGCCGGAGGAAACGTGCTGGCGACAGAGACGACCGATCGACTGCCCCCGTTGCGCGTCATCGGGCAGGTGGGCGCTACCTACGTCGTCGCCGAGGGGCCGGAGGGGATGTACCTGATCGACCAGCACGCCGCCCACGAACGGGTGCTGTTTGAGCAGTTGTTGGCTCAACGGGAACAGGCGCAGGTCGCCTCGCAAGCCTTCCTGGAACCGCAGACGATTGAGTTGGGGCCTGAGGCGGCCGGTCTGCTGGAAGAGCACCTGGATCTTCTGAAAAGCCTGGGATTTCAGGTGGAACCTTTCGGCGGCGACACGATGTTGGCGCGGGCCGTGCCGCTCATCGTCGCCCAGGCCAACCCAGTCCGCGTGCTGGAAGACGTCGCGGCGGCGTTGGAAGCGCGTGATGCGCCCTTGGCGGAGAACTTGGAGGAGGCGGTCGCGCAGCGTGTCTGCAAACGGGCCGCCATCAAGGCCGGTCAAGTGATGTCTCCTGCCGAGATGGAGGAATTAATACGGGCTCTGGAGCGGTGCGAGAACCCACTGACCTGCCCTCACGGACGTCCGACGATGATTCGCTTGACCGTCGCACAATTGGCGCGAGAATTTGGCCGCTGACGGGCCTCTGCGAGCGGCCAATTGAAGCGGCTTCCAAACTCGTGGGAGGTCGATAAACTATCAGATAGCCAGAACGAAAATAGGAGACGAGATGACGACGTTTATCTTGTTATCTAAATCGCCGCCGCGCAAAGCGGAGGAAGTCAAAACGATGATCCAGATGGATCGGGAATTAGCGCGCCACTGCCCCGACGTCCAGCGCGTCGCCAGTTACGCACTCCTGGGGGAATACGACTTCCTCCACATCTTCGAAGCGCCCGACGCCCGGACAGCGACCAAAGTCGCGCTGTTGGCTCAGACTTTCGGCGCCGGCGCTACACACACGTTGACGGCAATTCCCTTTGAGGAATTCCGAGCTATTGTGGATGAAGTGTGACCCCTTGGCGCGACAATCGACAGCAAATGCAAGTGTTTAAAGGTCGAGGGAGCGGAGATACTCGATCAATTCGTCCCGCATATCGTCGCGCCGCAGGGCCATCTCGACGTTGGCCTTGAGCTGGCGTAACGGATCGCCGGCCGCCATCCACAAGCCGTCAATCTCCTCGACGACGACGGTCGATTGAGACGCCAGCCGGTCGACCGCGTCTGCCAACCACAGTTCGCCCCCCCGGCCCACGCCGGTCTCTTGTAGCGCGTCGAAGAGCGCCGGGGTGAAGATGAAGTGCCCAATCTGCACCAGGTTGGAGGGCGCGGTACCGGGTTCCGGTTTCTCGACGATGCGCGCCATCTCTCGTTCGGCATCGGATTTCATCTCGATGCAGCCGTACAGGTGCGTCTCCTCATCCGGCACCGCCTGGGCGGCCAGCACAGCCGCCGGTTGGAAGCGCTCGAAGGCGTCGCGCATCTGGCGCGGTGTGGGCGTGTCGGCGATGATGATGTCGTCGCCGAACATATAGTAGAACGGCTCGCCGGGGGTCAGCCAGGGTTTGGCAGCCAGGGCCGGGGAACCGTTGCCGTAGGGCAGGGATTCGGGCTGGCGCACGAAGACGACGTGGGCGATTTCGGATAAGCGGCGCACTTCTTCCAGCATATCCAGTTTGCCCTTCTCCTCCAGGTGGGCCTCCAGGGCCGGCGCGGGCGCGAAATGGTGCTGGACCACCTCGCTGCCGCCCCGCACGACGATGATGATGTCGGTGATATCCGCGGCGACCAGGTCTTCGACGTGATATTGTATCAGGGGCACGCCGGCGATGGGGAACATCTCCTTGGGCGCCGCTTTGGACGCCGGCAAGAAGCGTGTGCCGTAACCTGCGATGGTGATAACGCCTTTCATCATTGCCTCCTAAGTTGATAGGTTGGTAAATTGGTAGATCGGTTTCAGGATTGGTTGAAAAAGGGGGGGCGTTCCATGCGCCACAGGCCATAGACGCCGGCGAGGGCGACCAACCCACCGACGGTGTATCCTTCCAGGATCGAGGCCTCTGTCACGAAAGTGGCCAACAGACCCAGGACGAACGAGACGACGTAGAGGGTGAGGACCGCCTCGCGCTTGGTCAAACCGGCGTTCACCAACCGGTGGGAGACGTGATCCTTGCCGGGGGTCATGGCCGGGTTCAGCCGCCGCTTCAGCCGGGAGAGGATCACCAGGGTCGTGTCGAAGATGGGCAGCCCCATCACCAGGACCGGGACCATCCACGTCACAAAGTCCACGTTGGCCGGGAAGCGCAAGCGGATCCCGATGGCGGCCAACGTGAAACCCAGGAACAAAGAGCCCGAATCCCCCATAAAGATGTTGGCCGGGTTGAGATTGTAGAACAGAAAACCCAGGCAGGCGCCGAGCACGGCGACCGACAGCGCGCCGACCAGGTATTGCCCGCTGAACGAGCACATCAGGGCGAAAAAGGCGGCGGCGATCGCCGAGATGCCGGCCGCCAGGCCGTCCATATTATCCAGGAAATTGATGGCGTTGGTGATATAGCCCACCCACAGGACGGTGCCGATGAGGTTCAGGACCGGATGGCGAAACAGACCAATGTAAATACCGCTGGCGTAGAGCAACGAGGCCGCCAACGTCTGCCCGACCATCTTGACCACGGGACGCAAGCCCCAGCGGTCGTCGATCAGCCCCATAAACGAGACGCCGGTCGCGCCGATGAGGATGCTGCCCAACGCCAACAGGTAATCCTTGCCCAACACGAGCGCGGTGATAATGGCCGCCAGGTAGATCGCCACGCCTCCCAAGCGGGGCACCGGGTGGAGATGCACCTTTCGCGCCTCCGGCTGATCCATAAATCCCAGCCGGGGCGCTAACCAGCGGGCCAGCGGCGTGACCCCAATGGCCAAAACCAACGTCCCGGCAAAGACGAGGATATACTCAGTCACCGCCGCTCGCCTCCAGCGCCTGGATCTGCGCCACTAATTCCTGCAACGCCGCCTGTTGATCCTCAGGCGCCTTCTCCAAGGCGGCTTCAGCCTGCGCCAGCGCCCGATCCGATTCGCCAATCTGGCTGAACAGCCGGGCCAGGACCTGATGCACGTTCCAGATGTCCTTGGCCCTGGGCTGCAATTCCACCGTCATCGTGAGCGCGTGGATGGCCTCCTCCCATTGCTGTTGGTTGATGTACGTATCCCCCAACATCCGCCACACCTGGGCCGAGCGGGGATTAAGCTCCAGCGCGTTCTCGTAACAGCGGATCGCCTCCTCCATATCGCCTTCCTGGCGGTAGACGTCGCCCCGCACCAGCCACGTCTGGTCAAACTCGTCGTCAATGTCCAGCGAATGCGCATTGGTGCGTTTGAAACCCTCGAAATCGCCCAAACCGTAGTAGTAGAGCATCGCCCACTCATTCCACAGGATGGCATTCTGGGGGCTCAACATGGTCGCCAACTCGTAATTCTCCGACGATTTTCGGAGCAGGACGCCCTTCCGCTCCGCTTCGGAGGCGAAATCGGCCCACCGGCGGTACATGCGGGCCAGGTTGGCGCTGTGATCGGTGTTCAGGGGGTTGATCTCCCGGGCCTTGACCAACGTCTCCTCCGTCTCCTGCATCACGGTCTCGCGCACGGCTGGATCTTGTAAACTGGAGGCGTACTCCAGGTAAGCGCGCCCCAGATAGAGATAGTAGAAATCCTCCCGGGGGACCATCTCGATGGCCTGCTTGTAATGTTCGATGGCGACCAGCCACTGCTTACCCCGATCGTAGGGGTCGGCCTGCTTGTAAATGATGTCCGCCTGAATCGGTTGCAAGTTGGTCTGCTTGGCCATCGCGCCCACCAACACCATCAGAACGATCAAGGAGATAATGCCCCACGGTTGCGCGATCTCCCGAGGGCTTTCTTTTACTTTGAAAAAGAGGATCAAGCCGCCCGCGATCAACGTGAAAACGATGAACCAGTAGTAAGAGGATAGGAAATTGGCGACGTGACGCGCCACACCGAGCACATCCTGCAGGGTCTGCGCCTGGACGTTCATCAGCGCCGCCTGGCGGCTGGCCTGGACCAGGGCAAAACTTAACCCGGTCGACAAGGAGATCAACAGGTATAAAGCAAAAGCCAGCCACCCATCGCTGGGGCGTTTGGCAAAGTCGCCCCGCTTCGCCTGTTCCGAGGTGAAGATAACGCCGCCCATCACCCACGTCAGCGCGAAGATCATCAAGGCCCCGTAAGAGGTGCGGCTATCCTGCGCCGGGAGCACCGTCAGCGCGCGCCAGATGATGCGCATCGGTTCCACGAGCCGCTCGGCGTTGGTCACGAAATCGAAGGCCAGCGTGCCCAACACGAAACCACCGATGAGCGACAGCACGAGGGTCGACCAAAGCCAACTCGGCAGCACGATGCCTGTCGGTTCCCGCTTCCGCCTTCTCCGCCTGCGCCCGCTGTTGCGCCGCGCGTTGTTATTCGTCGCGCCGTTGACCTGTTGCATCGCCGCGCTCGTCTCCTGCACTAGGCCCATCCCCGCGACGACCATCGCCCCGGCGAAGGCCCAGAACGTGGTCCGGGTGGAGGCGATGGCGATCCCAAAGTTGATCTCAACAAAGTGGGCGACGACGGCCGAGAGCATACCCATCAGAAAGATGAAGTAGGGGTGAAATTCTGTCTTTTCAGTCTCCGGATCCCGGTAAGCCGAAAATCCAAAGATGAGCAGATAAAGGGCCAATCCGCCCACCATCCCGATGGGCACCGCCAGGCCAAAGAAGTGGAAATCGATCAGGTAAGTGACCAATATGACGGCGACAATTGCCCCGCCAGCTTGCAGGGCGAAGAACAATGTCCGACGCCAGTCCAGCGGCAGGAAGCCCATCCAGCGCAGCGCGTAGTAGAACACGCCGCCGAAGAGCCAGACGTAGGCCACAAATCCCAGGAGGCCCGTGATGACCCAGGCGTCCATCGTCTCGTTGTGGGAGCGGTCGGGGGAGGCGGTGCGGGACTCGTAATGGCCCAATAGCGGGGGGTAAAAGGGATTGTAGGCCACGTACATCGACTCTGGGCCGTAACCGACCAACAGGCGCAGCGAATTGTACGGGTCGGAGCGGCCCTGGGGATAGTCCTCGGTCGGCGGGAACTTGATGGGGTCGTGGGGGCTGATGAGATCGAGCGCCCCCTCCCAGATCAGGTTACGCACCATGCCGGTGCCGCCTTCGTATTGGAGCACCCGTGCGACGCGGCTCAATCCCGGTTGTTCCAGCGCCCATTCGTGAATCGGCCCTGCCAGGTTAATGAGGAAGAAGCCGACCGAGACGATGACGATCAGGATAAGCGAGCCGCTCAACAGCGTGATCCACGTGCGGCGATTCATCACCCGCTGAAGGGCGAGCGTCCCCAGGAGCACCCAGATACCCAAGCCAGCCAGGAGCCCCATCAAAGGCCCACGGCTCTGGGTGTACCAGATGGCGATCAACTGGACCAGGAAGAGGAAGATGTAAGCGGCCGCACGCGGGATGTCGGCCGCGTTCGTCTCCTCGTCGGTCAGGATGTCTCGGAAGGACTTGAGGATGCGGCTCAGCGTGGGGAAGGCGGCCATGATCAGGTAGGCGGCGACGAAAATCGCGTTGCCCATGTTGGAGGCCACGCGCCGGGTCACGTCCCCGCCCCAGGGCAGAGGATCCAATTTGTTGCGCTGAACGAGACCGTACAGCGCAATGGGCAGGCTGTTGAGGATGACGACGGTGATCAAGCGCTCCAACTGCTCCCGCGTCCGCAGCCCCTGGAGGATGACGAAAAACACGACGATGTAAGCTAACGTCGTGTAGGTCCCCTGCAAGCGCTGGTAGGAGCCGAAGAAACTGATCCAGGGCGTGACCGATAGAAACGTACTGAGAAGATAGATGATCACCGTGAAAAGGGTCGGCAACACCAGGGGCGTGCGCCAGGAAATCTGCGTCTCGTACCGGCCGCTGACCCGTTCCTCGACGTATTTGACGAGCCACAGGGCGGCCATCATCAGGGCTACCGTGCGCAGGGTGGTCAGCTTATCCGGCTCGAAGACGCGGCTGGAATAGACGTTGAAGAACAGCGGCGTGATAATGACCGCCAGGAGCCAGCCGAGTTCCAAGGCCTTGTCGCAAAATGCGCTGAGTTTTGTCGAATTCATAGGCGCCTCTCTAGAATTAGTGTGCAAGTTTTAAGTATGCAAGTGTGCAAGTTACAAGTCAAAGTGCTACATCGCTTACAGGATGAAGAACAAGATGATGACAATGGCTACGCCATGCTCTCGCGTTTGAACCAGGCTAACGTGCGCTGTAAGCCGTCTTTGAGCGGGGTCTGGGCCTCAAACCCCAAGATGTCGCGCGCGCGGCTCACGTCCGGGACGCGCCGGCGGGTCTCCTCGAAATCGGCCCCATAAGCCTGTTCGTAGGAGACGTGCTCAATCTCTGAAGAGGAATCGGTTAACTGGCAGATTATCTCGGCCAGTTCCAGGATTGAAGTCTCTTGGCTGGACCCGATGTTGAAGACATGCCCGGCCGCTTCGGGGATGGTCGCCGCCAGCATCGTGCCCCGCACCGTATCCTCGATAAAGGTAAAGCAACGGGTCTGCCTGCCGTCGTCATAGACGGTCAACGGCGAATCCCGCAGCGCCTGGGTCATAAACTTGGCGATGACGCTGCCATATCCCTTGGGATCGAGCCGGGGGCCGTAGGCGTTAAAATAGCGGACGATGGAGACCGGCAACCCCTTCTTGGCATAGGCCAGGGCGAAGTATTCGTCAATCGCCTTGGCGTCGGAATAGGACCATCGTCCCACCGTCGTCGGCCCCAGGAGACGGTCATCGTCCTCGTGCAACGGCACTTCGGTCGATTTGCCGTGAATCTCGGAACTGGACGCGACGACCGTGCGCACCCAATACTTGAACGCCATCTCCAACACGTTCTCGGTGCCGCGCACGTTGGTAACGATGGCGCCCAATGGGTCATCGACGACGTACTTGACGCCGACGACGGCCGCCAGGTGGTAGATCAAATCGGCCTGGCGAATGAGGCGTTCCAACGTGTTCACGTTGAGGATCGAATCGTTGACGAAATGAAAGCGCTCACTGCTCAACTGGTGGGCGATGTTGCTCGCTTTCCCGACCGAGAGGTTGTCGATCACGGTAACCTCGTGTCCCTGTTCCATCAAAACGTCTACTAAATTAGAGCCAATAAATCCGGCGCCGCCGGTGACCAGAATGCGCATTGAGCCAACCTTTCGAATAATTATAAAATGACCGTCTAACGCAGTTTTGCCCCAAAACGACAGGGCTGGTAGATGTACTGGTTAAAGGTCGCAAGTTCGTACGTCGCGCGCTATTGCTCGGTTAATAACGCCGATATATCTTACCTTAGGCAGACCAAAAGTCAAGCCTACATTTCCCAGTTCCCCAAAAGTCGCCAAATATCTCGCGGTATCTTGTGGGTGTGTTTCATTTCATTTGGGGCCAAGTTCGTAGTAGGCGATTTATCGCCGTAACAGCGCGTCGTATAACGCCTGGGTTTGAGCGGCTGCCCGCTCCCAGGAAAATTGAGTCGCCCGCGCCAGACCCCGGCGGGCGAGCGCCGGCCTCATTTCCCGATCCTGGAGCAATTGGCGCAGAACGCCTATCATCGATTCCGTGTCGGTGGGATCGCAGTAAAGCGCGGCCTCTCCG
>DAOTUC010000170.1:0-10778 GCA_034437315.1 Anaerolineae bacterium
GTGGCGTCATCCAGCCAATGAATAATTGAAATCGTCCCTTACCCTGGGCATAGGCTGTAGATAAATCAACTTGTCTCAGCTCACTAAAGATCTCAGCGGACCACTCACGAACCCATGCCCGTCCCATCCACATCATCAGAGCACAATGTTCCCACTTTGTGGTCGAACAGCGCTCTGCCAAGCCCAACTTTGGCGGGAATCAATGCGCTTTCTTCGTCAAAGTGTACCCTCTCCCCCACCCAATGTCAAACACCGCCTGCGCCAAAGGGTCTTCCCTCGTCTCGATCCATTGTCTCTCATCTAAGGAAAACGAAGAGAACACCGGGCAAGCAATGAACATCAACGGCGCACGCTCCTTCGATGGAAAGCAAGGCGGGGCAGTAGTAGAAACACTGTAACCTCACCGCCTGCCTGTGCCTCGGCAGACAGTGGTCGCTTGCGAGTTGTGATGAGCGTGGGGAAGTGAGCAAGGCGGGGTGTGGAAACAACAGTGGAAACAGCGGTGATTATCCGAGGGCTGACCATTGACGAGTTACACGACGCCGATGTCGAACTGCTCGTCACGCGCTCGTCGGTTGTTGCTCTTTCCACGACGATCACACGGCCCAGTCTGTGGGTCTATCCCGAAAGTGGCTTGTGGGATCGCAATCGGCCTGATTGCCCGGCCGCTGGCGATCTATCTCCAACCGAGCCGCTATCTGTCTGTTGGCGGATGAGTGCTTGTAACCGCAGCACTACCTGATCTCGATAGGCCCGAAAGGGCCTCTTTTTTGTGTTCATCTGCTCATCTATTCTGGCCTTCGGCTGTTTAAATAGCGTGGCCCGTGACAGGATAGAGGGGGGGGCGGTTTTGTTGATCTTAAACCATCACTTCCTGGCCGCATTCGCCACACGCGTACTCGTAAAAAAGCACCCTACCCCCGCACGAAGGACACGACCATCGCTGTTCCTGGTATGCCAGGTAGTCTTCTACCCCCAGTTCCTTTAATTTCGTCATATTTTCTGGAACTTCGTGCCGGTAGTTGAACTTCGTTTCACCAGGATGCGGATTGATGAGCTTCTTTTTCAATTGATCGCATGGGAATTGCGCACAATAGCCACAAAAGTCTAATCTCTTTTCCTCGTAGCAACATTTGCGGATGCGACATCCCCATTTGCTGGTCCTCTTTTGTTCGCAATTTTCCGAGGCGCATCCCAGGCACGTTCCTCTATTAAACGATGGGCATGCACCACAGAAGACGCCACATGGTGCTAGGACGTCCGGTATGTTCTCCATGACGCTTCTCTCCCTCATTCTTTTTCAAAGTCGTTCCAGGCATTAAGCCATCTTCCAGCATCACCGTCGAGGCGCTTCAATTGTGCCTGGTTGTCGATCAGATCTTGCCCGTACTTGCGCCACGTCTCGGCAAAGCGCTTGAACCGGTTGCAGGGGAAGATGTCGCATTCGAAACAGAAACGGTGCCCTCTTTTCTCGATACAGCAGACGTAAATCCCCTTGCATTGGCGCTCACGGCACCGGATCTCGGCGCCAGGGCAGGGAGATCTCTCCTTGTGATAGCTGGGGCATCCACCGCAGAAAATTCCACACGGTGGCACGAAGCCGCGATATGCCTTCATGATCCCGCCTTTTGCACCGGCTGCCGCAGTACCGTCTTGAGTTTCTCCGGTGCCGTCCGCCGGGGGTCGCTCAGGTAGATTTCGTGGTGCTTGCCCACCATCTCGTAGCCGTGCTGGGGGATGAACTCCTCGTGCATCTTGGCCAGCGTCGGCCCCTCGTCGTCGTACGAGCCGACGTGCAGGATCTGTACCGCAAGCCCCTCGTGGTACGTCTCCAGCCGGAGCAGGGGCAGCGCCGGGAGAACTTTTTTCGCACCAACCTGTTGGCGCGCTGTTTCGAACATCCCCGGCGTGATCCAGTCCGGTTGCATGATCATCATCGTCCAATCCCAGGCGCTCTTGTCCCGCCGCGTGGTGAAGGTCTCCATATCTTCACTCCACCACAGCCCCTCCAGTGGGAGCACGACGTAGTCCTTCCCCAGTGTTTTCTTGCTGGCGAACTTGAGCTTGTAGGCCACGGCGTACAGCGCCTCGACGGCGTCCTGGTAGGCCTGTTCCGCGTTGGGGTCGCCGTGTCCGTCGATCATCAGAAATTGCATCGGCGGCACGTCAATCACCTCGAATGCCCTGGTCGAGGGGCGATACAGGTGTTTCAGCTCTTTCTTGAAGTCGATCTTATCCACTTTGTTCCTCCAGTCTTTGGATAAACTGCTCGATCCAGCCACTCTCGGCCCGGATCATCTTTGCGCTGTATTCGAATAGCGCATCCACGAAGTAGGGCAGGGGGCGTTGTGCTTCCCACCGGCCTTCCATGTGGGCCAGTCGCTCGGTCAGGCTGTCGCGATACTGCTGCAGGGCCGCCAACGCCTCGGCGGGGGATACGGCGGGCAGATTGCCCACGGCCAACATCAGGCGCGAGTTGCGTGACTGCGGGACCGAGAGAGCCTCGAGCATGGCGTCGTGCAAGGCCTCTCGCCCGGCGGGCGTGGCGTGGTAAACCTTGCGGGCCGGGCCACGCTCTGCCTCTTCCAGCCGCCCTTCGATCAGGCCTTTCGTCTCCAGCTTCTTCAGCAGATAGTAGATGGAGGAGAAGCCGATCTCCGTCCACTCCCGCATGCCGCGTTCCTCGATGGTTTGCTCGATCTCGTACCCGTGCCGGGCCTGTTCGGCGATCAGGCTCAAGACGGTCAGTTCAGCGTCGGTCATCAATCTCCTCTCTCCTCTCCGTATACTTTAATGCTATTATACTATACTGCTATAATATACCAGAATGACCCATCTGTCAAGCCCTTCTACACTCTCTCCTCTTTCGTCTCCCCTCTCCCCTTTCTCATCTGCATTCTCCACGATTCCTTCATCCCATCTCCACAATTTTTCTACAACTTAGCGGTAATCTAGAGATGAAGTCGGTCGAAATAGGGTTGAGTTTCGCCTCATCTGTGCACGCAAGACGTAAAACGTGAGTAAGCGTTCAGGGGGTGTGGAAAGAACACGGATTTGGGGGATTAACGGATCGGTTCTCCGGTAGCGAGGATATGTCGGGAAATCAAAACAATCCGATAATCCGTGTTCTTTTACTAACTACATATGCACTCCTAACGGTTACAAACGTGAAACTTAAAGACCTGCTTACGCATGACGTTTTACGCGTTGACTGATTCAAATGCACGTAAAATTGGCTCTCTGGTAATTCGCCTGGTCGGCTTTGCAAATGGTCAATTTTTCGCCACGAATTACACGAATTGTCACTAATCTTTGGGTTTTTCGTGTCCATTCGTGCAATTCGTGGCTAATCTCTCACCGCGGCCATGCGAAATCCCAAAGAACCGTAAAATTCAATCTAGGAGGTATGACATGAACAAAAGATGGCACAGCATCGTCACCGTCATAGGCGTCATCGTCACCTTAGTCAGCGTCTTTGGCGCGGCCGGGTGTAGCGGGGGCGTGGTGTCGCCGGGTATGGTGGCCCAGGAAGGCGTGGAGACCGCCGTCGTCCGGCGGGGCGCGTTGCGGGTCACCGTCGATGTGACCGGCAGCCTGACGCCCCGGTCGGAGGTGATGCTGGCTTTTCATTCGAGCGGGCGCGTGGCGGAGGTCCTGGTCGAGGCGGGCCAGGCGGTGGAGGCCGGGCAACCGTTGGCCCGCCTGGAGCCGGACGACCTGGCGCTCCAGGTCGCCCAGGCGGAGGCCACGTTGGCCGCGGCCGAGGCACAGTTAGCCCAGTTGTCGGCGCCGCCCCGGCCGGAGGAGGTGGTGATCCAGGAGGCGAACCTGCGAGCGGCCGAGGCCCAGTTGAGCGCGGCGGTGGCCAACCGGGACCAACTACGGACCGGCGCCGACGCGGGGCAGCTAGCCGCCGCCGAGGCCCAGGTCGCCTCGAATACAGCGCAGCAGAAGGGCGCCTATGACGCCCACCAGCGGACGTTGGCCTGCCGGACGGTCAAGCTTCCTGCCGGTACGCCTATGCCCGATGGCACGATCCTGGAGGAAAGCCAAGAAAAAGAGATCTGCCCGGCGCTAGGCGCGCCGGAGGAACGAGCCCGGTACGCGCTCCAGGCGGCCGATGCGTCGCTGGCGGCAGCCCAGGCCCAGTTGGACGCGCTGCAGACGGGCGCCGACGCGGAGCAGTTTCGGGTGGCGCAATCGAACGTGGCGACGGCGCTGGCGCAACGGGACGCGGCCCAGGCGCAACTCGACCTGCTGCTCGCCGGGGCCGCCGACGAGGAGATCGAGACCGCGCGGGCCCCGGTTGAGGATGCGCGGGCGGCCCTGGAACAGGCGCAGTTGCGCCTGAAACAAGCCACGTTGACCGCGCCGGTGGACGGCACGGTCACTTTGCTGGACGTCCAGGCGGGCGAGATCGTCAACGCCAACCAGCCCGCCGTCGTGTTGAGCGATTTGAGCACTCTCGAGGTAGAAGTCAACCTGGACGAGACCGACGTGACGCGGGTCGAGGTGGGACAAACGGCCCGGGTGCGTCTCGACGCCTTCCCCGGCGTGGAGATCACCGGCGAGGTGACGCACATCCCATCGGTGGCGAGGGTCGAATCGGGGGTGGTGTTCTACCCGGTCACCGTGCGGCTGACCAATCTATCGACCGATTCAGGAGAGGTCGTGCCCGCGCGCGCCGGCATGGTGGCCGACGTGAGCGTCGTCGTGACCGGCCAGGAGGACGTGTTGATCGTCCCGCTACGGGCCGTGCATACCGCGGAAAGCGAGGGAGCCTACGTCGAGCGGTTGGTCGGCGGTCAGCGGGAACGGGTGGACGTGACACTGGGATTGATGACGGAGACCGAGATTGCCGTCACCGGCGGCCTGGCGGCGGGGGATGAGATACTCGTCGTCCACGGGCCTAAGGCGCAAGCCGGCTTGGGGCCGATGGGGATTTTCGGCAGGGAGTAAAATGGGAGGACGCATAGCAATGAGTAAGAGATGGTGGATGATAATTGGCGCCGTCGTGATCGTCGGCCTGGGTTTGGGTGGCTGGCAGGTCGTCGCGGGGCGCCAAGAGGGCTCTACCCACGCGCAGGATGGCGCGGAGACCGCCGTCGTCCAGCGCGGCACGTTGGTGGACGGTGTCGAGGGCGCGGGGAATCTGCGCCCGGCGAGCGAGATCGAGTTGGCGTTTCTCGCGGGCGGACGGGTGGTCGAGATCCTGGTCCAGGAGGAGCAGGCGGTGGCGCCGGGCCAGCCGTTGGCGCGGCTGGAGACGGACGAGTTGACCTGGCAGGTCGCCCGGGCGCGGGCCGCGTTGGCCTCAGCCGAAGGGCAACTGGCGCAGTTGGCGGCCCCGCCGCGGCCGGAGGAAGTGGCAGCCCCGGAGGCCAACCTGGCGGCGGCCCAAGGACAGGTGAACGCGGCCATCGCCAACCGGGATCAAGTCACTGCCGGGCCGGACGCGGCCGAGATCGCCGCGGCCGAGGCCCAGGTGGCCCAGGCCGAAATGTCGCACCGTTCGGCCGTGCACGCCTACGACGCGGCCGATGAGGGGGACGAGGATCGGAAGGAGCAGGCGCGCTACGACCTGTGGGCGGCCGAGGTGGCGTTGGAGGCGGCCAAGACGCAACTGGACGTGTTGCGGCAGGGCACGACCGCCGAAGAGGTCCGCGCGGCCCAGGCGGAGGTGGCGCGGGCGGTGGCCCAGCGGGACGTAGCCCAGGCCCAACTCGACCTGCTGCTGGCGGGGGCCGGCGAGGAGCGGATATTGGCGGCCGAGGCGGCGGTGGCCCAGGCGCGGGCCGGCCTGGCCCAGGCGGAACTGGCCCTGGTGCGGGCCACGCTGACGGCGCGCGCGGATGCGCCGGTCTCGAATACGGTCACCTCGCTGGATGTGTCCCGGGGCGAGATGGTCGCCCCGGGACAACCGGTGCTGGTGTTGAGTGACCTGAGCGGCCTGGAGGTGGAGATCTACCTGGACGAGGCCGACGTGGCGCGGGTGGCGATCGGGATGGAAGCGCAGGTGCGCTTGGACGCTTTACCCGATGTCGAGCTGCGGGGCGAGGTGACGCACATCGCGCCGGTAGGCAGCGTGGCCTCGGGCGTGGTGTTCTACCCGGTCACCGTCCGCTTGGCGCGGTCGAGCTTACCCGTGCGGGCCGGGATGACGGCCGACGTGGAGATCATCATCGCCTGTCGAGAGGACGCGTTGCTCGTCCCGCTGCGGGCTGTTCATACGGAGGGAGAACGGGTCTATGTTGAGGTCGAACGCGTCGTCGGCAACCGGGTCGAGGAAGTGGACGTCATCCTGGGGATGATGACCGATACCGAGGCGGAGATCACCGCCGGTCTCGACGAGGGAGACGTGGTGCGCGTCGTCCCCCGTGCAGAATCGGGGGCCGGGCGGGGGATGTTCGGCCCGTTTGGCGGGGGGAATTAAGATGATTGAGATTGAGCAAGTTACCAAGGTTTACCAGATGGGCGAGGTAGCAGTCCACGCGTTGCGCGGCGTGTCGGCGCGGATCGAGCGCGGAGAGTGGGTGACCATCATGGGGCCATCGGGGTCCGGCAAGTCCACGCTGATGCACATCATCGGCTGCCTGGATACGCCGACTTCGGGCGTGTATCGCCTGGACGGCGCCGAGGTGGGCGGCATGGACGACGACCAACTGGCCAACGTCCGCAACCGGCGCATCGGTTTCGTCTTCCAGTCGTTCAATTTGTTGCCCCGGACCAGCGCGTTGAAGCAGGTGATGTTGCCCATGCAGTACAGCCAGAACGGCTATCGTCCCTCCCCGGATGAGCGAGCGCAGCGAGCGCGGGCGGCGTTGGAGATGGTCGGGCTGGGCGCGCGTCTGGATCACGAACCGACCGAGCTTTCCGGCGGGCAGCAGCAGCGGGTGGCCATTGCACGCTCCTTGGTCAACGATCCCGCCATCCTCATGGCCGACGAGCCAACAGGCAACCTGGACTCCCAGTCGGGGGGCGAGGTGATGGAGATCTTACACCGCCTGCACGAGGACCAAGGCATCACTGTAGTGATGGTCACCCACGAGGACGAGATCGCCGCTCACGCTGAACGGGCGATTTACTTGCGCGACGGGTTGATTGTCGATGCTTGAGAGACAGTGAAAGGAAGGATAGATGATCGCAGACTTGTTGGAGAATCTACGTGTGGCGTTCGATGGGTTGGCGGCGAACAAGATGCGTTCGGGTTTGACGATGTTGGGCGTCATCATTGGGGTAGCGGCCGTCATCGCCTTGATGTCGGTCGGCGAGGGGGCGCAGGCGTCGATCACGGGCGAGATCAGCAGTATTGGGTCTAACCTGTTCTTCGTGACGCCTGGCGCTGCGAGTTTTGGGCTGGCGCGCGGCGCGCGGGGTAGTGCACAAACGCTGACTTACGAGGACGCTCAAGCCATCGCCGATCCCGGCAACGTGCCCGACGCGGCCGTCGTCGTCCCGGAGTTCAGCCAGAATACCCAGATCATCTTCGGCGAGGAAAACGTCAACGTCCCGGTGACGGGGGTGACGACGGGTTACCCGCACGCTTTCGACGGAGTCCAAGTGACGAGCGGGCGCTTTCTCCAGGAGCGGGACCTGGACAGGCGGGCGAACGTGGCCGTGCTGGGATACCAGACGGCAATCGACCTCTTCGGCGGTTTCGATCCGGTGGGACAAAAGATCAAGGTGGTGCTCCCGGGCGGCAACGGGGGCCGGGTTTCGCTGACCGTGGTGGGCGTCCTGGACGAGCGAAGCCGTTCGGGGATGATCGATCCCAACGAGATTGTGCTGTCACCCATCACGACGGCCCAATCCAAGCTCTTCAACGGGCGCAACGCCTGGGGCAGCCTGATCGTGACACGCATCTACGTGAAGGCGGTCTCGGACGATCGGGTGGACACAGCCGCTGAGCAGGTCGCGGCGGTGCTACGCGACCGGCACAACCTCGACGACGACGACGAGGACGATTTCACGGTGATGACGCAGGACGAGATCCTGGAGACGGTCACCATGGTCACCGACACATTGACCGTCTTCCTGGGCGCTATCGCCGGTATCTCGCTACTGGTGGGCGGGGTCGGCATTATGAATATCATGCTGGTCTCGGTGACGGAGCGGACGCGAGAGATCGGCATCCGCAAGGCCGTGGGAGCCCGCAAGTCCGACATCCTGGCCCAATTCCTCCTGGAGGCGGTGACGTTGAGCCTGCTGGGCGGGGTGATCGGCGTCCTGCTGGGCGTCGGGTTGGCCCGGGGAGTGGATATGACCGGGGTGATCGACTCGGTGGTCGCCCTCGATTCCATCGCCATGGCGGTCGGCTTTTCCTTCGCCGTCGGACTTTTCTTCGGCATCTATCCGGCCAACCAGGCAGCGAAGATGCATCCGATTGAGGCGCTGCGGTATGAATAGGTCAGTATGTTGGCCAGCTGGTATACCGGCATGTCGGTTGCCCAGATCGGTGCACCAGTCTACCTATATACCGATATATCGAGTATAATGATGAAAAATTGAGGGATCTTGAAGGGACGGCGTATGACGTATCAAACAATCCTGGTGGTGGATGACGAACCGCGCATTGTCGAGGTGGTGCAAGATTATCTGAAGCAAGCCGGTTACCGGGTGTCGGTCGCCCAGAATGGGCAGACGGCGTTGACCGTAGCCCGTCACGAGCGACCCGATTTGGTGGTGCTGGACCTGATGTTACCCGGGGGGATGGACGGCCTGGAGGTCTGCCGTCGTCTGCGCCAGGACGCGACCCTGGCCGACGTGCCCATCATTATGCTGACCGCCCGCGTCGAGGAAACGGACCGGATCGTGGGGCTGGAGCTGGGGGCCGACGATTACGTGACCAAGCCCTTCAGTCCGCGCGAGGTGGTGGCCCGCGTGCGGGCGGTGTTGCGTCGCGCCCACGGGGAGATGCAGCACGCAAGCGCCGTTCGCGCCGGCGAACTGACTATCGACCTGCGGGCGCGGCGCGTGACCCTGGGAGATGAGACGGTGTCGCTCACGCCGACGGAGTTCGACCTGTTGGCTGTTATGGCCCGCAGTCCCGGCTGGCCTTTCTCGCGCGCGCAACTCCTGGACCTGGTCTACGACGTGGCCTACGACGGTTACGATCGGGCCATTGACTCCCACATCAAAAACCTGCGCCGCAAGATCGAGCCGGATTCCCGCGAGCCCCGCTACATTCTCACCGTCTATGGCGTGGGCTATAAATTCACGGAGCAATGACAGGGACGAGATAGACCTCCCCCTGCTTGCGGAAGGGTGAGGGGGCGGAAATCATCAGATGAGTAAACTATTGTCCAAACTACGCCCGAAACTCCACATACCCCTTTTTGGGCAGTTGTCCCTGGCCTTTATATTGATTATCCTGCTGGTCGGCGGCGGCGTTTTGTTGGCCGGGCGCCTCGTGCTGAACCAGTTTGAGCGTTTTGACGACGGTGGCTATCCCTTGTTGGTCGGCCTTTGCGTCGAGCAACTGACCGGTCATTACGCGGATCAGCAAGGTTGGAGAGACGTCGAGCAGGTCATGGATCGGTTCCCGTGCCAGCGCATTCTGGATATCTGGGGGAAGGAAGGATACGTCGTCGTGGCCGATGCCGAGGGGACCATCGTGGCCTCCGACGAGACCGAGTGGCTGGGACAGACGCTAAACCAGCGGGAGCGGGCGTGGTCGATTCCACTCCAGGTGGACGATGAACGGGTTGGTTTTTTGCTGATGTACGATCGAGAGGTGTCAAGCCGCGTGCGGGGGGCCTTTCAAACGCTGTTGATCTTGGGATTGGTCATCGGTATCTCCAGCTTGCTCATCAGCCTTTTGATCTCCCGTCGAATCAGCCGGCCCCTGGTCAATCTGACGGCAGCGACGCGCGATGTGGCCACCGGCGATCTCAGCGTACGCGTCCCTGTGGCGGCCCACGGTGAGATGCGCGAGTTGGCGATAGCCTTCAACCAGATGGCCCACGACTTGGCCCAGGCTGACGAGTTACGCCGCAATATGACCGCCGATGTGGCCCACGAGTTGCGCACTCCCCTGAGCGTGATTCGAGGAAAATTAGAGGGCGTCCTCGACGGGGTCTATCCCGCCACGGCCCAACACCTAGAACCTGTGTTGGAAGAGGTCCGACTGCTGACCCGGCTGGTGGAAGATTTGCGTCTACTGGCGTTGGCTGAGGCGGGTCAATTGGCCCTCGAAAAGCGCCCGATAGACGTCGGTGACTTGTTGCGAGACGTTTACGTCAATTTTGGCCCCCAGGCTGCTGACCGGGGGGTGACGCTGGCGCTGGATCTGCTAGACGATCTGCCGCCGGTGCTGGCCGATAGGCGGCGAATCTCGCAGGTGCTGGGCAATCTGCTGACCAACGCGCTGCGCTACACACCCCAAGGCGGATGTGTGACCCTGTCGGGGACGGCGAGCGACGGCGTCGTTGAGGCGGCGGTCTCTGACACTGGCGCCGGTATTCCTCCAGAGGACCTGCCCCACGTCTTCGAGCGCTTCTGGCGGGGCGAGAAATCTCGCACGCGGGCGGGTGGGGGAAGTGGGCTGGGGTTGGCAATAGCGAAACAATTGGTGGAAATACACGGCGGCGTCATTGGCGTGGAGACTGTGCCGGGTGAGGGCTCTACGTTCTGGTTCACACTGCCAGCGACTTGACACGCTCCAGGATTCGACGGCGCAGTTCCACGCCATCGGTCGTCCAATAGTGGGTTTTTCAGCCAGGACAGGCCTACCATACAGGTAGGTTTCCCCCTCCCCAAGCCGCCTTCGGCACCCCCCC
>DAOTUC010000171.1:0-13648 GCA_034437315.1 Anaerolineae bacterium
CCCATCATAGACCCTAAAGGTTTCTGCGCTGGTTTTGATGGAAAAAGGTCATTGTTTAAGGCAAAAACGTTGTTTGCGCGGCCTTGAGCAAAACCTTTAGGGTCTCGCCATGCGAAATCCCAGAGAACCAGCGCGACTAATATATTACGAATATATCAAGATGGATCTAACGTGGGTGATCCCCAAAACATGCTATAGAGAGGAGGCAGTTTGAGATACAGCGCACGTCGAATATCAGATTCTGTTTTGCACAGACGTTCAATATCACATCAGATGACGTTTATGGAGGTAGGTGAACTATGATTGAACCTAAAATAGGCGTATACGTCTGCGATTGTGGCATCAACATCGCGGCCACGGTCAAAGTGGCCGAGGTGGTCGCATTTGCGCAGCGTCTGCCGAACGTCGTCGTCGCCCGCGAGAACAAGTATATGTGCTCGGAACCTGGACAGCAAATGATCCAGGACGACATCCGCAACCTAGAACTTAATCGCGTCGTGGTGGCCTCTTGCACACCACGGATGCACGAGACGACGTTCCAAAACGCCGTGGCCGAGGCTGGCCTCAACCCGTACTACTTCGCCATGGCCAACATCCGCGAGCACGTCTCCTGGGTCGTGCACGATGTAGCGCAGGCTACGACCAAGGCCAAGCGATTGATCAGCTCGACCGTTCACCGGGTGACTTATCAAAGCGCGTTGGAACCGCGCCAGGAACCGGTCACCCAATCAGCGATGATCATCGGCGCCGGCATCGCCGGCATCCAGGCGGCGCTCACCATCGCCGAGGCCGGTTATCCGGTCTACCTCGTCGAGCGGGAACCGTCCATCGGCGGTCACATGGCCGAGTTGGACAAAACCTTCCCCACGCTCGACTGCTCCACCTGAATTCTCGGACCCAAAATGATGGATGCCGGTCGGCATCCCAACATTACACTCCTGACCTACAGTGAGGTCGAGGATGTCTCTGGGTACGTCGGGAATTTCAAGATCAAAGTGCGCAAGAAAGCCCGTTACGTGAATGAGAATACGTGCACTGGCTGCGGCATTTGCTGGACCGAGTGCTTTACGCGGCGCATCCCGCACGACAAGTTGATCAAGATGGGCGAGATGAGCATCGGGGAGAGGAGGTCTGGCGAGCGATGACAGTAGAATTAGAACGAATTGACGAGATCATAGACGGCTATGGCGCTGAACGAATGAACGCGCTGGCTATTCTCCAGGACATCCAGCGGGAGTATAATTTCCTGCCCCGCGAGGCGTTGGAGCAGACAGCGCAACGCCTGGGCGTGCCAGAAGGTGAGATCTATCGCCTGGCGACGTTCTTCACCTCCTTCACCCTATCTCCCAAAGGGGAGTACGTATGCAAGGTATGTATGGGGACGGCTTGCCACGTGATGGGCGGCCCCCGTATCCTAGAATCCCTGGAGCGGGAACTGGGCATCAAGGCCGGCGAGACGACGGCCGATGGCAAGTTCTCACTGGAGGCGGTGCGTTGCCTGGGGGCTTGCGCTTTGGGACCCGTCGTCGTGGTCAACGAGGAACCCCACGGTTATATGACGCCCGACAAAGCGGTCAAATTGATCGATAAAATAGCTGCCAACGAGGGGAAGACGGAAAAGGCGGAGGCGCTTGAAGAAAAGCAGCAGTCCCCCGCTCGATCATCCGTCGATCTCTCGAGCGTGCCGCCCGCGGGATAGACTGAGAATAGGGGAGACGAAAAATGCCAAAGCTTAAGAGTATGGAAGAATTGCAAAAATTACGCGATCAACTGCAGAAGGACATAAACGTCCGCACCGAGACGAGCGCCACGATCACCGTCGGCATGGGGACGTGTGGCATCTCGGCCGGCGCTCGCGAGGTGATGCACGCGATTTTGAATGAATTGGAAGAGCGAGACATCGACGCGCACGTCACCACCGTCGGTTGCATCGGGATGTGCTCCAAGGAGCCGCTGATCGACATTCAGCAGGGGGACGAACCCCGCATCACCTACGGCAATGTGAAGCCCAAGATGGTATCGCGCATCATTGAGGAACATTTGGTGAACGGTCATATTGTGGATGAATGGGTCGTCGGTCGAGTAGCAACGGGACAGGAGGCTTAAAATGGCTGAGCGACATCGAGCAGACGTCCTCGTCGGTTGTCTCCACGGCCGTTTTGAAGACCTGGTGCCGGCGCTTCAGCAAGAGGTCGAGCGCCGGGGCTTGAGCGGTGAGGTGGACGTTGTGGAGACGGGTTGCCGGGGGATGTGCGCGATGGGCCCGGTGATTCTCATTGAGCCTGAGGGACTTTTCTACACCGACGTGCAACCCGCTGACGTGCCGGAACTGGTTGAGGAGACGCTCGTCAAGGGACGCGTCGTCTCGCGGCTGACGTACAAGGAGCCGGTCACGCACCAAGACGTCTGTAAGTACGAGGACATTCCTTTTTACAACAAACAGTTGCGTCACGTGATGCGTAACTGTGGGATGATCAATCCGGAATCGGTCGAAGAATATATCGCCTCCGGGGGTTACCAGGCGCTGGCCAAAGCGCTGACGACGATGGCGCCCGAGGAAATCATTGAAGAGATCAAGGCATCGGGATTGCGAGGCCGCGGCGGCGCAGGGTTCCCCACCGGATGGAAGTGGGAATCGACCCGAGAGGCCGAGGGCGACGTCCGGTACGTCGTCGCCAACGGCGATGAGGGTGACCCCGGCGCGTTTATGAATCGCAGCCTGATGGAGGGGGATCCCCACGCCATCATCGAGGGGATGATCATTGGCGCTTACGCCATCGGCGCGCACGAGGGCTTTATCTACGTGCGCGACGAGTATCCCCTGGCGGTGAAAAATCTGAGCCGAGCCCTGGAACAGGCCAAAGAGTATGGCCTGTTAGGTGAAGACATCTTGGGAACTGGGTTCGATGTCGACATCAAGATCGTGCGTGGGGCCGGCGCGTTTGTGTGCGGCGAGTCGAGCGCGTTGATGCAGTCGATAGAGGGCAAAGTCGGCGAGCCGAGACCCAAGCACTACCACGCCACCGAGCGTGGGTTGTGGGACCAGCCCACAGCGCTCAACAACGTCGAGACCTGGGCCAACGTGCCCCTGATCGTCAACAACGGCGCCGATTGGTTTGCTTCGATTGGGACGGAGAAGAGCAAGGGCACCAAGACCTTCTGCCTGGTGGGCCAGATCACCAACACCGGCTTGATCGAAGTGCCCATGGGCATCACGCTACGCGAGATCGTCTACGACATCGGCGGCGGTGTGCCCGGCAAGGGAGAGTTCAAGGCCATCCAAACCGGTGGACCTTCGGGCGGCTGCATCCCGGCCGACAGGCTCGATCTGGCGGTCGATTACGATAGCCTGATGGAAGCTGGATCGATGATGGGCTCCGGCGGGATGATCATCATGGATAATCATACCTGTATGGTCGATATCGCCCGCTACTTCCTCGATTTTCTCAAGGAAGAGTCGTGTGGCAAGTGCTCACCCTGCCGTGAGGGCATCCGGCGCATGCTGGAAATCCTGACTCGCATCACCGAGGGCGAGGGAGAGATGGCTGACCTGGACACGCTGGAGGCGGTCGCCAGGACAGTGAAGAACGCCTCGTTGTGTGGTCTGGGTAAGTCAGCGCCTAACCCGGTGTTGAGCACGCTGAAGTACTTCCGCGATGAGTACGAAGCGCACATCAAGGACAAAACGTGTCCGGCGGGTGTTTGCCGGGCGTTGATCGAGTACTACATCATCGAGGATGCATGTACCGGGTGTGGGCTTTGTATGCGCAAGTGCCCGCAAGAAGCAATCAGCGGGGAAAAGAAAGAGCCGCACGTCATCGATCAGGAACTATGTATCACGTGTGGTATTTGTCACGACGTCTGCAGGTTCGACGCGGTGGGCGTGAGATAGGGAGGACACGATATGGCAACATTGACTATTGATGGACAGGAAATACGTGCAGAAGAGGAGCAGACCGTCCTGGAGGTTGCCAGGGAGAATGGGATTGAAATACCGACGTTGTGTTATCATCCACTCCTGGAACCTCACGGGGCCTGCCGCCTCTGCACGGTTGAGATTATTCATCGCGGGCGCTCCCGGCTGGAGACGGCTTGCACCTATCCGGCCTGGGATGGGATTGAGGTCAAGACCAATTCGCCTATAGTGCGGGAAGTAAGAAAGGTGATCTTGGGACTGTTCCTATCACGATGTCCCGAGGCGCCCATCATCCAGGATCTGGCGCGGCAGTATGGCGTCACGGAACCGCCATTCCCGCCGGAGGATCCGGAACAGAAGTGCATTCTCTGCGGTCTGTGCGTGCGCGTGTGCCACGAACTGGTGAAGGCGGACGTGCTGAACTTCTCGCAACGGGGCATCGACCGCCAGGTAGGCCCGCCCTTCCTGGAGAAGACCCGCCAGTGCATCGGCTGTGGGGCCTGCACCATCGTCTGCCCCACCGGCGCTATCGAGATTGTCCTGGAGGAGGCCGCGGTTTACAAGGAAAAGCCGCTGGGGCCGACCAGCGCCGTCTGGGTGCCCTCCATTCAAGCGGTGCCCCGCGTACCGGTGATCGACAAGGATGCCTGCATTCACTTCCGGCAAATGGACCGGAGCGACGGGGAGATCGTGGACGCTTGCCAGGCCTGCCAGATGTTGTGCGAGGCCGACGCGATCAATTTCGACCAACAGGATGAGATCCTCGAGCTGGACGTGGGCGCTGTCATCGTCGCCACCGGCTTCGAGATGTGGGATCCACACAAGCTATCTCAATACAGTTACGGCAAATCGCCCAACATCATCACCGGCCTGGAGTTCGAACGATTGTCCAATTCCGGCGGCATCTCGAGCGGCGAGATCCTGACCGCCGAGGGCGACAAGCCGGAGCGGGTGGCCATCATCCACTGCGTGGGCAGCCGCGATCACAACGCCCACGAATATTGCTCGCGCTTCTGCTGCATGTACAGCCTCAAGCACGCCCACCTGGTGCGAGACAAGACCGGCGGCGAGGTGTACGAGTTCTACATGGATATGCGCACCTTTGGCAAGGGATACGAAGAGTTCTACGAACGGGTGCAGAAGGAAGAAGGCATCACCATGGTACGCGGACGAGGCGCGTCGGTGGAGGTGCTGCCGGACGGTAAGCTGCGGGTCAAGGGCGAGGATGCGGACCTGGGGGAAGTGGTGCACGTGGACGTGGACATGGTCGTGCTCAGCTCGGCCATCGAAGCGCCGCACGACGCTGAACGGATCGGCGCGCTGTTCGGCCTGGGCCGCAGCGCTGACGGGTTCTTCGCCGAAGCGCACCCTAAACTGCGCCCGGTGGAGACGAACACGAACGGCATCTTCCTGGCCGGTTGTGCGCAAGGTCCAAAGGATGTGCCCGATACCGTGGGGCAAGCTGGCGCGGCGGCCTCGATGGCCCTGGCGCTGCTGAACAAGGGCGAGGTGACCATTTCGCCCACCACGGCCAAGGTGATTACCGAGCGGTGTGTCGGCTGTGGCAAATGTGTGCCTGTCTGCCCCTACACGGCCATCGCGCTGGTGGAGGGCAAATCGGAAGTCAATCCGGTGCTCTGCAAAGGGTGCGGCACCTGCGTGGCAACCTGTCCTTCTGACGCCATCGAAGGGCTGCACTTTACCGATGAACAGATCGTTGCTCAGATTGAGGGGGTTTTAGCATGGCTGTAGAGTTTGAGCCTAGGATTGTTGCTTTTATGTGCAATTGGTGTTCCTACGCCGGCGCCGACAGTGCTGGCGTTGCGCGGATCGAGTCACCGGCTAACGTGCTGCCGATCCGAGTGATGTGCTCAGGGCGCGTTTCCATCGGCATGATCATGAAGGCCTTCATGACCGGCGCCGATGGGGTGCTCGTGTTGGGCTGTCACATCGGCGACTGTCACTACTCCAGCGGCAACCATCGCACCGTCAAGCGCATCGTGCTCCTGCACCGGCTGCTGAGTTACATGGGTGTCGAGCCCGACCGGCTGCGGCTGGACTGGGTCTCGGCGTCGGAGGGGCCGCGCTTTGCGGTTGTTACCCAACAGTTTGTGGAAGACGTGCGGGCGTTGGGGCCGCTCTCCGCGCCGTTCCGCCCGACGACCCCGGCGGAGGCCTTGGTCGCCGCCGAACAGGGAGCGGAAGTAGGGGGTGTGCTGTGATCGAGCAGATTCGCGCCAAGGCGCGGGAGCTACTGGAGAACGGGACGGTGGACACCGTCATCGGTTACGAGGAGGGGTCGACGGGGCGCGTGCGCCCGGCCTTTATCCATACGCCGGATGAGGTGGATCGGTTGATCTTCGACGAGCGCTGCGACCAAAACTTGATCCAGTACCTGAACCAGCGCAACAAACCCCCAAAAAAGAACGCCCCACTGCCCAAAACGGCGGTGGTGACCAAGCCGTGCGACGCGCGCTCGTTACAAGTCCTGCTCAACGAGCACCAGATTCTGCGCGAGAACGTCACGGTGATTGGCATTGCCTGCCCGGGGTTGCAGGGCCCCGATGGCGCCCCGGCGCCGCGCTGCACCCGCTGTACCCAGCGCATCCCGGCGATCTACGACGTGTTGTACGGCGAAGCCCCCGACGTGAGCGAGATCGAAGACATCTACGAGGACATTGACGCCATCGAGGCGCTGCCTGTGGCCGAGCGGCTGGCCTACTGGATGGACATGCTGGACCGCTGCATCCGCTGCTACGCCTGCCGTCAAGCTTGCCCGACCTGCTTCTGTACGGTTTGCGAAGCCGACCGCGACGACAATCTCTGGATTGGCATGAGCTCCGACATCCCGGAGAAGATGTTTTTCCACGTCATCCGGGCGTTCCACAACGCCGGGCGTTGCACCGAGTGCGGCTCGTGTGAGATGGTCTGCCCGATGGGTATTCCCTTGAGCCTGCTCAACCGCAAACTCGTGCGCGATATGCGCGAGATGTTTCAATACCAGGCCGGGATGGATGACTCACCTATGCCATTGTACACGGAGTTGAACGGAGAGGAGGAGATTGATGAAGTTGAAATTCATTGAGAAGGGCGCGTTGCGTCAATGGCTGGATGACATGGCCAACGATGAGGCGACGACCCTCGTCGCGCCGGTCGTGGTGAGTCAGGAAGGGGCTCCCGGTTCCCGCAATCCGGTGGCCCTGGAGACCCAAACGCTTTACAAACCGGTCAAAAGCGCCGATGAGGTCGCGTGGGACTTTCAGCGCACGACCATGTCCCCGCGCGAGTTTCTGTTCCCCCACAGTGAGGTGCTCTTTACGATCGAAACGGACGAGCTCGGCAAGCCCACGTCGCTAAGCGAGACGTTGTTCGAAGGCTCACAAGTGATCTTCGGCGTCCGTCCCTGCGACGCGCGCGGCTTGCGCACCCTGGAGGCGGTGTTCGGTCAAGAACCGGTGGATACCTATTTCCGCCAGCGGCGGGCCAACACGACGCTGATTGGGCTGGCTTGTCCCCAGATGTGGGAGGGCTGCTTCTGCAACAGCGTGGGCGGCGCGCCGGATACAGCCGACGACGTGGACATTATGCTGACCGCGGTGGAGGATGGTTACGCCGTGCAAGTCGTCACAGAGAAGGGCCAAGCTCTGCTGGATCGGGGCGTGAAGATACAGGATATGGATGTGACCCTACCCACCCCGGAGATCGAGGAGACCTTTGAGACGCCCAGTGAGGCGCAGTGGCTGGCCGCGTTCGACGACGGCTACTGGCAAGGTGTGGGCGAACGTTGTCTCAGCTGTCGCATCTGTTCGTTCGTCTGTCCCACGTGTCGTTGTTTCGACGTGCGCGACGAGACGCTGACCCTAGCATCGGGCGAGCGCGTCGTCCAGCGCGTGCGCACCTGGGAGAGCTGTAACACCCCCAACTACCGCACTGAAGCCAGCGGTCACAACTCCCGTCCCAATGAGGGGCCGCGTCTACGCAATCGCTTCTACTGCAAGTTCCACTACGTGAGCGCCGACTACGATGCACAGGGCTGTGTGGGCTGCGGGCGCTGTGTGATGGCCTGTCCGGTCAACATTGACATACGCGAGGTGCTGCGCGACGTGGCCCAGAAGGAGGTAACCGCATGAACGACAATCCGATGAAACCCTACCTGGGCACTCTGGTCGGTGCACGAGACATCGCCACCGGCATCCGCCTGTACCAGGTTACACTGGACGACCCGGACGAGTGGGCTCGCTTCAAAGGCTGGATGCCTGGACAGTTCCTCTTTTTCTCGGCGCTGGGCTTTGGCGAAGCGCCCTTTGGTTTTGCCAACATCGCGGCCTTCGGCGACCAGATCGAGGTCGCCATCAACATGGTCGGCCACGTGACCAAGGGCATCCACATGCTGCCCATCGGCTCGACCGTGGGTATTCGTGGTCCCCTAGGGCGCGCCTTCCCGATGCAGGAGATTGAGGGGAAGAACATTGTGATCCTCGGCGGCGGTATCGGGGGTGCCCCGCTGCGTCCGGTGATCCAGTACCTCCAGGCTCACCGCCAACAATATGGTCACATCACCATCATCTGGGCGGCGCGCAGCCCTGACCTGTTGGTCTTTACCGACGAATACGAGGCGTGGGAACAGATTCCCGATACGGAGATGCACGTCACCATTGACGCGCCCGCCGAGGGGTGGACGGGCAACGTGGGCCTGATCACCCAACTGTTGGAGAAAGTTGGGCCCAGCCCAGAGAACACCGTCACCATCACCTGCGGCCCGCCCATCATGATCCACTTTGTGGGCATCACCCTGGCCAAGCTGGGCTTTACGACGGAGCAGATGCTCACCACGTTGGAAGCGCGCATGCATTGCGGCATCGGCAAGTGTGGGCGCTGCAACCTGGGCGAGAAGCTGGTCTGCAAGGATGGTCCGGTCTTTTGGGTGTCAGAGATCAAGACCTTCCTGGAGAGCTTTTTGTAAACGTGGCTGTACGAGCATACAGGGCACATGTATCTTCTCAATAACTTGGGGCGAATCTGTTCGTAGTGCGCGCGCTATCTAGCGGCTTCAGTGCGCCTTTAGGGCGCTGAAGCGCCTACTACGAACAAGCCCCCGGTTTATGAGAAGATAGCTCGCAGCTTTCTTGAGAGCGACCTTTAAGCGACCGGCGCTTGAGATCTGGTGGTGGTGTGTGTTTTTGTCCACCATCAGATTGAGGTGGAAAACGAGCGCCGGTCGCTTTGGTTTTATTCCCTCATCGTGGGACGATTATGAAACTACAGACGAAGTTCAATTTGGGAACGACCATCATTTTCCTGTTATTGGCTGTGCTCACGTCGGTCGCCACCGTCTACTACGCCAATACGAACACGATTCGAGAGGCCGAGAATCGCGTCGCGATATATGCCCGCGCCGCCTGGGAGATTTACGACATCAAGATCTCCCGCACCAGCGCGTCGTTGGGCATTCTGGCCCAGGACCAGGCGCTTAAAGCGTTGCTCCAAGAGCCGGATGATCAGAATCTCACGACAGAGATGCAGAAGCACTTGGAGGCCGTCCGGCGGGAGCAGGCTATGGACATCCTCAACCTGCTCACACCCGGCGGGACGGTGATCCTGCGGACGCGATTCCCCTACAACACCGGCGACAGCCTATCAAACGATCCGATGGTGCAACAGGCGATTTCGACGCAGCAAAACAGCGTCGGAACCATCCTCCTGGAGATGGAACGATTGGACGTCGAGGGAGAGGGATTGATCGAGCGGTGCATGGCGGTGGGAAACGAAGCGAAGGGCATGCTGGTTGGGGCGGCTGTGCCCGTTTTTGCGGATGAACAGTTTATCGGCGTCATCCAGATGGGCAGCTTGTTGAACGGGACCGCCGAGAAAGTGGATCGCATCCGAGACGCCGTCTTTGCCGCTGAGTATTACGATGACAAGCCGCTGGGAACGGCGACGATATTCATGGAGGACCTGCGGATATCGACCAACGTCTTGGATAACCAGGGCCGGCGCGCTGTGGGCACCCGGGTCTCGAAAGAAGTGGCGGATCAAGTATTAGGGGAGGGTCGCCCATGGACCGGGCGCGCTTACGTGGTCGATCGCTGGTATCTCTCGCGATACGATCCGATTGAGAATCCCAATGGTCAGGTCATCGGGATGCTGTACGTGGGCGAGTTGGAACAGAAATATCTCGACATACGGGCTCGCACGGTGGCCCTCTACCTTTCGATCACGTTGCTCGGTATGGTCGTGGCATTTTTAATCTATTATTTTATGGTGCGCAGTGTCTTGAGACGTGTTCGGACCCTATCCGCAGCGACTGAGCGGCTCTCCAGTGGTGAATTAGATCATCGAGTAGACGTGCGGGGCCAAGATGAGATCGCCGGTCTATCCGCTTCTTTCAACGAGATGGCGGAGCAGTTGGAGAGACAACGCCGCGAACTTGAGCAGCGCCAGCAGGAACTCCAGGCGTTGAGCGACGAACTGCGCATGATCAACCGAAATTACGTCGAGATGTTGGGATTTGTTACCCACGAGCTCAAGAATCCACTTTCATCCGCGACGATGAGCCTGTATACGGTCAAGGATGGGTATCTGGGGGACTTAAATCCATCCCAGAAAAAGAGCCTGGAATCTGTGGCGCGGAGCCTGAATTATTTCGAGGATATGATCAAGAACTATCTCGAACTCTCCCGTTTGGAGAAGGGTGAGCTCGAGGTGAGTAAGAGTCAGGTCGCCCTGCACAGCGAGATCATCCAACCGGTCATCGAGGGCCTGGAGCGGGAAATGCAAGAGCGCCAGATGACGGTGCAAGACCACGTCCCCGACGATACCGAGGTGTACGCCGACGGCAATCTCCTGCGGGTCGTCTACGACAATTTGCTGTCCAACGCGGTCAAGTATGGCGTGGAAGGCGGAGAGATCCACCTAGATATGCAGGCCGGCGAAGACGCATTCGTCTTCAGCGTCCAAAATGACAGCCAGAAGGGCATCTCGCCGGAGCAGATGGACAAGCTTTTCAAGAAATTCAGCCGCCTCGACAGCCCAGAGTATGCGACGAAGAAAGGCACCGGCCTGGGCCTCTATATCTGCAAGGAGATCATCGAGGAGCACGGCGGCCGAATCTGGGCCGATTCTAAAGCGGGAGAGTGGGTCAAGTTCAGTTTCACGCTTCCCAACCAGTCGATAGACTGAAACGACTATCCTTCCCCGATTCTCCCCTGAAGCGGATCAAAAAGGCCACAGCAGCGGCAGCGCGGCCATTGAGACCACGAAGATCAGCAGGATCAGCGGCCCCCCCACCTTGAGGTAATCGCCAAAGCGATAGTCCCCGGCGCCCATCACCAGCGTGTTGACCGGCGAGGCGACGGGCGAGGCCATGCCCATCGAGGCGGCGATCGACACCGCCATCATAAAAGCGAAGGGTTGGACGCCCAACGCCTGGGCCGCCGCCAGACCGATGGGCGCGATGAGCACCGTGGTGGCGGTGTTCGAGAGCACCTGGGTCAGGGTCGAAGTCAAGAGAAACAGGCCCGCCAACACCGCCAATGGGCCGAGGCCTCCCAGCCCGTCGACCAGCGCTCGCGTGGCGACGTCGACCAGGGCGACCTGTTCCATCGCCACGCTCATTGGCAGCATGCTGGCGATGAGAACCAGGCTTTTCCAGTCGATTGATGCATACGCCTCGTCCATGCTCAGACAGCCAGTGAGCACCATCGCCAGGGCGGCCAACAAACTCGCCGTCGCGACCGGGAGCGCGTTGATCACCAGCAGGATGAGCATACCCGACAGGATCAGCAGAGCCAAACCCGCCTTGGCGCGCTGCGGCGCGCCGAGCATCTGCTCCGGCTGCCCCATAACGACGAAATCGTTGGGGCGTTCTCGCAGGGCGAGGATGTTTTTCCACGCTCCCTGGACGAGGAGGATGTCGCCGAAGCGAAGCGGCGTCTTCTTGAGATCAAGCAGCGCGTCGAGGCCGGGCCGGTTGATGCCCAGCACTGTCAGATGAAAGCTTTGCCCAAAATCCGCCTCGACCAGCGACTTGCCCACCAGCGACGAGCGCGGCCGCAACAACACCTCCGCCAGACCGACCTCTTCGGTGACGAGCACGCGCTCGTCCTCCTGTGCGCTGACCGGTTGGAGGGCCAGGTTCCAGAACGCCGCCGCAGCCCCCACGTCATTCCCGGCCCCCTGCACGATGAGCACGTCGCCCGCCCGCAACACCGTCTCCGCATTGGGCCGGATCGCTTCCAGGCTGTCGGAGCGATTGAGCAGCTCTCGCATCGCGTTGAGCGGATGGGACTCGGTTGGGCGGAGAATCTCGACCAGCGTGAGCGAGAAGTGCTGGCGCAACGTCGATTTGGCCACCGTCTGCCCGACCAGTCCCGACTCACGCCGCACCCGCAGCCGGAACAGATTGTCGGGCAGTCGATAGAGGGCGACCAGCTCCTGGGGCGTCTCTACTCGCTGCAACGCCTTGTGCGGTTTGCGATCGGGCAGCAGGCGACGGCCAATCAGGAGCATGAAGGCGATCCCACAGACAAGCAGCATCAGCCCGATGGGCGTGTAGTCGAAAAAGCCAAAGGGTCGTAATCCGAACTGTTGCAGTATGTCGCTGACGATCAGGTTGGGCGGCGTGCCGATGAGCGTGGTCGAACCGCCGAGCAGCGCGCCGAAAGAGAGCGGCATCAACAGACGGGATGGGCTGATCTTGCGCCGGTGCGCCAGGCTGATGATCGCCGGGAGCAGGACGGCGACGGTGCCGGTGCTGCTGATGACGGCCGAGAGCAGGGCGACGGCGATCATGATCACGACGATCAAACGGGCCTCGCTCTCTCCGGCGATGACCAGGATGCGTCGGCCGATCGCGTCGGCCAGACCGGTGTGCAGCACCGCCCCCCCGACGACGAACAGCGCGGCGATGCTCAACACAGCCGGGTTGGAGAAGCCCGCCAGCGCCTCCGACGTCGTCAGTAGACCGGTGAGCATTAGCGCTGCCACGACGCTCAGCGCGACGACGTCGATCCGCACCCATTCGGTCACGAACAGCAGAATGGCGGCGGCGAGAATGGATAGGACGATCCACATATCTAGAGACACGTCAGGTTTGCTCCCGGGTTGCCCCTCGCGTTTGGGCCGATCTCTGACCGCGCCTGCAGTCAGGGGATGCGGCGTGGTCGGAGACCGGCTACGGCGGAATCTGAATTGGGCTATTTTAACCGGACTGGCGTGGTGTGGCAAGTAGGTCGGCTTTCACTTGACAAGCACCGCCTTTTCGGTTAATATATGAGCGTTTGCTCACATATTCGACCGGCGACGGTAGGGTGCGGATTGGATGGGAGAGATGGACGCGCACGAGACACAGATTGGCGTCATCCGGCGGCAGATGGTGGACGAGGCGACGGCCGCCCGGCTGGCCAATACCTTCAAGGCGCTCAGCGACCCGACGCGGGTGCGCATCATATCGGCGTTGGCGGAGCGAGAGTTATGCGTCCACGACCTGGCGTCGCTGTTGGATATGAGCCAGTCGGCCGTGTCACACCAGTTAGGGACGCTGCGCGAGATGCGGTTGGTCAAGTGTCGGAAAGAGGGCCGCCACGTCTTCTACACGCTGGACGACGATCACATCTACGACCTATTTCGTCAGGGTCTAGAGCATATACGGCACGATTAAAGCTAAAAGCCGCATCGTAATTTTTTTAATTTAATGTATGAGCACATGTTCATATTTCTAACTCTGGAGGTTAT
>DAOTUC010000172.1:0-4350 GCA_034437315.1 Anaerolineae bacterium
AGGTTTTGCTCAAGGCCGCGCAAACAACGTTTTTGCCTTAAACAATGACCTTTTTCCATCAAAACCAGCGCAAAAACCTTTAGGGTCTATGATGGGCCATGCGAAATCCTGAAGACCCAAAAATTCGCTCAGAGACCTGTCCTCGGGTCGATTAGCGCCCCCGGGACGATGGCTAGAGCAATTATTTAAGACACTCTGAATAGAAATGGCGACTTGCGTTTCACGGCAAAAGAGGGTAAAATCCGCTGCTAAGTTGATACACACGTTGTACAAGCAATATGGAGTGGAGCGATGGATTATTCGCAAGCGATAGATTATCTTCACGGACTGACCGATTACGAGAAAACGCGCATTGAGCGGTACACGCCGGAGACGCTGGATCTCTCCCGAATGGAACGTCTCCTGGCGGAAGTGGGGGATCCCCACACCCATTTCCCGGCGCTTCACATTGCGGGCACCAAAGGCAAGGGCTCCACGGCGGCGATGTGCGAATCTTGCTTCCGAGCAGCCGGCTACCGGACCGGCCTCTACACGTCACCCCACCTGCACACCTTCCGGGAGCGTATCCAGATCGCCGGGGAGAAAATCTCGCCGGACGAGGTGGTGGCGTTGGTGGAGGAACTCCGGCCGATCATTGAGCGGGCGCCGGGCGTGACCACCTTCGAGGCCATCACTGCGATGGGCTTCCTCCACTTCGCCCACGCCGGGATCGACATCGCCGTCATCGAGGTGGGGCTCGGCGGGCGGCTGGACGCGACCAACGTGTTAACGCCGGAGGTTTCAATCATCACCTCGCTGAGTTTGGACCACACCTACCTGTTGGGCGACACGTTGGGGGAAATCGCCTTCGAGAAAGCGGGCATCATCAAACCGGGCGCGCCTGTCGTCAGCGCCCCCCAACGAGCGGAGGCGATCAAGGTGATCGAATCGGTCAGCAAAAAACGCGGGGCGACCTTAATTGAAGTCGGGCGGGATTGGGATTACCAGGCGGGGACCTTCGATTTGGAGGGCCAGACCTTCTCCGCCCGGAAGATCAGCGACGACGACTCACCGCTTGACGGCAAGTACCGACTGCCGCTCCTGGGCCGCCACCAGTTGGAGAATGCCGTCAGCGCACTCGCGGCGCTGGACGTTTTGCGTCAACGGGGTTTCGACCTGTCAGCCGGGGCGGTTCGCGAGGGGTTGGCGCAAGTCACGTGGCCAGGGCGGATGGAAATTCTCTGCCAGGATCCGCCGTTCGTCGTCGATTGCGCGCACAATCCCTATTCGGCCCAGGTTTTGCGGCAGGCGTTGACCGATTGGTTCCCCGGCCGGCAATGGGTGTTGATCTTTGGCGCTTCGGCCGACAAGGACATCGGTGGGATGTTGGAATCGCTCTTGCCGATCAGCGAATACGTCATCGTGACCCGTTCCGACCATCCACGCTCCGCCAGCCCGATCAAGTTGGCCGACGTGGTCGCTTCCTTGGGGGGCGGGGCGGAGGTGTGCGTTAGCGTGGCGAAAGCCATTCGGCGCGGGCTGGCGATGATGGATCCCGGCAGCGGCCTGCTCGCTACCGGGTCGATCTTTCTCGTCGCCGACGCCGTCAAGGAATGGGCGCGGCGCAACGGCCTACAATTGCCGGACGATGATCAAGATGAGAGGAAAACCTAGAACATATGCTTCATAACTGGTGGGCGCAAGCAGAATGGCCTCACGGCATCCCCTTCTCACTCGAAGAGGCTGATTTCAGGAACGAACAGACACAGCCGCCAGCGGACGGTGTCATCGAAGCGCCGCTTCTGCCGCTGCGCGATATGGTCATATATCCCAAAACGATCACCCCGCTCTTTGTAGGACGCGAACCCTCCATTCATGCGGTCGAAATGGCGTTCGAATACGGCGAGCCGCTCGTCACCGTCGCCCAGCGGGACGCCGACGTATTACACCCAGAGGCCGACGACCTGTTCGAGATGGGCGCCGAAGTCGACATCAGCCGTATGTTGCACATGCCGGACGGGGCCATCAGTATGATAGGCCAGGGCATCCAGCGGGTGAAAATCACCGAATACGTCCACCTGGAGCCCTACATCCGGGTACGCGCCGTCCCGATCCACGAGGAAGTGGAGCAGACATCCTTGACCGAGGCCCTGAGGCGGGCGGTTTTGGCCCTCTTCGAGAAAGTAGTCCAATTGAACCGCAATCTGCCAGAGGACGCTTACGTCTTTGCGATGAATATAGAAGAGCCCGGACACCTGGCCGATCTTATGGCCCAGGTGTTGGACCTGAAAATCGAGCAACGCCAGGAAATTTTGGAGACCCTCAACACGAGCGAGCGCCTCCAGCAGGTGAGCGTGCTCCTGGCCAACGAATTGGACGTGTTGGAATTGGAAGATCGCATCCATTCCCAGGTTCAGCAGGAGCTGGATCGCACCCAGCGCGAATACTTCCTGCGCGAGCAGATGAAGGTCATCCAGAGCGAACTGGGTGAATCAGACATCTACACCCGCGAGGTCAACGGCCTCCGGGACAAACTGGACGAGATCGAACTGCCCGACGAAGCGCGGGAACAGGCGGAGAAAGAGTTGGAACGATTGGCCGCGATGCCGCCGATGTCGCCCGAGACCGGTATGATCATCACCTATCTCGATTGGCTGATCGACTTGCCGTGGTCCGAGACGACCGAGGACAATCTGGACATCAAGAACGCGGAGGAGATCCTCGAATCCTGCCATTATGGATTGCCCAAGGCGAAGGAGCGCATCCTGGAATACGTCGCCGTGCGCAAAATGGCGGCCGATAAGATGCGCAGTCCCATCCTCTGCTTCGTGGGGCCGCCGGGCACCGGCAAGACCTCAATGGGCAAATCGGTCGCCCAGGCCCTGGGGCGCAAGTTCGTCCGGGTGAGTCTGGGCGGGGTGCGGGACGTGGCGGAGATTCGCGGACATCGTCGCACGTACATCGGTTCCCTGCCTGGACGGATCATCCAGACGATGCGGCGGGCCGGGACGATCAACCCGCTCTTCATGCTGGACGAGATCGACAAGGTGGGCCTCGATTTCCGTGGAGACCCGGCGGCCGCTCTGTTAGAGGTGTTGGACCCCGAACAGAATCACGCCTTCGCCGATCATTACCTGGAAGTCGCTTACGATCTCTCCAAGGTGCTATTCATCACCACCGCCAACGTGCTGGATCCGATTCCGCCGGCGCTGAGAGACCGGATGGAAGTCATTGAATTCCCCGGTTACGTGGACGAGGAGAAGCTGGAGATCGCCCGTCGTTTCCTCATCCCGCGCCAGATGGAAGAGCACGGCCTGGAGGAATATAGCATCACCTTCACCACCGGCGCGCTGCAGAGCATTGTCCGCGAGTATACCTACGAGGCCGGCGTGCGCAACATGGAGCGGGAGATCGCCAACATCTGCCGCAAGATCGACCGCCAACTGGCTGAGGGGAACGACCCGCCCCGCCGGATAATGGCCCGCTCGCTGGCCCGCTATCTGGGGCCGCCAAAATTCATCCATCAGTTGGCCGAGGAGGAGGATACGATAGGCGTAGCGACGGGCGTGGCTTGGACCGAGGCGGGCGGGGATCTGATGCCGGTGGAGGTCTTGCTCATGCCGGGCAAGGGAAACCTGATGTTGACCGGTCAGTTGGGCGACGTGTTGCAGGAATCAGGGCAAGCGGCATTGAGCTACGCCCGTTCCCGGTGCGACGATTTCGACATCGATCCGGATATCTTCGACAAGGTCGACATCCACATTCACCTGCCGGAGGGCGCGATTCCCAAGGACGGCCCGTCGGCGGGCATCACCATCGCCACGGCGCTCATTTCAGCGCTGTCTGAGCAGGCAGTGCGGCACGACGTCGGCATGACGGGCGAGATCACGTTGCGCGGTCGCGTGTTGCCCATCGGCGGCCTCAAGGAGAAATTGCTGACCGCCCACCGAGCCGGCCTCAAGACAGTCATCATCCCCGAGCAGAATAAGAAAGACCTCGTGGAGATTCCAAGACAGGTCAGGCGGGGAATCAAAATCGTCATGGTAGAGAATATGGAAGAGGTGCTCTCGACGGCGCTGACGGTCCCCGCTGAGGTTAATGAAAAAGATACAAATTGAACCCAAGACATAATAGACGCTACTAAGACATTAAATTCAAGAGACGAGCCCGTTGCGATTGGCTAACTGGGTGGTTATCAGAGAATCAAATGCTTGATTGGGCAAAACACTCTTTAATCGCAATACCCGTGAATGAAATATATTCCTGGGTAGGAGCCCAACCCCTGTTGGGCAGTTTTAGCACAGAAATGGCCAACGGGGGTTGGCCTACTACCCATAAGGTGATTGAGTCGACACTCATTCACGGGTATTG
>DAOTUC010000173.1:0-2593 GCA_034437315.1 Anaerolineae bacterium
CGAAACACGACTGCGTTTGGTCGCGCTGCTCGCGCGGCAAGAACCAGGGAACGCCTTTTGCGTGGGACGCTTGGCGCATGAGCTGGAAACGACAGACTCGAACGTCTCCCAACACCTGCGCGTGCTCAAGGATCTGGGATTGGTGCACAAGGAACGGCGGGGTTACCGACTCCATTACTTCATCAACGAGGAGCGCCTCAGAACCTATCGGCGGCTGGGGCAAGAACTTCTCGGCGCAGACCTGTTCCACAGTTCGTCGCCCCAACAGCAACAAGAGCCACGTGATGAGGATTGACAATCACCCGAATCCTATTCCCGTTCCATAGCGTAGGTGTTATGATGGGTATTATGATGAATGACGTCCCAAAATGGCGCGGGCGCTCCGCGGTTCTGGCCGTCTTCGCCCACCCGGACGACGAGGTGTTCCGCTGTGGCGGCACACTGGCCCTGTTAACCCGGCGCGGCGTCCGGGTGCAGACTCTGACCGCGACACGGGGCGGCGGCGGATCCTGCGGAGACCCGCCGCTTTGCACGCCCGAAGCGTTGCCCGCCGTGCGAGAGGCCGAACTGCGCTGCGCCTGCCGCGCGTTGCACATACAGCCGCCCCGCCTGCTCGACTACGATGATGGGACGCTGTCTGACGTGAATGAGGAAGAGGGCGCAGCCCACGTGCTGGACGTGATCGCAGAATTACGCCCGCAGGCGCTCATCACGTGGCCGCCGGACGGGCTCTCCGGGCATACCGATCATGCCGCGGTGAGCCGCTGGACGCAACGGGCCTTCGAGCAGGCCAGATCAGATGCGCCGCTGGCGCTCTACTATCTGGCTGTGCCACGCACAGTGGCGCAGACGCTGAATCTGGATCGCCTGCACGCCACACCCGACGAGGAGATCGACCTGGCGGTGGATGTAGGACCGGTCTGGGAACAGAAACTGAGCGCCATCCGCTGCCATCGCACACAACTCGGCGCGTCGCCCATCCTATCAGCGCCCCCGGAACGGCGACGGCTCTTTCTCGGTGTGGAGCATTTTCGACGCGCGACGACGCGCGACGGGTGGGATGTTCTCGAGAAAATGGGGTCTCGGTCTCAATAGGCGAGTCGAAATCGCACCGCTAAACGCCGGTCTGACATGCCCAATTGATCCAGTGACACAATGGCTGTCTCGCCATCGGCGACACCGGGGCCAAAGGAGATCGTCACAGGGCGCATCTGCTCAACCGCCCCCCCGCCCCGGCAGGATTGACAGCGATAGACGCCCACCCACCCCTGCCCTCGGCAGGCCGGACAGCGGACCGGCAACGGAATGGAAACCCGGACGCGCCCTCCCCGACGAGCCTGTTGAGGCGTCAACGGCACGTCAACCGTAAAATCGACCGTTTCCCTCGCGCCCGCGAATAGGTCGGAAAAAGGATCGTCAAAGCCCAGGTCGCCCCACAATCGACCCACAATCTCATCAAACGGGTCCTTCGGCGAAGAGCCATAAGGCCAATCGTTGGGCGATAACGGTTCCACCGGGGCTGATCGGGATCGCGCCGGGCGCATTGGCTCCACCCATCCTGCCCCGGCGGCTCTGGCGGGGCGATGGGTTTCCCACGCTCGCTCGTCGTCGTAAGCCCGCCGGCAATCGGGGTCGCTCAGCACGGTATACGCTTCGTGCAAATCACGGAATGGCTCGCTGCCCCCCGCGTAATGATCGGGGTGTAACGCCTTGGCCTTCCGGCGGTAAGCCGATTTGATCTCCTCCAGCGTGACGCCTGGATCCACACCTAAAATCGCGTAATAATCCTTGTCCATACGCCCTTCCCCGGAGAACACAGATTGAGGCGATCAAGCAGGCCTCACTTGGCGCTTGATGGGAAAAATCTGTGCAATCTGTGTCCCATATCAATCATCTGAACGCTTACCTTTTCCAAACGGTTCTGTTATGTTGAGTATAACATAACGAGCGATGCACGACAAGGGCGTGTTTTCCCGCTTGCCTAACCTCTTGACCTTTGACCGGGATAGGTTAAAATCCACCCCGTGAGATACTATATCTGGACCATCGGTTGTCAAATGAACGAGGCCGACTCACGGCGGCTCGGTTCGGCGTTGGAACGGCTGGGTTACGCGCCCACCGACCGGCCCGAATCGGCCGATGTGGTCGTGCTCAATACCTGTGTAGTGCGCCAATCGGCCGAGGATAAATGCTATGGCCGATTGGGCTCCCTCAAATCATTGAAGCGCAGACGGCCGGACGTCGTCCTGGGTTTGATGGGCTGCCTGGTCGGCGTCCGCAACCCAGAACCGCTCCGCCGTCGCTTCCCCTGGGTCGACGTCTTCCTGCCGCCTTCAGAACCGGAACCGCTGCTGAATCATCTGGTCGACCGGGGGCTGGTCGACGAGGAGCGGGCGCTTGATGCGGCGCTGGAAGCAGAACGCATCGCCCGCCGCTACCGGTTACAAGCGGGCGATCTGCTCCTCCCGGCCCACGAGCGGGAGCGTCTCGTTTCGGCCTACGTCCCTATCGTTCTGGGTTGCTCCCACGCCTGCGCCTATTGCATCATCCCCTACCGGCGCGGGCCGGAGCGCAGCCGTCCGCTGGCCGAGAT
>DAOTUC010000174.1:0-2467 GCA_034437315.1 Anaerolineae bacterium
CTGGGCAGCACGCCGGAGGAAAAAATGACCTGTGTGGACGACCCGCAAGCGTTTATGGATGATCACATCACAGCCTTGTTGAGCGAAAAAGAAGGAGGCGCGTAAACGATGTTGAAACGATTGGTAAACGAAGCCTATTTTACCTTGACCATCACCACCACCGGGCCGATATTGGTGCGATCCGGGCACGTCACACTCACCGGCCCGGATATGACCCCTGTGTTGACCTACCGCGATGGCGATTGGCAGGTCTACCTGCCCGGCAGTTCGCTCAAGGGCGTGCTACGCAGCCACATAGAGAAAGTCGGGCGCACGTTGCAACCGCGCCCGGACGTGATCTGCAACCCCTTTCACAAACACCCGAAAGCAGACGCTTTTTGCGGCGACAAGTTCCAACATCGCAAAGACAGTGAGGACATTAACAGCGAGGTTGCTTATCGTGACTCGTGTCCCATCTGCCGCCTGTTTGGCTCTACCGAGTTCATCGGGCGGGTGAGCATCAATGACGCCTACCTGGTGAACGGCGCGCGTGCCCGGCCGACTGAGACCCGCGACGGGGTGGGCATTGATCGGCTGACCGGCGGCGCAGCCCACGGGGCCAAGTTCGAGTTGGAAGTGGTCTCCTCCGACGTCTCTTTCCAGACCGACGTCTACCTGCGCAATTTCGAGACCTGGCAGTTGGGCATGCTCCTGATCGCCGCGCAAGATATGGCCGACGGTCTGGTGCGGATCGGCTCGGGGCGCTCGCGGGGGTTAGGCAGCGTGCGCGGCAGCGTGGATGAAGTGATCGTCAGCTACCTCGCCCTGGTGAACGGTAAGCCGCCAGCCGAGGTGTGGGGTCTGGGTAAGTTCCAAACGCCGGAAGAACGGCAAGCGTATCGCACATGGGACGATGACGTGCTGACGCTCGCTCACGCCCCGCAGGAGAATCGCAAAGGACTGCGTCAGCAGGCTGTCTTTAGTGGCGACAGCTTGGTCGATCTGAAGGAGCAAGCGCCCGCGGCCTTTGTCGCCCGCTTGCAGAACTGGTAGGAGGGTATAATGGCGGATAACAAACATCCGGCGGACATCATTCAATGGGCGCGCACCGCCGACCTGGCCCCGGCTGTCGCGGCGCTGGCCTGGCCCGACCCCAGCTATATGCTTCTGGAGCGCGTGCCCTACGCCTGGCTGACCGAGGCTGAAATCGAGAAAGGCTTGCGGTTGGAGAAGTTCAACCCGGCCGAGAATTGGAACGGCTGGGAACGCGGGCGGCTCTTTTGCGCCGATTTCGAGCTGCGCTGGGAGATGCTAGACGGCGCGTTCCAGGCCGTCTACGTCGGGCCGCCGGTCGACCTGTCTGGCTTTGCGCACGCTGACGAACTCGACCTGAGCGACACAGCGGTCGAAACCCATAGCTACTGGCTGTGGGGCAACCGCGTGCCCGATGCTGATCTGGAGACCATCGGCGCGGTCAAACGGGATGACCAACACGCCTTCATTGAGTTCGTCGTCCCGCGCGTGCTACACTACCCTGTGTCCGACGCGGCGCAGCGGGTCAAGCTGTGCGTGCACCAATACATAGATCAAAATAACGGCGCTTTGGCCTATTACCGCTTCTGCGGGCTGGAGGAATTGCAATGAATCCTTACGATTTCGTGCGTATAGATTGGGATAAGGGTGTACAGCGCCGTCCGGCCGCTAAACACGACCATTTCGAGGGGTTGTCCGGCCGCATCGAGGGCACGATTACCACATTGACGCCGTTCTTCATCCCCCGAAAGGACAACCGCTCGCCCAAGCGCTTTCTCACCAACGCGCAGCTGCAAGCGGTCATTCCTGGCAGTTCGCTCAAGGGGCTGATCCGCAGCCTGGTGGAAACGGTTGGCTATGGCTGTTGGTGGCTGTTCGATAGTAAAAACGGCAAACTGCCCCACGACTTTGTTCAGTGCCGGGATGCAAATCAGCTTTGTGTCGCTTGCCGTATGTTTGGGCTGATTCAAGGCGGCGCCTTGCTGCTGGGCCACGTCGGTTTCGATGACGCGCTCTGCGATGACCCACAACCGCACGACCCGATTTACACCATCATCTTGAGCAGCCCCAAGCCGGATCACACAGCTTTTTATCTGGATAAATCCGGCAAGCACGTGGCCGGGCGTAAGTTCTATTTCCATCACAGCAGACGGCCCGTGGATAAAGGGGACTGGCGCCCCAAGGGCGCACACGCTCACGATGCCCAGAATCAGTACATCAACCCAATCGGGCCTGACAGCGTGTTCTCCTTCTCCGCCCATTTCGACAACCTGGCTCAGGACGAATTGGACTTGCTACTCTACGCGTTGGCGTTAGAACCGGAGATGCGTCACAAACTGGGCTACGCCAAACCGGCCGGGCTGGGCAGCGTCGAGATCGCGCTGACGCGCCTGGAACTGGTGGACTATCGCCAACGCTACACCTCGCCGGACGGCGGGCGTGCTGTCTACACCGG
>DAOTUC010000175.1:0-2782 GCA_034437315.1 Anaerolineae bacterium
CAGCGGGAAGCTGATGCGCGGCAGATTCAGCACATAGGCACCGGTTCCAAAGTGTTGGTCTACGACATCGGCGGAGGCACGTTGGACCTGACCCTGGTCGAGCTGGGCGTCCGTACATCTCAAAGCGAACCCTCCCTGGATGACTTGCAGTTTGTCGTCTTGGATATCAGCCGGCACAATCTATTTGGTGGGGAGGATTTCGACTTGCGGCTGGCCCGAGATTTTTTGTATCCGTCTCTCAAGGATGCGTTTCCAGCTTTGAGTAGGCTCGAACTGACGGACGAGGAGCGGCTGGTGTTGCGTTATGATTTGATCAACGAGGCGGAAAAGCTCAAGATCGGATTAAACGAGGAGATCGGTTTTGGGGAGGATGGAATACACTTTAATATATCCTCTCTGGTTGTGCGGGAAGAGACCTACGATCTATCGGTGGATCTCAGCTATCAGCAATACAAGTCGTTGATGGCGTCGTTCCTGGAGGCGAGCGGCGCGGCTTCCAAGAATGCCTTGTCGCCGATTGATGAGATACTCAAGACGTCTGGTATTGACCGGGCAGAGATCAACTATTTCCTTCCTGTTGGCGGTATGTCTAAACTGCAGCCGTTACACGAGGCGCTAAAGCGTTACTGGGGGGATGAGCAGTCCTTTCTCCGCTTTCCTACCCCGATGGAGGCCATTGCGAGGGGTGCGGCTGTCTACAGTTACCTCAAGTCCACTTATCCGGAATTTCGGATCGAGGAGCCGGCTGCCGACGCCTACTACATTCTGTTGAACGATGGCACCTTCGACCTGCTATTGAGGCGTCACCAACGCAAGAGCGAGCGGCACACTTTCCACCTGGCGAATGCTAGCAGCCAGCTGCTTATGGAAATCTTCGCTGGCGCTGATCCGCCAACCGATGGAAGTGTGGAAACCATCTACCACACGTTGTTCTACCAGGGTGGTATGGCGGTGCCATTAGGTAAAGAGTATCCAAAGGACACGCCGGTATACATTGAGATTGAGCGGCGCTACGATACCAAAGTGCCCGTTGTGCGCGTTGGGGTGGGTAATACCAGCTTGACAGAGATTGATTTCGAGGATTTGTGACGCGCTATCTCAAAGGAGGAAGAATGTGATGGACAAAGTATTCGAAATCGGAAATATTGACCTGGTTGACCTGAGTGGAGACACTCATCTCGTCACCGACATTCAGAAGCGCGTCCAGGAGATGTTGGGCCACAAGAAAGAGCGACAGAAACAGATTCGCCAGGAAATTGCACAAGAGGGAGCGCGTGCGCTGCCGGGAGTCCTGAACGCGCTGTATGTCTTCTCGTCTCAGATCAAGAGGAGGGAGCAGAAACTGCTGTCTGAATTGTTGGCCGAATTGGTGGGCAAGAACAAGGCCGCGCGAGAAATGCTGATCCGGGTCGGTGTGCTGGAGTCTCCTTTTGCGCCTGCTCGGGGCGCGGCGCTGTTGGCCTTGCAAACGATGGGTGAGATGCGTCCGCAGGAGTTGGAACAAATCCGTGCCCGTGCATGGCAAGACATCGATGCTTCGAATTACGAGGCGGCGCTCACGCTCTACGAACCGCTGGCGCAGCGTCAGGATGCCCAGTCTGCTGGTGAACTGCGGTATTGGGCTGGAGAGCTATTCGACGAGCGTATGGATGTCGGCCCCGAATTTCTCGATCTGGCGCTCCGCGCTGCTCCTCAAAGGGCGTACGATACGTTGGTCGAAGTGGTGGGCAAGATGGACCGGAGAGATAAGGGCCTGGCAAAGGTGATAGAAAAAAAGATCTCTCCCGGGGCGGTAACCAACCTGCCGGAGGTACTGCGGGCATTACACGAGTTGAAGGATCGTTCGGTCGGGTACAGCCAAAAGGGTGTGGAATTTATGTTTACCGGTCCGATTGCAAAATACCTGGCAAAGCATCCTGATCAGATCAAAGAAACTGAGGATTTAATCGGACGAGACCACAAGCCGTTGTATCGCTATTGGTGGCAGGGATTGGGCCGGATTCTGTCCGTGGAAGCTGCTCAAAAGTGTTTCGATCAAGTCACGGCCCCGTTGGATGAGTTTACGTGGTATGGGGGCATCCAACTCTTCTTCGTAAAAAAGTATGACACCAAGTTTCGAGTGTGGGCATCTGATTTGTTGAAACGTTTGAAGCAGGATGCGCCAGATGAATATCAGGATGTATTAGACGCTTATGAGAAGATCGGGATCGGTGTTCCGCTAGAAGAAGTCGAAAAAGGCCGTCCAAGTCGTCCATACAAGAGCGAGTAAGGCATAAGTTGACCTGTGAAGGCGCACATATGACATTGACCATTCAAGAGTTGATAAACCAGGTGCTCCAGGCAGAGCCTATTCCCAACTGGCCGCCCGAATCGCCGCCGCAATCTCTGTGCACCAGGGATGGCGAGCATCAATCCGGAATGGCTCGGAACGGCTCAGAACAGAGTTGACTTTGAACCTGGGAGGTGATTTATGCCAGCGTTCGGAATTGACCTCGGCACCACCACTACCTTGATCGCCCGGGCCTACCCCGGGAAAACAGATAAAATCGTCGAATCGAAGGTGCTGAAACTGAATCAGCCTGGTTATGGAGATCTCCATAACTGGGAGTTGAACCATTTGCCTTCTGTGGCCTATTTCCCGTCGGGAGGGGCGAAAGAAAAACCCATCGTCGGTTTGTGGGCTAAAGAGGAGGGGCCTCGCAAGGATCCTACGTGCTGTGTTAGAGCGGTCAAGCGGCTGATGGGACAGGATCGGTTTCTGGAAAATGTCGGGTGGACGCCA
>DAOTUC010000176.1:0-2300 GCA_034437315.1 Anaerolineae bacterium
TAACTGCTGCAGGGTGTAGAAAGGACCGTCCCACGCAGCGATCAGGTCGCTAACAGAGGGATGCTGCAAATCTGTGAGGTAGTAGTAGGCATCCACCCCGATATAGTCCAGATCGTCCCAGAACTGGACGAATGTCTCTTCCCCGCTATGATTGGCGGCATAAGTCAATGCCCCGCTGTATGTCTGACGAACCTGGGCAATCACGTTTCGCCAATCCGACGTGCGCCGTGCCGGGCCGATGCCTTGCCAGGAATCATACAGTTCGGTCCCCACACAGAACTGTTCGACCTGTAAGCTTTGGGCGAGCTGGGCATAGTGGAGAATGAAATCAGTGTAGCTACTGAACCAAGCAGCCCACTGGGCCTCATCATCTCCAAAGTCGATCTGCCCGCGCCAGTGACCAGGATCGTTGCTCAGGGCGATATGGGGTTTCAGCATAACGTGCAGGCCGTTAGCGTGCGCGACTTGAATCACGTGCGTCAATTCCGCATCGGTCGGGACCATGTCGGTGTCGCAGTTGATCTGGGTTGAGGTTGCCGTCTCCTGGTAGCACTGGACGACCACCGCTATCCAATTTGCACCTATTCCCCGGATCTGTTCATCGATGACCCAGGCTGTGTCATCCATTGAATAGACCCCGCTGTGCCAAGCCGTAAGAGAAGCACCCTTTTGAAATCCTGTCGGCGACGTTGTCGTAGAAAGCGACGAGTATGGAACGACGGTCGTGTTGAGCTGTTCGGCTTCCACGATAGCCGACGGACGCTGCGCCCAGGCAGAGAGGCCACCGCTAATGAGAAATAGGCTCAAAATCAGAGCAGCGAGAGAGAATCGTTTTCTTATCATCAATGCAGCCTCCTTTGAGGTAGCCGGTTACTTCAAATCACCTTCAACAAACACTGCATCGACAAATTGACCTTCTGCGAGTCGTCCAGCGCGGTGTCGAGGCAGACGAAGGCGACGTCCTTGTCCAGCGGCAGGGTATCGATGATGACATCTTGGATGTCGTCGTCCAGGCAGATGTAGAACGTGGTGGGGTTGTTCCCCGCGTCGGTAACGCGATAGACTTGGTTGCTCTCCAGCTCCAGCGACGCGATCCGGGCGTTGAGGCTGTAGCCCAGCTTGAGGATCACCTCGTAGATGACGTGACGCGGGTCGGCGCCGGGTTCCAGGCCGCGGTCGAAGAGGGCGAGTTGCTTCTCCAGCGCCTGGACGTCATCGGCGCCCTCACCGGCTGGCGGTTCCCACTGGCGGAAGGTCGATGGGGCCAACTTGAAGACTTTGAAGCCTAAGCCCGCACTCTGCGGGCCATCTTCGTTGGGGTTGAGGTCGAGGGACAACTGACCGCCATCATCTTTATCCTGCATTCTGGCGATGACGCGACGGATACGTTCTTTGCCAAGTTCAGAGATCGAGTTATACCCCGCCTCACTCGCTGGTGAGCTATCAACCGTTGGCTTAGGTAACTGCACCACAACGAAGCGACGTCCATTACCATCTTCTCGATTAAGTTCCAAGACAGCTTGAGCAGTCGGGCACGATCCGGCAAAAAAGTCAAGGATGATATCATTGTCAGCAGAGCCCTGTTTGACCAGAAGCTTCACCAAATCTAATGGTTTAGGAAAATCAAACACATCCGCTTGAAAGATCTCTCGTATTTCTTGAGTGCCTACACTCGTACTGGGCACCTCACGCAGTAAAGAGGAAAGCCCAGTAAACTCGCTTTGCAGTTCTGATATGAACTTTTTTCGTCGTGGTCTTCCAGTGGCGTTAGATGGCCATATGATCTTGCCTTCAGCAATCAATCCCTGCATTGTCTCCTGGCTATATCTCCACCCCTTGTCGGGACAACCATAGTTGATCCCGGTCTCTGGATTGGTGAGATCATAATGCAGATTGGGTCGTCTGTCGATGGAGGCTAACCCAACAAGATTGTCACTCATCCAGGGACCACGTGGATCATTATCGGGATTGGAGTACTTGCTTTTGTCTATCCCACGTCCTTGGATGCGCTGCCCATATGCCAAAACGTACTCATGGTCTTTTGAAAACCCTGTTGTATTTCGGCTATCCACATTATGTCTACTTTTCCAGACAAACACACCGATGAATTGTTCCTCCCCGAAAATTTCATTCATCATCAACCGCAGATGGTGCACCTCGTGGTCGTCAATGCTCACGAAAATCACCCCGTCCTCCCGCAGCAATTGCCGGGCCAGGAAGAGGCGCGGGTACATCATCGACAGCCAGTCGGAGTGGTAGCGCCCGCTCGTCTCCGGGTTGGTGGTCAACACGTTCCCCTC
>DAOTUC010000177.1:0-24415 GCA_034437315.1 Anaerolineae bacterium
CTAATTTAGTTGTATAGTGCTGCCAAATAACAATAAGCCCGTGCAAATAGTAAAAATAATGTGCTAGTGAAATAATTCTCGGCAATAATTTATGCTTTCACGCAATATAAACCGCTAATTTCCACAAAATAATCAATATTGACCAACAAACTGGCAACCTGTGTTGCATAAAATAATCACATACACAGTTTGACGTTGACAAATTGGTCTTGATCAAAAAGTGCAAAAGTATAGACCGTATAAGACGTGCACGTTCGGCGGCGATTGTTTCCAATATACGTTCTTGGGGGCAAGCGCCAACGACGACGGATCGACAACCCTCTCCATCCAGATGGTGAACGAGTGCGGGAACGCGACAGCGCTCAGCAACGTCGCATTGAGCCTGCCAGATAGCATCGTCCCCACCGACCCGGCCGACGGCGACACGTACACGTCGCCCAACGGATACACCTACACCATCGAAGCGCCGACCGATAACCCATTCTACAGCATCAAGTTTGAGACAGCCGGCGAGGGCATCCGTGATGGCGCAGCGGACATCTTCGTGTACACCCTTCCCGCCGGCGCCTATGACCCCGCGCAAGAAATTCAAATCGAGGCCAAGGGCGGGCAGACGGTGGAGACCGCCGCCTTCATCCCACAAGAGCAAGCGTGCACTGTGACAAGCGTGACAGACATCGACACATTCACGGTAAACATCCTGTATCCGCCGACAGCGAACGATGACGCGGCGACAATCACCCAAAACGGGCCGTTTGCGATCAACGTGCTGGATAATGACGAAGCGGGTTCAGCAGCCATTGACCCGACATCTGTGACGATCATCACCGACACGACCAGCGGGGCAATCACAATCGATCCAGAAACCGGAGTTGTGACCTACACCCCCGATGGAGAGTTCTCCGGCGTTGAAACCTTTGCATATCAGGTATGTGATGCGAACGGCCTCTGCGACACCGCCACAGCGACGGTGAGCGTCGAACTGCCGCCAACGCCGACCAACACGCCCATCCCACCGACCGCGACACCTATGCCGACCAACACACCCGAACCGACCAACACGCCCATCCCACCGACCGCGACGCCTATGCCGACCAACACACCCGAACCGACCAACACGCCCATCCCGCCCAACACGCCTATCCCACCGACCGCGACACCTATGCCGACCAGCTCACCCGAACCGACCAACACGCCCATCCCGCCCACCGCGACACCTATGCCGACCAGCACACCCGAACCGACCAACACGCCCATCCCACCGACCGCGACACCTATGCCGACCAGCACACCCGAACCGACCAACACGCCCATCCCGACCAGCCCACCAACCCCAACCCTGGATGTACAAATCACCGGTGAGGCAAACGGCGTAACCGGTATTGAATACCCCTTCACCGCCACCGTTAGTTCGACGCTCTCGTCTACGATGCCTATCACCTACGTCTGGCAGGTCGTCGGCGAAGAGCCAACACAGCCAAAAGTCACGCATAGCCCAACGGATACGTTCTTGTTCCAAGGAGACACGCCGGGTGTCTATACTATCATCGTCACAGTGACCTACGGCAACGCCGACAACAGCGTTGAAGTGAACGCTTCAAAGACGATCCGGCTGGTGGAAGACGCAGAGGAGTCGAGCGACGACCGATTTATCCTCTACCTGCCTCTCGTCTCCAACAACTCCCGAAACTGAAAGGCGCGCTCACACAAAAAAGCCCCGCAGCGATTTGCTGCGGGGCTTTTTATTTCCAGGCGTGCGTTTTCTGGATATAAGCGCTCAGGTGACCGGCGCTTGTATGCTAACTTCGGGGGGTGGGATTTTTAAGCGCCGGTCGACTGAGCAGATTCAATCGCCTGCTTAAGATTGCGCAAAGTGCGCCGAAAATCGCGCTGTGAACCAGCCCGGCGCCAAAGCGCATCGGCGATGCGGGCCAGAATGCCTCGCAATTCGTATTCCCAAACCACCGTCACGCGCGCGCCGCCGTCAATCTCGTCCGACCGATCGAACGTCCATTGCTCGCTGCCAGCGCGGAAGGGGCTGCTGGGCGCTGCGCTGACGACGCGCAAGGTCGAGCTGTGAGGAAAGGAATAATCGACCAGTTCGGCGTCCCAGCTAAACACATATTCCCCGCCCCGGCAAGCGTCGATGCTCATCAACGCGCCGCGCCGCGCCCCGCTTGACGAGAATGTCTCTATCGCCGACACCCGTTCATCCCATTCCGGTCGACGGTCCAGGTCGTGGCAAAAACGAAACACATCCGAGGGCGGCGCTGCAATATGGATGCGCGTTTCGATTCGTGGCATGTCTCTCCCTCCTCCTGGTTATCACAAAAATTAAGGAGCGCCGTCATCCTGCTGGCGCTCCACACACACGACCACCGTCAGAAACCTCTCCGTTGTCCCTTCCACGGCGGGGAGACGCCGGTCTTGAACTCCTCGACGCTGGGACCGCCTAGCTGCTTCAAGCGCCACGTCCCATAGATGTAGGTAGCCGCGAGCAGCAGAATCGTCGCCGGCCAGCCAAGGAGAATCTGCAGGATCGCCAACGCCTCGGCCTGGGCCTCCTGGAACAGGAAGACCTGGAGCAACAGACGAACGGTGAAATAAATCGCCCAAGCAGCGGTGACCTCCATGTAGGCCGGACGCACCTGGGGATGCCAGTACCAATCCAGCGGCCAACGACGGGCCAGGCGGCTCGTCCAGGCGACCAGGGGGCGACCAACGACGATGCTCACGAGACACAGCACAATCGTGAACAATCCCGAGACGATGCCGGGCAGGAAAAAGCCCTCGGCCCGGCCGAGTAAACGGGCGACGATGACGGCGATGATCGCGCCGCCCGCGCCGCCCAGGGCGTAGATCAGATCGCGCCCCTTGAATAAGCGGGCCAACACGAACAAGCCGGCCAAAGCCAGCGACGCCCAAAGCGCCGGGGAGAATCCCCACCCCGTGTATACCATGATGAAGACGAGCGGCGGCAGGATCGAGTCGAGCAGAGGCGCCCGCCCGGTAAACATAATTTTTAACTCTTCAATTACCTCGCGGCCCTTTTTTCTCATTCGCGTTTCTTGGGAAACCAGGGGACGAAGGGGCTGGTTGATTCCACGTAATCCCTGTACTTGGGTTTGGTCTCCTTGAGCGTCTTTTCCAACAAGGCGACGCCGGAGACGCGCAACAACAAAATAGTCATGATGATAGGGCTGAACATGGTCCAGTAACCGCCGCCAGCTAGCGCGATTATGTAATAGCCCCACCACTGGGTCGCGTCGCCGAAGTAATTGGGATGCCGGGTGTAACGCCACACGCCCCAATTGAGCACCTTACCTTTATTGGACGGATCCGCCTTGAAACGGGCCATCTGGAAATCGCCGGTCGCCTCGAAGAAGAAGCCCACCAGCCAGACGATGACGGCGAAGAAATCCAGCCAGGTCAGCCGGGCGGGCGTGGGGCTAATCTGGGCCGCCAACAGCGGAGCGGAGATAATCCACATCAGCGCCCCCTGCAGGAAGAACACTTTGAAAAAGCTCCACCACCACCAGGCCGGCCCCGCCTCCTCGCGCCATTTCTGGTAGCGAAAATCCTCCGGCTGACCCCAATTGCGCCAGAGAATGTACCCCCCCAGCCGCAATCCCCAGATGGTGACCAGGATGCAAATCAGCCACTTGCGGGCGGGAAAGCCATTGGGGGTCAGGGCGAAATAGATCCACGCGCTCATCACGAATCCCGGCCCCCAGAAAATATCGACGATGCTCGAATTCTTGAGCGCCAGGCTGACGAGCCACAGGAGGATCATAAAGATCAAAATGGCTATAGCGCCTATGCCGTATACGGATAAAAATGACACGTTATGCTCCTTCCACTTCACATCCCTCTAACGACCGGCTACGTCTGAGTCGATACAGTCACGCACGCGAACCCGACGGCGCCCAGCCCCAGGTGCACGCCAAAGACCGGCGTGATATCGACCGAGATGGCGTCCCCCAACGGCAAGAGATATTTGACCTTCTGACGTAGCTCATCGGCCCGTTCCAGCGCGTGGGTGTGCACTAAAGCCACTTTCTCCAACGGCGCCAGACTGCTCAAAATCTTGATCAGGCGTAGGGTGGCCTGCTCGGTGGTGCGGACTTTTTCGGCGTCCGCCTCCCCCCGGTGCATCCGGAGCAACGGCTTCATCTGAAGCCAACTGCCCAGGGTCGCCATCACCCGGTTCAAACGCCCGCCACGGCGCAGGAACTCGAGGGTGTCCAACGCGGCAAAGACGTGAGTGCGGGCGATCTGATCTTCTAACAAAGGCATAATCTCATCCACCGGGCGACCTTTAGCCGCCGCCTCAGCCGCCGCCAAGACGAGAAAACCGGCTCCCATGGTCAGCGATCCGGAATCGAGGACGGTCACGGGGATCGACGCCTGTTGCGCCGCCACCCGCGCCACGTTGACCGTGCCGCTCAGGCTGGCGGCGATGTGAATCGATATGATCTCCGTCGCGCCTTCGTCCGCCAACGTCTTGTAAATCTGCGTAAACGTCTGGATACCGGGCGCGGCGGTGCTGGGCAATGGATCGCAGTCGGGCAAGCGACGGTAAAAATCCTCCCGCGAAATATCGACGCCGTCCCGGTAACTTTCTTGCTCAAAATTGATATAGAGCGGCGCGATCCCAATGCCATAGCGGGCGATAATGTCGGCTGGCAGATCGCACGTGCTATCGGTGACAATTTTCACAGTCATTGGTCGGCCCTCACAGAATCAAAATGAAACCGAAGACGATCTCGACGGCTAGACTGATCAAGTTCGAGCGAACGACTGAATCATCGACGAACATTGAGACGGCGCGCACCGCCCCCACGACCAGGTAGGCGATGCCCAACATCCGATAGGTGGACTGATGACCCAGGATCAACGGCGCAGCGCCCAGGGCGACGAAAAAGCCGCCCAGCACGGCCCGAATCTCGGTGATGCCCCGGCTGTTATCGACCTCCAGGCCGGTAAACGAACGAACGGCGCGCGGTCGAATCATAGACACGAGGCCGGTCAAAATAGTGCCGATAGCGGCCAATAATTGAAAAATCTGAACGAACGTCATGCTTCTCCTTTCAGCTACGATCATCGTTTCGGCCAACCCCTGCACAATGCGCTTTTTGAGCCTTCCGGCTTCTCTCCTCCCTGCATCCCGCTTCAACAGGTTCGCCGCCCTTCATCTAATCCTGCGGGGTCGCCGGGCCTCATTTCAGGACCGTAATGATCTTCTCGCAAAACGCGGGCAGATCGCTGATACCGCGCGAGCTGATCAGGTTGGCGTCTTGCACGACCTCCTCATCCACCCACTCCGCCCCGGCGTTGACCAGGTCGTCCTTGATGGCGGAAACCGACGTCACCCGCTTCCCCCGCACAATGCCGGCCGAGATGGGCACCCATCCCGCGTGGCAGATAAAAGCGACGACGCCATGCCGCTCGAAAACTCCCCGCACCAGATCCAACATCGGCTGGCGACGGCGCATATAATCGGGCGCGTAGCCCCCGGGGACGATGACGGCGTCGAAATCGTCCGCCGAGACCTCGTCGATGGGCGCGTCCACTTTCACCGGATAATCGTGTTTGCTATGGTATACCGCCACGCCGGGCATACCGACGACGCGCACCTCGGCGCCGGCCGCCCGCAAACGCAACAGCGGATACCAAAGCTCCATATCCTCGTAATAATTTTCGGCCAAGATTGCAACACGCTGGCCCTCTAAATCCACGGTATCCCTCCTCTATTTCTCTATCGACTCCTATTCTCCAACGCTTCTAAAACGACCTGCCTGATCTCGCCAATCTCCACCGGCTTATTCAAACAGCGATAAATGTCCAACGCCTTTGCCTGCTTCCTCACTGTATGACAGCCAAAAGCGGTCACCCACACGACGAGCAAGTCGGGATGTAGCGCCTTCAATCGCCGAGCGAGTTCCACGCCTCCCATATCCGCCATTCGCAAGTCGCTAATCAACAAATCACAAGGATCTTCCCGAGCCTTGGCCAGCGCTTCATGACCATCGCGAGCTGTCACGATCTCGTATCTATTTCCCAATCGCTCCAGCACGCTGCTCATCACGAAACGCACCCGCTCATCGTCGTCCACGACTAAAATTTGCACTTTAAATCCACCTTTATCTCCCACCGATGCAATGTCGCATCACGGAACCATACACCTCAGCGAGGGTTTTGTGACCCGCGCCGAACGAACAGAACAGGTAGTACGTTCCATTATAGCATAAACGATGGGCGCGACATGCTGGTTTCGGTTTGAATTATCGCTGGCTTGGGTTAAAAAACGTTGGATGCAGGTTGGAAATGTTCAGAAAAATGGCGCCGGCGCGCCAAAAATCACCTGGGACGCTTGGCAGACGGACCGCCCATCAACGTCGAAGCAAAGGCAACAGAAAACGAATGAAGAGATTCAGCAGAATCGTCAACAGAATGCTCAGGAGAATCGACGTCGCCAGGGGCGCCCAGCAGGTAAAACCGCGACCCTCAATTCGAATGTCGCCGGGCAGCTCGCCCAGGAAAGGCAGCTTGGCGATCAGCCACAACAGTCCGCCCAGGAGAAGCAACCCCACACCGAGCAAGATCAGCACTTTGGCCAGCGTCTCAAACGCGCCCATCGCTCCCCCTATAACAGGCGTCCCTGTTCCGAGTGCTCGACCTGCTGCGAGTAGGGCATGCCCAGGTGCTCGTAGGCCCGCGCCGTCGCCATTCGCCCCCGGGGGGTGCGGTCGATAAAGCCCAATTGCAACAGATAGGGCTCGACGACGTCCATAATCGTGTCCGGTTCCTCGCTGATGGCGGCGCCGATGGTGTCCAACCCCACCGGCCCACCGCCGAACTTCTCGATGATGGTCAGCAGCACCCGCCGGTCCAGGTCGTCCAGACCGCGGGCGTCTACTTCAAGCATTTGCAGGGCGTCGCGGGCCACCGGGGCGGTGATGCGGCCATTCGCCCGTACCTGGGCGAAATCGCGCACCCGCCGGAGCAGGCGCAGCGCCACCCGAGGCGTCCCGCGCCCCCGGCGCGCGATCTCCGCCGCCCCGGCGTCATCGACTTCCACCGCCAACACGTGAGCGGCGCGACGCACGATGGCCTCCAACGCCTCTTGCTCGTAGAAATCGACGCGGAAGATAGCGCCGAAACGGGCCCGCAACGGGGCCGTCAACAAGGCCAACCGGGTCGTCGCCCCGACGACGGTGAAGCGGGGCAATTGGAGGCGGATCGAACGAGCGCTCGGCCCCTTGCCGATGACAAAGTCTAACGCGAAATCCTCCATCGCCGGGTAGAGAATCTCCTCGACCGCCCGCCCCAACCGGTGCACCTCGTCGATGAACAACACCTCTTTCTCCCGCAGGTTGCTCAGAATAGCCGCCAGATCGCCCGCCCGCTCAATGGCCGGGCCCGACGTGATGCGAATGGGGACGTCCATCTCGTTGGCGATGATGTGGGACAACGTCGTCTTGCCCAGGCCCGGCGGCCCATATAACAGCACGTGGTCGATGGCCTCCGCCCGCTTTTTGGCCGCCTCGATCAGGATGCTCAGATTCTCCCGCACCCGCTCCTGCCCGATCAGATCATCCAATCGCTGCGGGCGCAGCGCCCGGTCGAGCACCACGTCGTCGGCTTCCTGTTCCTCTGGAGAAATGACCCGCTCTTCCATACATAGCCTCCCAATTGGCGCAATACCAGGGTGATTATACAGTGAAACGATGCTTTGACAAGCAAAGGGCTTGAGGGTACAATTTCACTATCCGACTTTCTTCAAATGGGTGCAGATACTCTCGGTTACAACCTCCCCGAAAGCTGTGACCAAGTAGGATTTACCCAGTTATGAGCACTTCAGAGAGCATTTGCAACCTCGCTCGCGGCAGATTTGAGCTTTCGGGAAGGTCTTGTGAGCTTTGTCCAAAGTCCAATCTATAAGTCTAGCTTCATCAAAGATATCAAGAAAATCAATACTATCGACCTATTGATGGCTATCACGTTTTACGCGCTTACGTTTTACTAAAAAGGTTCTCTGGGATTTCGCATGGCGAGACCCTAAAGGTTTTGCTCAAGACCGCGCAAACAACGTTTTTGCCTTAAACAATGACCTTTTTCCATCAAAACCAGCGCAAAAACCTTTAGGGTCTATGATGGGCCATGCGAAATCCTGAAGACCCACTAAAAATAGGAGGCGATTTGTGAATCCGCAAGTGCATATCTCAACCCATCCTTTAGTGCAGCACAAGATAGCGCTACTCCGCGACCAGCGCACAGACCCCAAGAAATTCCGCGAATTGCTACGCGAAATATCCATCCTCCTCACCTACGAGGCCACGACCGACCTGGACACAAAGGCCATCACGCTGACGACGCCTGTGGGCCAGGCCGAAGGACGACGCCTGGAAGAGCGTGTGGGACTCGTCCCAATCCTGCGCGCCGGGCTGGGCATGGTGGAGGGTGTCTGGAGTATGATGCCTAACGCCGAGGTGTGGCACATCGGCCTTCTGCGGGACGAACGCACGTTAGAACCGGTCGAGTATTACAGCCGCTTGCCCGTCAGTCCGACCGTGGACGTCTGCCTGGTGCTCGATCCCATGCTGGCGACCGGCGGATCGGCCACAACCGCCATCGACATCCTCAAACGCTGGCAGGCCAAACGCATCAAATTCGTGGGCGTCATCGCCTCTGTAGAAGGGGTCGAGCGTGTGAGCCATACCCATCCCGACGTCCCCATCCACCTGGCCGCTGTGGACGAGGAACTGAACGACATCGGTTACATCGTGCCCGGCCTGGGTGACGCTGGAGATCGCCTGTTCGGCACCGGGTAATCGCCCCTTAATGTTAACGACCTTTGTCATCGCCCTGGGCCTGGCCCTGGGGCTGACGCCTCTCGCCGGTCGCCTGGGTCGCCGCCTGGACATCGTCGACTGCCCCGGCGGCCGCCGGACCCACGAGCGGGCGACGCCCCGCCTGGGCGGCGTCGCGCTCTTCGCCGCTTTCACCATAGCCGTTCTCGTCGCGGCATGGCGGGGCGCCCTGACTGCCGACTATAACGCCGATGATTTCACCCGCCTCTACGGGCTGCTCGCCGGCGGATGGGGCGCTTTCATGTTCGGCTTACTCGACGACCGGCTCGATCTCCCTCCGGCGCCCCAATTCGCCTGCCAATTTCTGCTCTCGCTGGTCTCCCTCGCTACGCTGCTATGGCTGGAACGTTTCACCCTGCCGGTCTTCGGTTTCGTCGCCCTGGACGACTATGCATGGGGACCCTGGGTCTACATCCCCCTGACCATCTTCTGGGTGATGGGCATGATGAACACCGTCAACTGGCTGGACGGCCTGGACGGCCTGGCGGCCGGCGTCGGCGCGATCCTGTGCCTCGTCCTATCCATTCACATCCACACCGAGGGCAAAACCAGCGTCACCCACCTGCCGGTCGCGATGCTGGGCGCGCTGCTCGGTTTCCTGCCCTACAACTTTGCGCCGGCCCGCATCTTCCTGGGCAGCGCGGGGGCTTTCTTCCTCGGCTACACGCTCAGCAGCCTGGGATTGATCGCCGGCGGGCGCGTGGCGACCGTGCTCCTGGTGATGGGCCTGCCCATCGTGGACGTCGCCTGGCAGATTTTCGACCGCCTGCGCCGCCGTCGCTCTCCGGCGCAGGCGGACCGGGGGCACCTCCATTACCGCCTGCTCGATATGGGGTTGTCGACGCCGAGCATCGTGCTCCTCTATTGGGGATTTTGCGCCGTGTTCGGCCTGCTGGCCCTGCTCGTCTCCTCCCGCATCTACAAACTGCTGGCGCTGGCGAGCATCGGCGTCATCGTCACCGGCGCGCTGATCTGGTTATCGGGGCAAGACGGCGACGTATAAAAAGAGGGTCTTCAGGATTTCGCATGGCCCATCATAGACCCTAAAGGTTTTTGCGCTGGTTTTGATGGAAAAAGGTCATTGTTTAAGGCAAAAACGTTGTTTGCGCGGCCTTAAGCAAAACCTTTAGGATCTCGCCATGCGAAATCCCAGAGAACCTAAAAAGAAAAGGGATTTATGGGATGAGCATTTTTGATCCGCAAATCCCACCCATCCGTGTTCTTCATTGACAATCCACGCCCCTCGGTTAAAATAGCCCGACTATGCCAAAACTTTCCCTCAAGATTTTACAAAAAACGCTCTGGAACACCACCGCGCTCGTCCTGACCGCCGCGATCTGGCTCAGCGGATGTCGCCTCCAGTCTACTCCCACTAAAAGCCCTCATGCCCCTTCCCCTACCCCGGTACCGACCGCCACACCCTACACCATCTATATGCCCGGCATCGAAGCGGGGGAAGCGTCGCCGCTGGACACGCCATCCCCGCTCACCACCCCCACGCCGCCGCCCAGCCCCACCCCGCCGCCCAGCCCCACCCCGCTGCCCCCGCCGGTTCCCAAACCGGATTATGGCGTGCAAATTCACCTCTTCATCGAGGGCGACTTGGTCCAGCCCCTGGAATGGGCGCGCGGCCTGGGGGTCGGATGGGTCAAACAACAGGTGATGTGGCACACCGTCGAGCACGGCCCCGACAATTTCGATTGGCGGCAATTGGACCGCATCGTCGAGGGTTGTCACGGTTTCGGGTTCAAGCTGCTGCTCGGCGTGATCCACGCGCCCGATTGGACCCGCGCCGTCGAACTGGAGACCGGGCCGCCTATGGATTACGCCGAGTTCGGCCGCTTTATGGAGCAGATGGCCGCCCGCTACCGGGGGCGCGTGGCCGCTTACGAGCTGTGGAACGAACCGAACCTGGCCCGCGAGTGGCGCGGCGACACGCTGGATCCAGCCCGTTTCGTCGCGCTGGTGCAAGAGGGCGCCGGGGGCGTGCGCCGGGGCGACCCAGAGGCCCTGGTCATCAGCGGCGCGCCGGCGGTCACCGGCATCAACGACGGCGAGACCGCCATCGACGATCGCGTCTTCCTGCGCGGTATGTACGAGTCCGGCGTCAGCCAATGGGTGGACGGCATCGGCGCCCATCCCTACGGGTACGCCAATCCGCCCGACGAGCGCTGGCAGGACGCCTCACACACCGCGCCGAGCCACAACGAGCATCCCAGCTTCTTCTTCCTGGATACGCTGGAGGATTACCGCGCCATCATGCTCGAATATGGAGATGAGGAGACTCAAATCTGGGTCACCGAGTTCGGTTGGCCGACGGTGGACAACCTGCCCGGCTTGGACGTCACCGGCCTGGCGTATGCCCGGCACGTTTCCGAGGCGCAACAAGCCGAATATATCGTGCGCGCCTTTCGCCTGGGGGACGAAAGAGCCTGGGTGGGGCCGATGTTCCTGTGGAACCTGAACCTGGCGCCCATATGGGGAACGTCGGAGGCCTTCTCCGCCTACAGCGTCCTCCGTTCCGACGGCGACTATCGCCCGGCCTACATCGACCTGCGCCTCGCCGAACCGGGCGGGCCGTAGCCAATCGGCTGGTAGATTGATCAGCTGATAACTGACCAAACCATATCCGATAAGGAGACAAAAATGACAAGCCACGTCAAACCGCAACGGGGATTGCGCGCGATGCCGCCGTATAAGCCGGGCAAGCCAATCGAAGAGGTACAGAGGGAATACGGCGTTCAGGACGTCGTCAAGTTAGCCTCGAACGAGAACCCGCTGGGGCCTTCGCCCAAGGCGATGGAGGCGATCCGGGACGCGCTCTCTCAGCTTCACCTTTATCCCGATTCCCAGAGTTATACCTTGCGGCAGGCCATCGCCGATCACCTGGGCGTCCGGCGGGAACAAGTGGCGGTCGGCAACGGCGCCGACGGGATCATCATCCAAGCGAGTATGGCTTACCTGGACGAGGGGGACGAAGCGCTCATCAGCCAGTCCTCGTTCCCGGTCTACGATAAGTTCGCCCTCGCGATGCGGGCCAGGCTGGTCAAGACCCCGTTGACGGCCGACTATCGCCTGGATCTGGAGGCAATGGCGGATGCGATCACCGAGCGGACCAAGTTGATCATCATCTGCAATCCAAACAACCCCACGGGGACCATCGTGCTGAGTAACGAGGTGGCCGCTTTTATGGATCGAGCGCCCGATCACGCCCTGATCATCTTCGATGAGGCCTACTACGAGTTTGTCGACGACGCGCGCTACCCCGACACACTCCAGTACGTGATCGAAGGCCGGGAAAACGTCCTGGTGATGCGCACGCTTTCCAAAGCCTATGGACTGGCGGGCGTGCGTTTGGGATACGGCGTCGCGGCTACCTCGGTGCTGGAGCCGCTTTTCCAGGTCAAGGGGGTGTTTGAGGTCAACCGGCTGGCCCAGGCCGCCGGCGTCGCCGCGCTGCAGGACGAGGCGTTTCTCAAGCGGTCGATCGCGGCCAACCGAGCCGGGCACAGGTACCTGTACCGCGAATTCGAGCGCCTGGGCCTGGGCTGCGTGCCGGGCTACGGGAACTTCATCCTGGTCGAGTTTGGCCCCCAGGCGCTGGATGTGCAGGAACGCTTGTTGGCCCAGGGCGTCATCGTCCGCCCGTGCGCCAGTTACGACCTGCCCACCTTCTTGCGCATCTCAGTAGGCGACGAAGCCCAGAACGCCCGGCTGGTCGAGGCGCTGGAAAACGTTTGATTACAACCCGGCCTGCCACCACATTAGCGCATCGGCGATTGTCTCGCGCAGCGGTCTGGGGTTATAGCCCAATTCGGTCTGAGCTTTGGCGTGGCTGAAATCACAGTTATCCCGCACCGTGCGCAATGAATACTCGGTGAATTTTGGAATCGCGCGCGTCATCCGGTAAAAAGGTCCAACGACGCGCGCGACCAGCCTTGCCAACCCCATTGGCAAGACGATGTGCGGGCTATGGACCCCCACGAATTCTTGCACGATCTCCTTGATCTGCAAAATTTCAATTCGCGCGCCCGAAAGGATGTAGGTTTCGCCTTTACGGCCCTTCTCCGCCGCCAGGATCAACCCCTTGGCGACATCACGCACATCCACGAAATCGTAAGCCCCCTGGACCAAGAAATGTAGTTTCTTCCGGGCGAAACCTCGGATTAGATGGCCCATTTCGGAACCGAGGTAATCGTGGGGGCCAATGACGCCGGTGGGGCAAGCGATGACCGCGTCGAGGCCCTGCTTCACAACCTCAAGGACGGCGAGGGCGCCCTCTGCTTTCGTACGGTCATAGGCCCCGCTGGGGCTATCCGGCGCGAAAGGGACGCGCTCGTCGATGCAGACGCCGTGGGGCATACGTTTGAAAGCGTGGATCGAACTGATGTGGACCATACGCCGCACCCCGGCGCGGAGCGCGGCCTGGGCGGTATTGCGCACGCCATCCACGTTAACTTGATGCATCAACGTTTCTGCGCCGGGCAAAATGGAGACGATGCCCGCCAGGTGATAGACCACATCAACGCCATCCATCGCCTGTTCCAACGTTGCTGGTTCGAGCACATTGCCAGAGATACGCTCAACAGGCAAACCCGCCAGCGCCATGCAATCGTCGTTGGGGAGCGCCAGCGCGCGCACCGCCCGCGCCTGAGCCAGCAATTCACGCACCAACACATTCCCCACGTGACCTGTAGCGCCCGTTACCAGGATCATAGCAACCTCATAATCTACAAAGTGAAAAAACCCCACCGTTCAGGCAGGGCAATGTGAGGGATCAACGCTCGCCCGCCCCCATCGACTCCCACGAATTGTACCAACCTATCCCGTTTTCGTCAACATGCCGCTGGGAAAAACCTGATAGAAAATTCGCTCAGCGGCCCGTCCTCGGGCCGATTAGCGCCCCCGTGACGGTGGCTAGAGCATTGTTTAAGACACTCTGTAAAAGAATGTAAAAACATCATCCCGCTTTATCCAATCCGCCGGGTCGCCCGTACTCGTGTCCGTTTGTGAGTGTCACGAGTCGGGAACGCCCGGCGGATTTTTCGTTGGACATGAGAGGGCGGACACACACCAGACAGTATAGGTGTGGGAGGTTGGCCTTTTTAGAACTGCACGATATAATAAGGCCGAGCCAGAGTGATGCCAGAATTCTCTAGAGGCGGGAAACGTATGGATGTCCGTATTTTAATCGTAGATGATAGCCTAGCCGTCATTGAAGCCCTGACCAATATTTTAACCAGGCAAAATTACGGCGTGGAAGCGGCGACCAATGGGCGCGACGCCTGGCGTCGCCTGGTCGCTGGCGCGGAACACCGGTCGCCTATGCCCGACCTGGTGTTGCTCGATCTGAATATGCCGGAGATAGATGGCTTGACCCTTCTGAAACGCTTGCGCGCTGATGCGCGTTTTGCGTTATTGCCGGTGCTGATCCTCACCGTGGAATCCGACGCGAAGACACAGATACAGGCCCTGGAGATCGGAGCGAACGACTACCTGGCTAAACCGGTGCAAGCGATGGAACTGTTAGCCCGGGTACAGACCTTGCTGAACTGGAAGTTGGCCGAGCGAAACCAGAAGCGCCAGATGGAACATCTGATTGAGGCCGGACGGACTTTCCTTTCAACACTAGAATTGGACGAAATCCTCGACCGGGCGATTGAAACTACCGTGGCAGGCATGCAAGCCGAGAACGCGACGATCTGGATGCGCGGGGGTTCGAACGACGGTCTGACATGCCGAGCGGCTTCTGGACGACACGCGGAGCATTTGCTGGGCTTACATCTTTCGCCGGGTGAGTGCATCCCAGGGTGGGTGATGGCGCATCCGGAACCGGTGTTGATCACTGACGCTGGCGCCGACGCCCGACGTTGCCGGCGGATGGAGGCGATTGTAGATTTTCAGATGCGCGATTTGGTCGCCGTGCCCCTCATCGTGCGCGGGACCTGTCTGGGCGTGCTGGAAGCGATCAATAAACAGAACGGCCCATTTTCAACCACAGATCTGGCGTGGATGGCGGTCCTGGCGCCGACTGTGGCCGCCGCCATCGCCAACGCGCAGCTTTTTCGAATGCTCCACCGCCGCACCTCCCAATTGAAGGCCCGTAACGAGGAATTGGACGCTTTCGCGCACACTGTGGCCCACGACCTGAAAACGCCACTGGGGACCATCGTGGGTTTCGCCGAGACATTGGAGACAGCTTACGAGGACATCGCTCCTGAGGAGGCGCGCCATTATTTGCACATAGTCGCCCGTAGCGGGCGGCGGATGAATCGCATCATTGAGGGATTGCTGTTGCTGGCCGGCGTGCGCAAGACCGCCGTCGAAATAGCGCCGTTGGATATGGATGAAATTGTCTCCGAGTCCCTGGATCGCTTGAGCAGTATGATACAGAATTTAGAGGCCCAGATCGATGCGCCGGAGAGCTGGCCCTCGGCGCTGGGCTACGCCCCCTGGGTCGAGGAAGTGTGGGTCAATTACATCAGCAATGCGTTGAAATATGGCGGTCAACCGCCGCGCGTGGTTCTGGGAGCGGAACGACGGGAAAATGGAATGGCCTATTTCTGGGTGCGCGATAACGGCGCCGGGATTCCCCAGGACGCTCAGGGGAAACTCTTCGCTCCCTTTACCCGTTTAGGACAGACGCAAATAGAAGGGCATGGCCTGGGTCTTTGGATTGTGCGGCGTATCGTGGAGCGGTTAGGCGGCCAAGTGAGCTTGGACAGCGCGCCGGGGCGGGGCAGCGTCTTTGCTTTCACGTTGCCGGCGGTCGATTCCGAGTTCCAGATTGCTGATGCGCGCGGATCAAGGGAGTCATCGGTATGAGTCGTGTGTCCCACTCGCGCCGATTGGAGGAGGAGGGGATCGTGTTGCCTATTGCTAACGGGCGTCCGGTCTCGCGGCTGGGCGTACAATTGACGCTGTTTCTCGTCGGATGCCTGCTTTGTTCCTGTTGTTCGGTCGGCGCTTACATTTGGGGACGCGCCTCTTCGCGGGATGTCCTATCGGCGGAAGCGCTGCCGACCTCCCGGCCGACACGGACCGCCCTGCCAACGTCAACGCCGACGCCAACCCAGGCGGTCGAACCGGGATTGAATCCGACCCCCACACCACCGCCCTCGCCGACCGCGACGCTCGCGCCCGGCGCGCCGACGCCCACGCCGCCGCCGCCCCACTTGCAACCGAGCGCGCCCCCGCCGACGTCGACGCCGGCCCAATCGCCGCTCCCCACCCCCACGCTGGAATCCTCCCCTCCCACCGGGCGGGACGAGGGGAACGATCAAGATGACCAGAATGATCAGAGTGACCAGAATGACCAGAATGACCAGAATGATACAGAAGCGCCGGACACGACGACGATAGCGCCCACGCCTAGCCTCACGCCCACGTTGACCGCCGTGATACCGTCCGACGTGCGCATCATCCACGTGGAGTATCGCCCACCAGGTTCCGAGTTGAGCGGGGAACACGTTTTGATCGAAAACCAGGGCGGCGACCAGGATATGACCGGCTGGTCGCTCAGCAACCGACACTCGGAAACCTATTTCTTCCCCCCGGGCTTCGTCCTGAAGCAGGATGGAAGTCTGCGGGTGTGGACCAAGGACGGCGTGAATACCGAGATCGAGCTTTATTGGGGGCGCAGCGATCCGGTCTGGGACAACGAATATGACACCGTCCGCCTGCGAGACAATTCCGGCGTCATCGTCGACACGTTCTCGTGGGAGGCGGATTGATCCGCTGAGCGCTTACGAGACGCGCTCAGTCCCTGGAACGGTCGCGGCCTTGCAGACGGTCGCGCTCCCATGCGGGCAGCGCCTCTTCCTCTTTTTCCGCCAGGATGGCGTGTAATTCGAAAATCTGGTCGCGCAACATAGCGGCCTTCTCGAATTCCAGTTCGTCAGCCGCCGCTTTCATCTGTTTCCTCAGCTCGCGGATGAGGCGATCCAGTTCCTCCCTGGGGAGTTGGGCCGGGGGCAGGTCGGGGGCTTGCTCCGGCGCGGCATGGCTGCGCACGCGGTCGGTCAAATCGCGGACTTCCTTGACGATGGAGGCCGGTTCAATGCCGTGCGCCTCGTTGTAAGCGATCTGGATCTCACGCCTCCGCTCCGTCTCCTCGATGGCGCGCCGCATCGAATCGGTGACCCGGTCGGCGTACAGGATCGCGGTCCCTTCCACGTGCCGGGCGGCCCGGCCGATGGTCTGGATCAGGGCGGTGTCGGAACGCAGGAAGCCCTCTTTGTCGGCGTCCAGGATGGCGACCAAACTGACCTCCGGGAGGTCCAATCCCTCGCGCAACAGGTTGATGCCCACGACGACGTCATAGGTCCCCAGGCGCAATTCGCGCAGGATCTCCACCCGCTCCAACGTGTGAACCTCGCTATGCAGGTAGTGGACGTTGACGTCCATCTCGCGCAGGTAATCGGCCAGATCCTCCGCCATACGCTTGGTCAGGGTGGTGACCAGCACCCGCTCGCCCCGCGCCACCCGTTCGTTGATCTGCCCGATCAGGTCATCAACCTGGCCTTCCACCGGCTTGACGATCACCTGCGGGTCGACGACGCCGGTGGGGCGGATGATCTGCTGGACGACCTGCGCGCTGTGTTCCATCTCGTAGGGGCCAGGCGTGGCGGAGGTGTAGATGACCTGGTTGATGCGCTTTTCGAACTCCTCGAAGGTGAGAGGGCGATTGTCCAGCGCCGAGGGCAGCCGGAACCCGTAATCGACCAGCGTCTGTTTGCGGCTGCGATCCCCCCGATACATGCCCCGCACCTGGGGAATGGTCATGTGGGATTCATCGACGATCATCAGGTAGTCGGCCGGGAAGTAGTCGATCAGCGTCCATGGCGGGGAACCGGGCGGGCGCTGTTGCAGGTGGCGGGAATAGTTCTCGATGCCGGAGCAATAGCCGATCTCCTGGATCATCTCGATGTCGTACTGGGTGCGCTGCTCGAGCCGTTGGGCCTCGAGCAGATTGTTCGCCCGCCGGAGCCGGGACAGTTGCGCCTTCAGTTCCTCCTCAATGTCGGTCAGCGCCTTTTCCCGCTTTTCGTCCGGCGTGATGAAGTGCTTGGCGGGGAAGATCTTGAGCGTCTCCATATCGCGCAACACCTCCCCGGTGGTGGGGTCGATCTCGGTGATGCGCTCGATCTCATCGCCCCAGAAACCGACCCGGTAGGCGGTCTCGGCGTAAGCGGGGCAGATTTCCAGTGTGTCGCCCCGCACGCGGAAAGCGCCGCGCTTCAGGTCGTAATCGTTCCGCTCGTAATAGATGCTGACCAGGTGGCGGAGCAGCACCTCCCGCCGGTGTCGCTCCCCGCGCGTGAGCTCGATGGTCACCCGGCCCCACTCTTCCGGGTCGCCGATGGCGTAGATGCAGGAGACGGAGGCGACGATGATGACGTCCCGGCGGGAGAGGAGCGCGGTCGTGGCAGCCAATCGCAGGCGGTCGATCTCCTCGTTGATGTCGGCGTCCTTCTCAATGTACAGATCGTGCCGGGGGATATAGCTCTCCGGCTGGTAATAGTCGTAGTAAGAGACGAAGTACTCGACGGCGTTGTGGGGGAAAAACTGGCTAAACTCCGAGTATAGCTGGGCCGCCAGGGTCTTGTTGTGGGCCAGTATCAGCGTCGGCTTCTGCGTCCGCTCAATCAACTCGGAGACGACGTAGGTCTTGCCGGTACCGGTCGCTCCCAGCAACGTCTGGTGGGTGTAATCCTGTTTTAATCCGTCGACCAGTTGGGCGATGGCCTGCGGCTGATCGCCGGTGGGTTTGAATTCGGACACAAGTTGAAATCTGGGCATATCGCCTCCCATAAATAGAACGTCAGTTCGAGAAGATATTATACACCAATTCGGGCGTGGACGCCAAATTTGAATTTTACGGGGTTGCATGGTATCTTAGAGCTATCGTGCGCTTGAGTCTTTTCCGTGGACAAGGTGAGGCAAATACATTGAACCGTTGGCATCGTTGGCATCGTTGGCATCATTGGATAAGGCGTTGCTTCATTACGCATCCCTATGCCGCCGGGCTGATTGGGCTTTTGATCCTGTCAATCGGCGGATTCGTCTTTGCCGGCAACCAGTATTACGCGGAACGCATCTTCCCCGGCGTTCACGTCTACGGCGTACCGGTGGGCGGCTTGACGGTCGAAGCGGCGAGCGACGACCTGCGCGCCGCCTTCCCCGATCCGGCCGACCTGCCGCTGACGTTGCGCGACGGAGAGCGGACCTGGAAACGGACCTGGGCCGATGTGGGGCTGCGCTTCGATGCAGCGGCGACCGCCCGCCTGGCCTACCGGGTAGGCCGCGAGGGATCGCCGGACCGCCGGTGGACGGCGCGATGGCGGGCGCTGTGCAACGGTTGGTCGTTGGTTCCGGCGTTTCAACTGCCCAACCCGGCCGAGGCGACCGAGGCGCTCTCCGCCCTGGCGCCCGATGTAGCGATCCCGCCGGTCAACGCCACCCTCTTGATCCGCGCCGCCGGAGATGGCGCCGGCGATAGCGTCATCCCGGTCCCGGCGCAGGCGGGGCTCGCGTTGGACGTCCAGGCCACGGTCGACGCCCTGCCGTACACGCTCGGCCGGGGGCCGGATGGGATCGTGATGGACCTCTTGACCCGCGTCGTGGAACCGGCCGTGACCGATTCGGCGGCGGCCCAGGCCCACGTCGAGCGCCTGCTATCCGGCCCATTCACGCTCGTCGCAGACGACCCATTGACCGACGCCTACACGACCTGGTCGGTGGAACCGGAGACGCTGGCGCGGTGGCTGATTGTGCAGCCGATCGAGGCCCCCGACGAGGCCTGGCTGGCGGTGACCATTCGCAAAGACATCGCGCAGCAGGACCTGGAGGCGCTGGATGGGGCGATCTCCGATGGAGTCGTGCTGGACGCGGCGGGCTCTATAACCGCGGTGCAGGCGGCGGTCGAGGCGAGCGCGCAGCAGACGCAGGTCGCGGTGACCCATCTGCCCCACATCTACGTCGTGCAACCGGGCGACACGCTAGTCTCCATCGCCCACGCCCACGGATTCCCGGTCTGGCGCTTGCAACAGGTCAATCCCGAGCTCGACGCGGAGAGGCTCCGTCCAACGCAACAGATTCTCATCCCCTCGATCGACGTGCTTTTCCCCCTGCCGCTGGTCCAGGGGCGGCGCATCGTCGTCGACATATCAGAACAGCGGTTGCAGGCCTACGAGGGGGATAATCTGGTCTACGATTTCGTCGCCTCGACCGGCGTCGCCTCCTCCCCCACCATCGCTGGCGCGTTCCAGGTGTTGAGCAAACAGGAAGAGGCCTACGCCTCGAGTTGGGACCTGTGGATGCCCCACTTTATGGGTATCTACCGGACAGCGCCCGATTTCACCAACGGCATTCACGCCCTGCCCACGCTCTCCAATGGCGTGCGTCTGTGGGAAGGGGTGCTCGGACGGCCGGTCTCCTACGGCTGCATCGTCCTGGGCCTGGAGGAGGCGGGCGCGCTCTACCGGTGGACGGAATTAGGCACGTTGGTGCACATCCAGGAATGACGCAATGAATGAAGAAAGGAGTGGCGCGATGAAAAAGTGGCACAATGAAGGAGACATAGTCTAATGCATAGCGAACGGCCCCCAAGGCCCAGAGACGAGAGCTTCCGTCGCGACGAGAATTTTCGACGCATTGTCGCCTCGATCAACGACGTGTTGTACAGTATAGATGGGAAGACGGGGGAGTTTACCTACTTGAGCGCCTCATCCGAACATTTGCTCGGCTATACCTTGGCGGACATTGAACGGATAGGCGGGCGGCGGGCCTTTCTCCGCCAGGTCATTGGCGAGGAGAAATTGGCCGAACAGGAGGATCTCTTCCAGGCGATGCAGGCCGTTGAGATCACAGAGATATCGACGCGGGAAGCCTGGTGGCGACGGGCGGACGACACGTTGATCTACCTGGAAGATCGCTCGGCGCCTGTTTACGAGGGCGGGCGTCTGGTGAGCGTCGATGGCATCCTGAGCGATATCACCAAACGCAATCAAGCGGAGATGGACGCGCAACGGCGGGCCGCCCAGGCGGCGTTGATCTTCCGGGTCGGGCAGCGCATCAGCAGCGAACTGGAATTGGACGCTTTGCTGGCGGAGATCGTGACCGCCGTGCACGAAGCTTTTGATTATTACAACGTGTTGCTGATGCTGCTGGATCAAGACGCCGGCAAGTTGGTGATACAGGCAATCGCGGGGGGATACAGCGACGACCTTCCCCCAGATCTGGCGTTGCCGCTCGGCGAGGGCATGATGGGTTACGCGGCCCAGACCGGCGAGGTGCAACTCAGCGGCAACGTCACGCAAAACCCACATTACATTCGCGCTGGCCTCGAGAAGACCACGTCCGAGCTGGCAGTCCCCATCAAGAGCGGCCCGGACATCATCGGCGTGCTGGATTTGCAGAGCGACCGTTACGACGCCTTCGACGAGACAGACATCTCACTGATGGAGACGCTGAGCGCCCAGATCGCCGTGGCTATCGAGAACGCCCGCCTGTTTGAGGAAGCGACCAATCGGGCCGAACGATTGGCGGTCGTCAACCGGATCGCCAAGGTCTCCGGATCGACGCTGGATTTGGACCACCTGGCGCGGGCGGTCTACCATGAAGTGACCCCGATTTTCCAGGCCGACGCATTTTTCTTCGCCCTGTGCGACGAGGAGACGGGAGAACTCAATTTCCGGTTGCGGGTCGATGATAGGGAACGAGCGCCGATCGCCTGCCCGACGCTCGACGAAACGCTGAGCGCCACCGTCCTGGCGCGCAAGAAGCCGCTCATCATCCGGGATTTGGGCGAGGATGGCGGCGACCTGCCCATTCCAACCGATTGGGAAACGGGATATCACACGATATCCTGGCTAGGCGCGCCGATGCTGCTCGGCGACCGGGCCGTCGGCGTGATCAGCGTCCAATCCCACCGGCCGGACATCTGGGATGACGAGGACGAGCTGTTGCTCTTTATCATCGCCGATCAGGTCGCCGCCGCGCTGGATAACCTCCGCTTGCTGGAAAAAACTCGCCGCCGGGCGCAAGAGATGGAGGCCATCAACGAGGTCGGGCGCACGATCACGTCTGTGCTGGATCTGAGCGATCTGTTGACACGCATCGTCGACGTCGTCAAGGCTCACTTCGGCTATTATTTCGTCTGCATTGTGCTGGCTGATGGGGAGCGCCTGACGCCTCGCAGCCAGAGTTGCATAGGGGATTCCACCGCCCGTTCCGCGTACTTTCAACTGACGCGGGTGAATTGGACGCAAGACGCGACCCTGACATCCGAGGCCATGCGCACAGAACAGCCAGTCGTGTCGAACGACGTGTTGGTCGACCCCCGCTATCTGCCGCTCGATTTGCTGCCCGATACGCGAAGCGAGTTGTGCCTGCCAATCAAGGTGTCAGGGCGCGTCATCGGCGTCCTGGACGTGCAGAGCGACCGGCCCCACGCCTTCGATTCGGATGACGTGGACATTCTGCAAGCGCTGGCGCATCAAGCCGGCGTGGCGATTGATAACGCGCGCCTGTTCGAGCAAGCCCAGGAGCGGGCGCGGGAGTTGGCGGTGTTGAACGAACTGGGGCAAGCGCTGACCGCCCGGCTCAACGTCGAAGAGGTCATGGACGAGGCCTACCGGGGCGCGTCCAGCCTCATCGACACGGATAATTTCTACATCGGCCTTTACGACGCCGAATCGAAGATGATCAATTTCGCCTTCGACGTATCCGAATCGGAGATCGACCAGCAGTTTATGAGCGTATCGGTCGACGAGGGAATCACCGGTTACGTCATCCGCCATCGCAGGGGAGTGCTCATCAACGAGAACCTCGACGAATGGCTGCAAGCGAGGGGCATCCAACCGGTCGGGGAGCCGGCCCGCTCGTGGATCGGCGTCCCTTTGGTGGTGGGGGACCGGGTCCTGGGCGCTATCGGGGCGCAGAGCTTCGCCCGTTTCGACGCCTACGACGAGCACGATCTCGAATTATTGACCGCCATCGCCAGCCAGACGGCCATAGCGCTCCAGAACGCCTATCTGTACGAACAAGCGCAACACGAAATCGCCGAGCGGAAGCGAGCGGAGGAACAATTGCGACAGAGCGAAGAACGGTACCGGGCGGTCGCCGAGACGGCGATTGCCGGCATCGGCATCATCGATTCCAAAGAGCGCGTGACCTTCGCCAATCCGGCGCTGACGTGGATGTTGGCCTACGAAACGGACGAATTATTGGGAATGCGCCTGTCCAATCTGATCGGCCCTGAAGGGATTAAACGGTACAGGAAACGGGTGCGACACATCAAGGTGGGCGCCCAGTACCAGTACGAGTCCCCTCTGTATCGCCGGGATGGGCGGATATTGACCGTGCACGTCTCCGCCTCCCCGCTTACGTCAAGCGATGGCAGTTTCCAGGGCACGCTGATCGTCGTCGTCGACATCACCGAACGGAAACGGGCGGAACAACAACTGAAGCGCTACGCCGACGATCTGGAACAAAGCAACGAGGATATCAAACAGTTCGCCTACATCGTCTCCCACGACCTGCGGGCCCCGCTGGTCAATCTCAAGGGCTTCTCCTCCGAACTACAATACGCCCTGGACATCGTGGATGACGCGATGACCGAGGCGCTGCCCCACCTGTGCGAGGAGCGGCGGGAAAAGGTGACAATAGCGCTCCAAGAGGACATTCCAGAGGCCCTGGGATTCATCGACGCTTCCATCAACTGGATGAGCCGCTTCACGAACGCCGTCTTGAAACTCTCGCGCCTGGGGCGACGTGAGTTGCAGATAGAGCGGGTTGACGTGGATAAGATCGTGCGCACCACGTTGCAGACGCTCGCCCACCAGGTCGAGGAGCAGCAGATCAAGATCAAGGTCGACCCACTCCCCGACGTGATCGCCGATAAGACCGCGATGGAACAGATCGTGGGCAATGTCGTGGGCAACGCCGTGAAGTACCTCGATCCCGAAAGGCCGGGCAGGATTGAGGTCACAGCGGAACGCCGCCCGGACGGAACGATTTTTCACGTGCGAGACAACGGCCGCGGCATCGCCGAAGCGGATATGGAGAAAACCTTCATGCCCTTCCGGCGCGCCGGTCAAGCGGATGTGCCGGGCGAGGGGATGGGTTTGGCTTACGTTCAAGTCCTACTCCGCCGGCACGGCGGGCGAATCTGGTGCCAATCGACCCCGGGCGAGGGAACGACGTTTAGCTTCTTGATCCCCCACCTGGATTCGGACGAAATAGCGAGGGATGATGAATATAAAACCCGAAACGATTCACGTGCTCTACGTGGAAGATAACCCTGGATTAGCGCGCCTCGTACAAAAGAAATTAGAGCGGAAGGGATACACGATCACGCTGGCTAGCGACGGGTTGGAAGGCGTCGCCTTATGCCGGTCTGGCGCTTTTGACCTGGTGGCGGTGGATCACGAGATGCCAGGTTGTAGTGGATTGGACGTCATCCAAATTCTGACCACCCAGGAGGAAAAGCCGCCGCCCATCATTATGATCACCGGCAACGGCAGCGAGCAGATCGCCGT
>DAOTUC010000178.1:0-8893 GCA_034437315.1 Anaerolineae bacterium
CAACTCGTTGACGATCAAGCCGCAGGGAAGGGCGGCGTCGATGTCCAGGGGATGCGCGTTCGCCCGCACGTCAAGTTGAATTTCTCGCTCGTCTCTCATCGCTTGAATGATCTGGACCGCCAATTCCTCAATATAACGTCCAAAATTGACGCGTGAGACCTCTCCCGTCTGGTATAATTGCCTGTGCACCAGGGCCATGGCGTCGACCCGCCTCTGGAGTTCCGCCAGCGCGTCCCCCGGCGCATCGGAGCGGGACGCGCTTTCAATTTGCAGGTTGATCAGACTTGACAGGGTTTGCAGGTTGTTCTTGACCCGGTGATAAATCTCTTTCAACAGCGTCTCTTTTTCCGCCAGCGCCGCCTTCAGTTGCGCCTCTGCCTGCTTGCGCTGGGTGATGTCTTTGGTGAAACCGAGAAACCGGTCATCGGAGAGTTTTATCGCCTCAATAGCCCAGTAGCCCCGGCTGCCGTCCTTTTTGACGAAGGGAGATTCGGCGCTGAGCCGGCCGGTCGATTTGAGATAGGCGAACTCTGTCATTGTCGCTTCTGTGGCGTCTGAGGGGGTCACGTCCGGGATCCCTTTGGCGAGCAGTTCTTCCTGGAGATAGCCGGTGATCTCGCAGGCGGCCGGGTTGACGTCGAGGTAGTCGCCGTTGGCGTCGGAGATGAAGATACCGTCAGGGGCGTTGTCGATGTAGCTGCGGTATTTCTCCTCGCTCTGGCGCAGGGCTTGTTCCATTCGTTCCCGCTCGGCGATCTCCTGTTGGGCGGACTGGTACAAGCGCCCGTTTTCAATGGCGACGCCGACCTGATCGCCGATCTGGGCCAACAATTGTACGTGCTCCGCTCCGAATCGATCCTCCCGGTAAGCGATCAGCGTCATCACACCCAACGTTTGCCCCCTGGCCCTGATGGGCACGCCGGCATAGGCGCGCCACGCGCGGCGCGTGGCGGTGGCGGAGATGTTCCTGGGATCCGCGTCGAGTTGGGTCGTCAGCGGCTGTCCCGACGCCGCGACGTGACCGGAAAGCCCCTCGCCTACCTTGAATCCGGTGACTTCCTGAAGCACGTCGGGCGGGATGCCCCGGTGGGCGATGGGTTCGAAAAGGCGAGTGTCTGGGTCGAGCAGGTAGATCAGGCCGCCGTCCGCATCCAGCGCCGCCATCGTCTCCTGGAGCGCCCCGTTCAGGATGTCTGTCAGCTCCAGCGATTGATTCACCGCCGTGGATATGGCGTTGAGGGCTTCCAGCGCCCGGTGACGGCGTTTGATCGCTGCATCGGAACGGACGCGCTCGGTGACGTCCTCAATGTAGACCAGCACCATCTCCTCATCTGACAGGCGCGTCGGCGTCGTCGAGATGAGGAAGTGCATCGTCTCCGCCGGCTCTTCCCCAGTCGGCGTCAACGTCGCGTGGACGCGATGGCGGCTTTGGCCGGTCTCGAAGGTCTCTCGCACGGCGTTCCGTATGGTGCAGGCCTTGCATAGCGGCCCGTATCCGCACCCCTCAGGGTCGTCCAGGGCGTGGACGCAGCGCAACGCGGCTCCGAAACGCAGGTTGCCCGGCGCGTCGGCCGGACGCTCGTTGAAGGCGGCCGCCGAACGGTTGATCTTGTGGATCCGCCGCTCGCGGTCGAGGATCATCATCGCGATCGGCGCGTGCTCGAAGATGGCGGCGAGTTGTTCCTCGCTTTTGCGCAGCGCCCGTTCCGCCCGCGTTCGCTCTGCTTCCGCATCGACCCGCTTGGTGATGTCCTGCACGAAGGCGAAACCGAAGGCCAGGTCTCCCGTCTTGCCTTTGTACAGGGAGGCCGCCACGTCCACCCAGATGACGTGGCCATGTTTGTGGATATAGCGCTTTTCCATGCGATACTGGGGTTGCTCGCCGGCCCATAGCTCGTTGATCAGTTGTCGTTCCCGCTCCAGGTCATCTGGATGGGTGAAATCGACGAAGTGCAGGTCCAGCAATTCCTCGCGGGTATAACCGAGCATCTCCGCCAGCGCAGTGTTGCAATCGATCATGCCGCCCTCGCTGTTCACGATGCCCACGCCAATCGGCGCGAGTTGAATCGTCATACGGAAACGCTCCTCGCTCAGCTTGAGCCGGGCTTCCATCTGGTGCTTGTAGAGCGCCATCTCGACCGTGGCCTGGAGCTCCTGGTCGCGCACCGGCTTGGATAAGAAGCCGTAGGGTTGCGTGCGTTTGACCTGTTCCATCACCATTTCTTCCGGATGGGCGGAAAGGTAGACGATGGGCACGTCTAATTGGGCGCGAATGCGGGCGGCGGTCTCGACGCCGTCCATCTTGCCCGCCAGTTTGATGTCCATCAGCGCCAGGTCGGGCGGCTGCTCCGCCACGCGCCGGAGCGCCTGCTCGCCGGTGGACGCCATCCCTGTGACGATATAGCCCAGTCGCGTCAATAGGCGTTCCAATCGCATCGCGATGATGCCCTCATCCTCCACGATCAGGACACGCGCGGGCGCAGCGTTCATTTCTTTATCGGTCATGTTTTTGATGCCTTTCCTCCATTCGCTGATTCGCCGATTCGCCTCAGAGTGAAGTAGAAGACACTCCCCTTTCCCACCTGGCTTTCGACGCCTACTTGCCCGCCCAGTTTTTTCAAGATGCGCTGCACGATAGACAGGCCCAATCCGTGCCCCTGGGCGCGCTCCTGGTCGAGCCGGGCGAAGGCGGTAAACAGGCGGGATTGCTCCTCCTCCGTCAGGCCGGGGCCGTTATCCCGCACCCAGAAACGGATGACGTCTGGAGATTGCGCCGCGTCGTCAAAACCCAGTTCGACGCGCGGCCGGACGCCGGCCTCTGGATCCCCGCCGTACTTGAGGGCGTTGCTGACGTAATTCACCCATACCCCCTCGATCCAGGCGGCGCGGCCCAGGACGGTCGGCCAGGCGTCCTCCGGGGGGAGAATGATCTCGGCCCGGTAGGCTTTGATCTGGGCGCTGAGTAATTTCAAGGCCTCTTGCACGATTTGGGCCATATCCAACACGGTCGCCTGGACGTCTTGCTGGCCCACATTGGCCAGCAGGAGCAGGTTGGCGATCGTGTGGCTCATCTTACGCCCGGTCCAGGCGATCTTCTGGAGAATTTGTTTTCGCTCTTCCTCTATCAGCGGGTAATCGTCGTCGAGCATCACCTCGGCGAAACCGACCAGGTATCCCAGGGGATTTTTCAACTCGTGGGCCACGGTATGGGTGAAGGCGTCCAACTCCTTGTTGCGCTCCTCCAATTCCGCGGCGTAACAGTGCATCGCCTCCTCCGCCCGTTTCTGCTCGGTGATATCCTGCGCAGCCCCGACGATGCGGACGACGCGGCCCTGTTCTTCGTCTATGATCGGCCGGTTGTAGAGATGCAGGCAGCGGACCTCCCCCTGTTTGGTGCAGATGTGGACGTAGCCTTCCTTGGATTGGCCGTCCAGGGCCAGCGGGAGATCCGCCATGAACTGAGCCCGGTCGTCGGGATGGATGAGATGGAGCCATTTCTCCTGGGTGTCCAATTCGTCGGGGGTATAGCCGGTCACCCGGGTGAAGGCTTCGGTGGTCCACTCGTGAGTCAGCGCGCCGTCCGCCTCAATGCGGAAGGCGTAGGCAAAGTCGGATACCAGTTCCGAGACCAGCCGGTAGCGAGTCTCGCTCTCTTGCAGGCGGGCCTCCATCTGTCGCCGGTAGAGGGCGGTCTCAATCGCAGCGCATAGGTCCCTATCCTGCACCGGTTTGGACAGATAACCGTAAGGCCCGGTGATCTTGGCCTGTTGCAACAGCGTGTCCTCGGGGTGAGCGGTCAGGTAGACGATGGGCGCGTCCAGGCGCTCTTGGATCTTGGTCGCAGTCTCAATCCCATTCATCTCGCCCGCCAGGTAGATGTCCATCAGCACCAGGTCAGGTGGGCACTCGTCGATGTGCTGGAGGGCTTGCTCGCCGCTGGTAACCACGCCGGTGACCTCGTAACCCCGGCGGGATAGCATCTGTTCCAGGTGATACGCGATGAGGCCCTCGTCCTCGACGATCAGGATGCGTGAGCGCTCGTCACCCGGTGAGTCGCTTTGATGACGTGTCGTCATGTCATTTATCTCCAGAAAGTCGCGCGATGTGGTCGATTTCGCTCATTCGCTCTCCTTGGGAAAGGTGATCGAGAAGGTTGTGCCGCGCTCCGTATCCACCTGGATGTCGCCGCTCAGTTGATAGGTGGCCCAGATTTTAACCAGTTTCAAACCCAACGAGTCGGTCGATTGCCAATCCAGGTTCGCCGGCAGTCCCACGCCGTTGTCGCTGATGGTCAGTGCGTATTGGTCATCATACGCCTTGAAGCTCACGTTGACCTGGCATTCCCCGTTGCTGCCGGGCGGGAAGGCGTGTTTCAGCGCGTTGGTCAGCAGTTCGTTGACCATCAGCCCGCAGGGGATGGCGGCGTTGACGTTGATGGGCGATTCCTCCGCTTCCACGACCAGCTTGACGTCCAGGCCGCGTTGAGATGCGTGGATCAGGTAGGTGGCTAACTCCTCCAGGTAGGCGCCGAAATCGACGCGGGCCAGATCTTGTGATTGGTAGAGCTGGCTATGAATCAGCGCCATCGCGCGGACGCGCCCCTGGAGATCGTCCAGCGCGTGCAGCACATCCGGGTCGGCGATGGTGTCCGCCTGCATGTCGATCAGGTAGATCAGTGATTGCATATTGTTCTTGATGCGATGATGTATCTCTTTGAGCAGCACTTCCTTTTCCTCCAGGGCGTCCTTCAATTGCTGCTCCGTGCGTTGGCGGCGAATGGCGATGGCGTAGAGTTGAGCCAACCGCTCGACCAGGATCAGGTCCCTTTCGCTGTAACCCGGTTCCGAGTTCGCCAGCGCGATCTGTCCCACCAACTCCTCTCCCAGCAGCGCCGGAGCCGATAGAAAATTCTCGATGGGGATGTGCCCCTCCGGGACGCCGGACGAGCGCGGGTCTTCCGCCGGGTCGTTGGTCAAGAGCGATTGGCGATGCGCCAGCACCCAGCCCCACAGGCCGCTCCAGTGTTCGAAGACGGACCCCTTGCCCTCGACCTGGCACATTTCCCAGATATTCTTGGTCATCGTCGGGCATATCAGGTGGTCGTTATGTGGATCGATGTAGCCGACGAAACCGAAGGCGCTGTGCGTCAAGCGCTGGGCGTGTTCCAGCACCAGGCCCGATATCTCTTCAATCGACGTGGGCGAGATCAGCGCCTGAGATAGGGCGGCGATGGAGGCGTCGATGGACGCCTGCCAGGCCAGCGAGGCCTCCGCCTGGGCCCGTTCCCCTGCGGTGCGGATGCGCTCGGTGACGTCGCGCAAGGTCGCCAGATAGACCGGTTCGCCGGCCCATTCACTCTCCACGACGCGCATTTCGACCACCGTTTTATCACGATCAGCGCCTTCACCGCGCGATGTGGCGCGCTGCCTGTTCGCGCTCTCGTGGAAGATGTCCAATTCCGTCGTGTCGCCGGCGACCAGGGGGAAACCGAAAGTCTCGTCGATCAGGCGCTCCTTCGACCGGCCGAGCAAGCGCTCGGCGGCGGCGTTGACAAATTTCACGGTTCCATGGCGATCCACGATCAGGATGCCGTCGGCGTTGTGCTGGATGACGTTCCGGAAGCGGGTTTCGCTGGCCGCGAGCGCCGCCTGGCATTTGGCGAGTTGTTTTTCCAGGGATTGTTTGCTGATGCTGTTCATAGATTCTCCTCGATAAATAATCCTTGCAAGCGGTTGATCTCGGCCGGGTCGATGTGCACCCGCACATATCATCCAGGTCCGGATTGCCGGACGTGATGCGCACGTTGGACGATTTCTGTTTCAGCTCCAGGGAGGAGAGCGGGATGACCACGATCCCTTCGCCGGGTATGATGGTGAAAGGGTATTCTCCCTTGTGATGATTGGTGCCCCGGAACTTGAGGATCTCAATGGTGCGCCGTCTCTTCTCCTGCTCCAGGGCGTTGCGCAGGATGATGACGTTATCGGCGACGAACTCCTCAATGCTGAAACGGGTGATGTCGCCGTAGTCCTGTCTCCGCTCGGCCGTCATCATAGCAGTCATACCCATACTTTTGAGGGCCGAGGCGATGCGAAAAAGCTCGCCCCGAATGAGCGCGTTATCCTCGAAACGGCTGAAGACGGCGCCCAGGGAGTCCATCGAGAGACGTTCGTCTCCCACCTGGTGCACGGCGCTCTCGATGCGGGCCCCAGGTCGTAGCTGCCGGCCACTATCGTCTCCTCGCCCGTCTGGGGGGAGGCGTCCACGAAACGCCAGCGCCCCTCCGCCTCCCAGAAGGCGATGTCCCAACCCAGAGATGCGATATTCTTGCGGATGTCGTCGACCGATTCCTCGAAGGTGACGAACACGCCGTTTTGATCGAATTTAGTGATCCCCTCGGCCAGAAATTGGGCGGCTAGAACCGTCTTGCCGCTGCCAGCGGTTCCGGTGACCAGGGTCGTGCGTCCACGCGGCAAGCTGCCATCGGATACCAGATCGAAGCTTTCGATGCCGGTCAATAGTTTTTCAATCGGTTGTTGTGTCTTCTGGGTGTTCATTTTTCCTCCTCTGTGATTTTCGATTGCCGGTAGGACGCCAGGCCCAGGCTGTTCAAGACCTTATCGGTGTCTGATAGATCGCCGATGATGCGGCGACAGGGTGGGGGGGAGACCCGGATCAGGGTGGGGGTGGCGATGATTTTCTCTCGCTCGGCCCGCTGGGGTTGTTCGAGGACGTCGACGATGTCTATTTCGTAGCAGTCATGCAACCTACTCTCACAGATCCGGCGCAGGTTGATGATCGCCTGTTCCGACCTCGGGGTCTGGTCTGTGACATATAGCCTGAGGCTTAAGTTGAGCAACGCTTTATTCATAACCATTTACTCCTATGTGATGATTGCCCATCGCCAGATAGTGGTAATGAGAAGTCAGATACCCCATCAATTCCAGAATGACCAGGCGGCCTTCCTCGGCGTAGGCTTTGGCTTTGGCAGATGTGGATGTCCCACATCGCCAGTGAGGGAATTTCCGCACGCGGGCGGCCCAGGAGTTGGCTGGCGGCGGGGTTCCCATCCAGGCAACAGGCGTCGTCATCTACCAGCAAGACGGCGTCCATCGCGTTTTCGAACAGCGCTTGCCAGAGCGGTAATTGTTCTGCCTGTGGTGTGTGAAGCGTTGAATCGTTGTTGGTCTTCAATCTCTTCAATCTTTGTTCCCTCATTTCCCTACCTCTACTTCATTCCCCTGCACGTCAAGCGCCATTTTTCACCGGATGGTTGGGTTTTGGATTGGAGCGCCAGATTTGCGATCACTTGTGGAACGCGGTCGAATTCGCTCAATTTCTCGAAGAAAAATTCGGCCCCAGCCTCCCGGCATATGCGTTGGTATTGAGGATGGGGATAGGCGGTGAGGATGATGACGACCGGCGCGTCCTTGTCAACTTTGATCGCCTTGAGAACTTGGAGACCGTTCCCCTTGGGCATGCGAATATCCAGGATCACGATATCCGGTTTGAGCTGTTGAACCGCGTCCAGCGTCTCTCGTCCATTCGTCATTTGACCAACCAGTTCAACACCCGGCACGTTGGCCAATGTCCGGGCCAATCGTTCGCGTAATAGAGCGGAATCGTCGGCGATGAGAACCTTTAACATCACGTGCTCCTTTTGAAGAATCAGCGAATCGACGAAAACATCTACCAGCACATCAATCTACAAAACCCTATCCCGGACGAGCGGGAACCAATAAGGGGGCTTCGTATGCAAAATTCTTGCACAAAGAACAAGCATTTCACTGGATAGACCCTATTATAATGGAAAAGAGGGTAGTTGTATATCAGAATAAGGCCATTGGCGTGTAGGTCTTTTCTGAAATCTTTGTAGGATTTTTCCTACATCAAGCTGCGCTGACCTTTCTTGCCGCGATGTGCGGGGCGTGTTATAATCAGCAGCGCTGTGCCCCTGTAGCTCAGATTGGATAGAGCAGGAACCTCCTAAGTTCAAGGTCGCGCGTTCGAATCGCGCCAGGGGCATCACCTGATATCTTTTCAATGGGCGACGGATCTGAATACATATGGCTACATCGAAGGAACACCTGGAAATCCTTAAAATGGTCCAGAACGGGCGAATGACGGCTGAGGAGGGCGCTCGACTGCTGGAGGCTATGGAGCCGTCCCCGCGCGCGGAAAGGCCCTCTCAATCGGAAAGGCCGGCTAACAAACCCTACCAGATCCGTATCCGCGTCACCGATCTCCAGACTGGGCGCGAATACGTGGATATCCGGATGCCGTGGAACCTGATTGACGTAGGGGCCAATATGGGCGCCCGCCTGGCCCGGGAGGAGATCAAGCTGGAAGAGCTCGCCGCCGCTGTACAAGCGGGCGCAGAGGGCCGGGTGATGGATATCGTCGACGAGGAGCGGCAGGAGCGTACAGAGGTGTTTGTCGAAACCGGCCCGGCCAGTTGATCTTATCTACCGGTATGGTGATCAAAACGAATGGCTGAAGAGACAGAACTTCCACCCGTAGCTGAGGAACAGCGTCGCTGCCCCGCTTGTGGGGCTCGCGTGGCGGCGATGGCCAAGACTTGCCTGATGTGCGGCGTCTCGCTGGAAGAAGCAGAGACGCCGATCGAGGAACCGGAAGAAGAGATCGAAGAGCCAACCCTGCCTATCTGGCTCAGGGCGCTGATCGTGGTCGGGCTGGCGTTCGCCATCCTGTCGGTGTTCAGTTTTGGCCTCTATTCTCTGATGACCGCGCAGCCCATCGAGCGGGAGACGCCCACCCCTACACAGACCCTAACCCCCACGCGGACGGCGACGCCCACGCCTACGCCTACCCAGACCCCAACCCCCACGCCGACAGCGACGCCCGTCCCGCCGCTCGCTCACCAGGTCGAAGAGGG
>DAOTUC010000179.1:0-38233 GCA_034437315.1 Anaerolineae bacterium
ATATTCTGCTGGTCGTGGGATGTGGAAACATCCAGTGAAAGGAAACAACAGTGACACTCCAAGGGCGGACACGCCGCAAAACGATGAAACGCCATCGTCTCGATCCCTTGTCTCTTCTCCAAGGAAAACGAAGAGAACACCGATCAAGCAATGGCCATCAACGCCGCACACTCCCCCCGGTGGAGAACAAGGCGGGCCAGCGGTGTAGACAACAGTGACACGCCAATGGTAGAAACACTGCAACCTCACCGCCTGCCTGTGCCTCGGCAGATAGTAATCTATCTGGTCGGCTGCGGATTGTGATGAGCGTGAGCAAGGCGGGGTGTGGAAACAGCGGTGATGATCCGAGGGCGGGCGCGCCGTAAGACGATGAAGCGCCATTGCTTGATCCCTTGTCTCTCATCCAAGGACAACGATGAGAACACCGGGCAAGCAATGGTCAGCAACGCCTTGCTCCCCCCCGGTGGAGAGCAAGGCGGAAACATCGGTGAAAACAGCAGTGACACGCCAATGGCAGAAACACTGCAACCTCACCGCCTGCCTGTGCCTTGGCGGACAGCGATCTGTCTGGTCGCTTGCGGGTTGTAGCGAGCGTGGGAAGCGGGGGCAAGCGGGGTGTGGAAACAGCCAGTGAAAGGAAACAGCGGTGGATGATCCGAGGGTGGGCACACCGCAAAACGATGAAACGTCCTCGCTTGATCCTTTGTCTCTCATCCAAGGAAAACGATGATAACACGGAGCAAGCAATGGCCATCAACGGCGTGCTCCCTCCGGTGGAGGCCAAGGCGGGGCAGCGGTGAAAGAAACACCAGTGAAAACATCAGCAATACGCCAATGGTAGAAACACTGCCCGCTCACCGCCTGCTTGTGCCTCGGTAGAGAGCAATCTATCCAGTCGACTGCGGGCTTGCGGTGAGCTCGGCATACCACTATATATGGCCCTACTATGCGAAATCCCAAAGAGCCTGCGAAATTTTGGTGACACTATCCATTAATTACCGTGTCCGCAACGCATCCGTCGGGCAGACCGAGGCACAGAGACCACACGAGTGGCATAGCGCTTTGTTTAAAAACATATCACCCGCTGGCGTCAGTTGACGAGCCTGATAGGCACAGACGGTGACACAACGCTCACACTTTGTGCAGGTCTTGGCATCGAAATTGAACGTCAATGTGGCGTGGGATGGTGTCTCCTGGAGATATTGAAGGGTCTGACCACGCAGATCGGAGAGTTGATCGCAGCGCCGTTGGTCCAGCCACCGCTCCAGTCGGTGCAGCGTTTTGCCGAACCACGCCAGACCCTGGAGGAGCGGGGCCGTATGCACACCGACGGCCGTCGCCCCGGCCATCACCATCTCCAGTGCCTCTTCAGCTCCACCCACACCGCCTGTGCCGACCACCGGCACGTTGTGGCGGAGACATATCTCTGCAACAGCTCGGAGAGCAATGGGGCGGATGGCCTCACCGGAGAGCCATGCGAACGACCCCAGCAGCGGTCGGCCTGTCTCCACATCAATCCCTAGAACCGGGCCGATGGAGTCTATAGCTGTGATGCCATCGGCCCCGGCTTGGAGGCAGGCGGCGACCACTTCTTGGAGGTCAGGCCAGTTGGCGCTGACTTTAATCAGTACCGGGATAGAGACAAGGCGCTTTGCCATCGCCACCATGGGGGCGGCGTCCTGCGCGTCGTAGGAGACGAGTTCCAAGAGGTCGACACCGGTCGCGGCCAGCGGTCCGGCGAGGCGCTCGACCTCGGCGGGAGTGTGTCCGGTGCTGGCGATCACCACGCCGCCCCGATCGACCAGCGAGGGCAACTCCTGCTCAATCCACTGCTCGGCCGACAAGTCGGACCAGCCCTCGGTGTTGAGCATGCTCCGTCGGCCCGACCGGGCGATGTGGGGCGTGAGGTTGACGGTGGCCTCCGGCCGGATCGTCTTGGTGACCACGGCCGCCGCTCCGGTTTCCAGGGCCGAGCGAATGGCCTCGGCATTCCACGAGAGGGGGCCGGAGGCGAGGATGAGCGGATTGGGGAGATGGATTCCGCAGAGGTCAACGCTCAAGTCTGTCATCACTGTCTCTTTCTGAGCTACTGACGCCGTAGAGTGATGGACCTACTCGTACCACAGGCGGGCGGCCGCTTCGAGGACGTTGGCGCGCACGGCCTCTTCGTCCACACCGACTGTCTCACCGTCGCGCAGGAGCCATTTCCCGGCGCACATTACGCCGCGTACATCGCCGGGGCTGCGCCAGAGAAGTAATTGGTCCGCTGCGTTGTGGGCCGTGAGGGGCGTTGGCAGATCGGCCGGGATCAGCAGCAGATCGGCGCACTGGCCGGGCGCCAGGGTGCCCAGGTCTTTGAACCCCAGCGCCCGGGCCCCGTTCTGCGTGGCCACGGTCCACACGCTGGCGGCGGGCATGGCACCCGGATCGAGCAGGCGGGCCTTGGGTATCAGCGCTGCGCTGCGCATAACCTGGAACATGTCGTTGACGTAGCCATCGGTGCCCAGGGCGACGTTCACTCCCGCCCCCAGCATCTCCGGCACCGGGGCGAAGCCACCGCCAACCTCGCAGTTGGAGATTGGTTGGTGGGACACGTGGACGCCGCGACGGGCAAGCAAGTCGATCTCCTCGTCATCTACCTGGACACACTGCGAGGCCAGGACGTGGTGCCCAAGGACGCCGAGTCGGTCGTAGTAGGCGGCCGGTCGGACACCGAAGTGGGATAGGCAATACTCGGGCTCATAGGTCCCCTCGGAGAGGTGCATGTGCACCCTGGCGTCTCGCTCCGCGGCGAGGGCAAAGGCGCGGCGGATAAAGTCAGCCGAGCACGTGAAAGTCGTGTGAAAACACATCATTCCAGAGACGAGCCCGCCTTCCGCTTGGCATGCGTCGATGAAGCGGGCGTTTTCTTCCAGGCCGAGATCGCCGTTTTCGGGGCTGATCCGCTGGGTAGCCTCGAAGGAGAGCACCCCGCGCAAGCCCCAGCGACGGACGATCTCCGCCTCGACCACCAGTCCACCGGGAAGGGCGTAAGGGGCCTCAAGACAGTCGTAGAAAGTGGTGACCCCCGATCGCACCATCTCCAGGCAAGCCCACTCGGTCGCGGCGGCGATCAACTCGTGGGTCAAACGGTCCTCCACCCGCGGCCACCAGAAGTCCTCCAGAAAGGGCCAGAACCCCTCCGGTGCTTCGTCCAGGGGGATGCCGTGGGAGAGCACGCCGTACATATGGTGATGGGCGTTGACGAACGAGGGCATGACCACCACGTCCGGGGCATCCAAGACGGAAGCCCCAGGGAAACGAGCGCGCAGTTCGGCGTGGGATGCGGTGGCAACGATGCGCTCGTCCTCCACGGCAACCCCCCAGCCTGGTTGGGAGGCCTCCTTGGTGTCCGCCCACAGCATCTTGCCCAGGATCAGGGTGGTGTTCATACGGATCTCCTAGCGGACGCGGCCTCAGCCACCGGAGATGGCGGGAAAGAGCTTGAGTTCGTCCCCATCTTCCAGGCTGGCGCCGAACTGCTCGTGGGTCACCAGCTTGTAGTTGCGAAAGACCACCAGGTGGGAGACCACCTCCCCCTCGGCCGTGAAGAGCAGACTGCGCAGGGCAGCGTGAGTTGTCGAGAGATGATTCACTGCATCGGCAACGGAGGATCCGAGGGGCAGGCGCACCCGTTCCTCGTCAAGGCCAACACCACGCCGAAGGATGTTGTGGTACTGGATCGTCACGCCGATGGTCACAAGTCGAGTTCCTCTATGGCGTCCTCCAGGCCGAGCTCCTGGAGTTTCTCTTTCGTCGGCCAGCCCGTCTGGCGGTCCCATCCTCGCAGCCGGTAGTACTCGTCCAGCATAGCCGCCAGTTGGATCGTCTCTCCCTTTGCGTTCCCCGAGGGCGAGGGTTCCTCGCTGAAGCGGCGTGGCAGCCGATCGTCGGCCCGGGTGATGCCGTGGCGGGCATTGTAGCAGCGCTGAAGGTTGTAGATGCGCTCGCCGATACGCTTCAGGCGCTCTACCCCCATCTCCATCCCCGTGGCAGCCTCCAGAGCGGCCGCGATGTCCGGCCAGTAGATCTCGGCGAGGACAAAGGTCCCACCGGACTTGCACATGCCGACCGAATCCACGACCGCGCCAAAGTCCTCGCCATCCTTGACCAGGAAAGGTTTGTGCTTGGTCGCCAGGGGCTGCGCCATCTCCGGCAGGTAGTCCTCACCGTAGCGGCGGCGAGCCTCGTCGGGGTAGCCGGTCTCGTCGATGACGGGAAATGCCTTCAGATGGTCGGCGCCCCGGTTGGAGGTCGCGTGCGCCAGTCCCATGGACTTCTGGGCCCGACCGTCCTGGGCAGCTATGGCCATGCCCTTGGCGTGCATGGCGTATTCCTCGGCGCCGCGGCCGATCGCCTCGGCGGCACGCCGGACCCCCTGGGATAGAAGGGTCGCGAAGTCACCTTCTCGCCGCGCCATCTTCTGCAACAAGGTCAGGATGACATCCCGATCACCCCAGTGGAGGGCGAGTCCATCGGTGTCGTCCAGGTTGAGGATCTCTTGCTCCCATAGCTCCATAGCCAAACTGATGGCCCGTCCTGCTGAGATGGTATCCATGCCCAGTTCGTCGCACAGGCGATTGGCCTGCAGGATAGTGTCCAGGTCGGCGTTCCATACGGCAGCTCCCATGGCGTTCAGCGTCTCGTACTCGACGCTGCGGATGGACGTGCCGGCATAGGGGCCGTCGGGCAAGGTGTAGAGCTTGTCGCAGGCCACGGGACAGCCAAAGCAAGCCAGGTGGCGGACGAAAGCCCGCGCTTCGAGGGACTCGGCACTGATGGCCTCTATGTCGGGAAACGAGCCCATCTGGAAGTTCTTGGTCGGGAAGCGGCCCAGGGCATCCATCATCGAGACGATACCCGGTGTCCCGTGGGCAGCGACCGCTTCAAAGATCGGGTTGGCGCGCAACCGATGATGGAGCTCGGCCGCTACGGCGTGGAAACGGCCAGGATCGGCGATGGGGATAGCACCGTGACCACGGACGGCGATGGCCTTGAGCCGCTTGCTTCCCATGACAGCTCCTAGCCCACACCGGGCAGCGGATCGCTGCGGTGTCGTTTGAATACCGGAGAAGAGCACGCCATTCTCGCCGGCCGGGCCAATGGTGGCTGTCTTGACCTCAGGGTCGTCCCACAGCTTGCGGATGCTCGCCTCGGTCTCTGACGTGGTGCTTCCCCACAACGGACGGGCATCGCGGACCTCAACGTGCGAATCAGCGACGGCGAGATACACAGGATGGCTGGCCTGCCCGGTGACCACGATGGCGTCCCAACCGGCGAACTTGAGCTCCGGCCCCAGGAAGCCGCCGGTGTTCGCGTCCCCGTAGATCCCGGTGAGAGGGGACTTGGCGATGACCTCCATCCGACCGGGGTTGGGAACGAGCGTGCCGCACAGGGGACCGGTGGAGAAGATGAGCAGGCTCTCGGGGGCCAAGGGGTGAACGTCCGACCCCACGCGCTCCCAGAGCAGCCGCGCTCCGAAGCCGTTGCCGCCCAGGTACTGCTCGGCCATCTCCCGGTCGTATGGACGGGATTCCACCCGTCCTGTGGTCAGATTGACGTGCAGCCACTTACCAGCATAACCTTTGTAAGGAAACATATTCACCTCGTCCTTACTCACTTCAATCTTACTTCAATCGCCCCACTGGGGCACATCGCTGCGCACTCGGGCTCTCCGCCGCACAGATCGCACTTCAACGCCAACTCCCGCTGGTGATCGAAGATGATCATTCCGAAGGGACAGGCCTCCTCACAGGCCCCGCATCCGGTGCATTCTGTGAGACTGATGACCCAGGCCCCCGTGCTCTCGTCGAGACGAATAGCCTCCACCGGGCAGGCCTCCGCACAGGGGGCCAGGGCGCCCTCCGATGCGCGACGGGCGTTGCACTGGCGGCAGGCCTGGGGACTGAACGGCCCACTATCAGTCTCGGTCTCAATGCGAATACGGGCCAGCGCCGGCCAGATCACACCTTCGTGATGGAAAGAACAGTAGGTCATGCAGATGCGACAACCGGTACATTTCTCATCGTTGATTCTTAACTGCACGCTTTCCTCCAATAGCAAGTGGTCCCTCGCCTCTACCGAGAGAGGGCCATGGGCACAAACTCACCGCGACCGACGCCCCCTACGAACTCACCCGCGCGCACGATGATCTCACCGCGACGGATGACGTCACGCGTCCACCCGCGGACGCACATGCCTGCATACGGGGTCCAATCGACGTCCTCGTGGAGAGTCTCACTGGCCTCGATCCTCAGTTCCAGCTTCGGGTCGAAGACGACGAGGTCAGCGTCGAACCCCACGGCGATCCGGCCCTTGCGCGCCATGCCAAAGATGGTGGCGGGATTCGTGCAACAGACCTGACACCAGCGCTCCAGGCTCACGCCATGGGCGGCGAGGGCATCGTGCATCAAACCAAGCCGGGCCTCAATTGAGGGTAAACCACCCGGGACCGTGGTGAAATCCAGGTGACCGGCCTTTTCTGCGGCCGAGAAGGGGCAATGGTCTGTGGCCAGGACGTCGATGTGGCCTCGCGCCAACCCGCCCCATAGGGCATCTCTGTCTCGCTGGCTGCGAAGCGGCGGGGCGCAGATCAGGCGTGCGCCGTCCGGGCCGCTCAATGCTGCCTGATCCAGGGTCAGGTATTGGGGGCAGGTCTCACTGTAGACCACATCGCCGCGGGATTGGGCGGCCTGGATGCGCCGCAGGGCCTGCTCGCACGAGACGTGCACGACGTAGACGGGGCTTCCCGCCAGAGCGGCGATGTCGATGATGCGGCTGACCGCCTCGGCCTCCTGGCGCGGCGGGCGGGTCAGGGCGTGGTAGAGGGGCGCGACCTCACCCCGGGCCAGCGCCCGGGAGCGGAGCCACTCGCAGATGGGTCCATTCTCACAATGGACGATGGGAAGGCCACCGACCTCTCGGACAGCGGTGATGACGTGAGAGAGCTGCGCATCGTCCAAGCGGAATCCCTCGTAGGCCATGTAGAGCTTGAAGCTGGACACGCCGGCATCGACGACCTCGGGCAACTGGGCCAAAGACTCGGGGTGCGCCGCGTGCCACGCGGGGATGGTCATGTGAAGGCCGTAGTCGATGACCACGCGAGCGTCAGCCTCGCCCCGCCGCCCCTCGAGCGCCTTCAGGAGGGATTCCCCCGGCGCGGGCTCCACAAAGTCGATGACAGTCGTGGTGCCACCCAGGGCCGCCGCGATCGTGCCGCTGGTGAAATCGTCGCTGCTGACGACGTCGCCCGCGGGCATCTGGAGATGGACGTGGGGATCGACCCCTCCGGGCAACACATAGCAGTCTGTGCCATCGATCTCCGTTGCACCATCCAAGTCCTTGGCGATGGCGGCGATACGTGGGCCAACGATCCCGATGTCGCTCGCGACAGGGCCGCCTGGTGTGATCAGCGTGCCATTGCGAACGACGAGGTCCATGGCTGTCCCAGCCGCGCTATCCATCTTTTTCCTGGAGCCCCAATTCTTGCAGCTTCTCATCGGTTGGCACGCCCTGGCTGTCCCAGCCGCGCAACCGGTAGTAGCGGTCGAGCATACCCTCAAAGTCACGCACCCGTCCGACGTGGATAGGATCGGTCGATGCTTCCACGACGTCCGTCTCTTCGTTGCATTGGAAGGTATGAATCGCCAGGGGTTCAGACGTGAAGCGCTCCGGCAGTCGATCATCGGCGCGGTCGATGCCCAGCGCCACGTTGTACAGCCGTTCGAGGTTCACGATGCGCTCTCCGGCGGTCAGCAGGTCGTCGCCGCTGATCTGGCGTCCCCACAGGGCGCTAAGACCTCGCGCTAAATCCTCTGGATACAGGGCGTAAGTCTCGGCAGTGCTGAATTTGCAGACGCCCAGAGCGTCGGATACAGCGCAGTAGTGTTCGGTGAAGACGATCAGGTCCGGCTTGTAGGTCTCATCGTCGGTGTCCATCAACTGGGGCGCCATCGCCGGCGGGAAGAGTCGCTCGGCGGCTTCGAGGTTCCCTGCCAGGTCAATCGTCGGCAGTGCATAGAGGTGGTCGGCCCCCCGATTGGACGTCGCGTGGCCCAGTCCAAATCCCTTGGCGATGCGGGGCTCCTGACGCGGTAGCTCCATGCCCTTGACGTGCATGGCGAATTGTGGGGCATTGCCGCCGATTACCTGGGCCGCGCGTCGGCTTCCCTCTGCCAGCAGGTCACCGAGACCGCGCCGGTGAGCCATATCTTTGATCAGCCCGAGAAGGCTGTCTGGATCCCCCCAGTCCAAGGAATAGCGCGCATCCGCAAGCAGCCCGCGCTGGCGGCACTCCATGGCGAATGCGATGATGACGCCGGTGGAAATGGTGTCCAAACCCAAGTCATTGCACAGGCGGTTGGCGTGTATGATGACCTCAAGATCGTCGATGCCACACATCGGACCCAAAGCGTCGAGCGTCTCGTACTCAGGACCCTCAAGGTGGCCTGCATAGGGACCGCTCTCGACCCGGGTGACACGAGCGCAACGGATGGGACAAGCGAAGCAACCTGTGTTCTTCTCGGTGACTTTCGAGACCGCCGCGCCGTCGACACGGTGGGCCCACGAGACCTGGCCTTGCTGATGGTTATAGGCCGGGAGGTCGCCGGTGGCGTTCTTCCCCGCCACGAGGAAGACGGTGCCCCGGTCACGCAGTCCGGAAACGTGGGGGTGATCGCGGACACGCTCGAAGGCCTTGCGGGCCTCACTCCGAAAAGCTGGCGGCAGATCGAGGGTCTTCTTGCCTCTTACAACGACAGCTTTGAGGTGCTTACTGCCCATCACAGCGCCGCCGCCGCAACGGGCCATCGCGCGGTTGCCGTCGGCCATGATGGCGGCGACTCGAACGTGGTTCTCGCCAGCCGGCCCGATGCAGACCACGCGAGCGCCACCTCCGGCAAGGGCGTCGTGCGTGTTCTGCACGCCTTGGCCCCAGAGATCCTCTGCCGGCTGTATCCTGACCTCCCCTGGCCCGATCTCGAGGAAGACCGGCTCTTTCGCCCGTCCCTTGATCACCAGACCGTCGTAACCGGCGCGGCGAAGCGCCGCCCCGAAGAAGCCGCCAGCGTTGGCGTAGCCGTAGATGCCGGTCAGCGGCGAGTGGAAGGTGACGTGACTCCGTGCGCCGGTGGGCCAGGGCGTTCCGGTGAAGGGACCCACGCTGAAGATGAGGGGGTTCTCGGGAGCATAGGGATTCTGCGTGTCTGCCACTTGCTCGCGCAACAAAGCCGCTCCAATGCCCCTTCCACCAAGGAAACGCAGCGCAAGATCCGGACTCAATGCTTCGACACGTGTCGTAGCTGTCGAAAGATCGACCCAAGCTAAGGAACTCAATGACTCCTCCCTATCCTCATCTAGCTTTAAACCCAGAAGTTATGGGGCCAGGCATGCTCTTCGAGACGCTCAAGGGCCTTCTGTGCAAGCGGCCCCTTATCAGAAGCTGCAGCATTGGCCCGGACGTGTTCTAGTTTGCGCATCCCCACGATGACGGTGGAAACGGCCCGGTGGCTCAAGACGTAGCGAAGCGCCGCCTCAGGCAACGACGAGGCTTCACCTTGCTGAATGAGCCATTGAAGTTGCTCAGCTTGATCGCAGACCTGTTGCTTGCGGTCTCCACAGAAGTAATCGTTCCGCCAATCCTCCTCGGGAAAACAGGTCTCCGGCGTGAGCTTGCCGCTCAATGCACCTTCGTCCAACGGACAACGGGCGATGACGCCAACGTCAGCCTCCTCGACCAGGGGGAAAAGTTTGTCCTCGGGCTCCTGCTGATAGATGTTGTGGACAACCTGACAGGCATCGACCAGCCCGGTCTCAATCGCCCGGCGGGGGACGTGAGCGTCGGTGAGGGGGAAGACGAGGGAGAGGCCAAAGGCGCGAATCTTGCCCTGTTGTTTCAGTTTCTCCACGGTCTCTTTCCATTCATCCCGCTCCGCCCACTCGTCCAGCCAGACGTGAAACATCTGGAGATCGAGCTGTTCGACGCCCAGGTTCGCGAGGCTGTTCTCGGTGCATTCCACAATCCACTCACGCGGGAAGGCCTCTTGCACGGCGTCACCCGGCCCGGGGGTGAAGTTAAAGTTCTGCGGCGGAATCTTGGTGGCAACGTGGACCTCCTCCGAGCGCCCGGACAGCGCCTGGCCGATAAGTCGCTCACTGTGGCCATCCCCGTACCCCAGGGCTGTGTCAATGAAGGTAACGCCTAGGTCGATGGCCAAGTTAATCGAGTCAAGCGCATCCTGGTCGCAGCTTCCCTTCCACCAATCACCTCCGATGCACCATCCGCCATAACCGATCTCAGACACCTCAAAGCCGGCCTTTCCAAGTTTACGATATTGCATCGTCCTTTTGCCTCCTATGTTTTAGTCACGCTAAAAGCAATTCGTGTAGATGGTATTCGTGTCGACCAAACTCACCGCCAAAGTTCATGGCTCCAATCTCTTGGACGCCGCGGACGCGGGCAGCGGCCTCTATGGCGACTTTCATTCCCCGTCTCATCAGATCCGGCGCCGCTCCGAACATCAGCAAATTGAGGATCGAGGTGACGCCCTGGGGAACCCTGCTATCCTCGACCTGATCCTGAAGCGTCGGAATGTAGTCGTGTTCCCGAAAGATCTGCTCCAGGCCATATCCCATCGGCGCTACCCCATCGACTCCGGCAATGGCATTCTTGGCTGCCTGCACGGCGAGGACGGCAGAAGCCTCTGACTGCGCGTAGCAGACGAAATGTCCGTCGGTGCCGGATGTGGAGAGAGAGACGGTCCTCTCATAGACAAACTGTCCCGTCGTCGTAGGGACGACGCACACAGGTCGACGATCGATCTCGCGCGGCGTATCGTATCCCCCCCACCTGTCGGCGGTTGCTGCGTAGAGATCAATCCGCTCTGTCGTCGCTTCGGGGACCATGGCGTCGAACACAGCGCACGTAGGAATCAGGGTGGCCAATACGAGGCGTAGCGAGAGTTCCTCAATCAAGCCATCCCGCCGGTCGGGGGGCAGGGTGAGAGAGATGAAGACACCGGGACGCCCGTCGGGCGTCTCGTGGGGGTATGCCACCCGTTCTATGCCCCCGTTGATGGCCGAGCCGAGTTCGCTTGATCCAGCGGTGCCCACGAACTGGTGGGCGCCGCCGAGGGCGACCTCTCCTGAGATTCCCGTGAGCACCAGCCGGACCACCTCCAGATCCCATGCCTCGGCGAACGTGTCTTGGATGATGGCGTTTCCTCGTTTCACTCCCTAACCTCCATGAGTGAATTGATCCGCTTGCAGATCCTCATTGACCACCATAACTTTGATCCCCTCGCGCTTGCGGGCGAACTCGAATGCCGCCTGGATGTCCTCCAGGGGAAAGCGGTGGGTGATCAGGGGCTCTACCTGCACGGCCTGGGTCTTCAACAGAGAAAGAGCCGTCTCGTAACGCGCGGTCGTGGAATCGTGGCTGCCGACCAGCCGTAGCTCACGATAGTGAATGGGATCAAGGCTGACCGTAGCGGGATCGCTCAGGGTAGCAGCGAAGTAGAGGATCTGTCCTCGCTTGGCGGCGATCTGAATAGCCTCGTCGAGCACGGCGGTGTCGTTTCCGGCCGCGCTGACCACGACATCGGCGCCCCGTCCATCCGTGATCTCCATGATGCGTTCGATGACGTGGTCATCGACCTGGTGATGTTTCTCGGCCTGAACGGTGACGTCAGCCCCCAACTCAGCGGCGACCCTGAGCCGTTTTTCACGGAGATCGACGCCCACGGTCATCAAGCCGCGGCTCTTTAGGAGTTGGAGGTGGAGCATCCCAATCGGTCCCGTCCCAATGACCACACCAACGCCGCCCAAGGGGGGATCGAGGAGTTGGCTGTTGCCATTGACGCAGCACCCCAGGGGCTCGCCGAACGCGGCATGCTCCAGGCTGACACCATCGGGCACGGAGACGAGGTTCCGGTAAGGATAGAGAGCGTACTCGGAGAAGCCACCGGCGACATATCCCTGGTCGGTGCATAGGTTGAATAGGCCCTGTCGGCAGTAATGGCAGCGCCGGCAGGGGAGTCGACCGTCGGGCACGACCCGGTCGCCGACGCGCAGGCCGGGCTTATCGGGCACGCCCTGGCCGACGGCCGCGATGATGCCCGAAAGCTCGTGACCCATCTGGAACGGGTAGACGATGTGCCACCCGCTGGGGTCGTTACCGATGAAGGCATTGATGTCGGTGCCGCAGATGCCGCAGGTTGCGACGTTGACCAAAACCTCGCCCGGTCCTGGTTCGGGTCGATCCTCATGTTTGATGACGAACTTGAACGGTTCTTGAAGTAAAGCCCTTTTCATTTGGTTTCTTCCCTTCGTGTGATCTAGTAGTCAAACGCGGTCTGATAGTATGGCGGAACGTCCAACCCAGCTTCTGAGAAGCGCTGGATGGCGAAAGACTCAGCCTGAGAAACGACAGTCTGCTCATCACAACAGAGCAGCTGGCGATCCTCCACGACGACTTTGCCATCGACAATCACCGTCTCCACGTCGCTGGCAGCGCTAGCGGAGTAGACCAGGTTGTTGACAATGCTGTTTATGGGACGCATGTGCGGTTGGGTTAGATCGATCAGGACGACGTCGGCCTTTTTTCCTGCCGCCAGCGACCCAATCTGGTCTTCCATCCCCAGGGCCCTCGCGCCTCCAATGGTGCCCATGGCAAACGCCTCCGCGGCGGGAACGACGGCCGGATTCATCGTCGTCACCTTCTGGAGGAAGGCGGCGACGCGCATAGCCTCAAACATATCCATGTTGTCGTTGACGGCGCAGCTGTCGGTTCCCAGCGACACAGTGACCCCTGCCTCAATCATCTTGGCTACCTGCGCCACGCCGTCGGCGACTTTCATATTGCACTCGGGGTTGTGGGACACGGCTGTTCCGGTTTCCTTGAGAATTTCGACATCCTCATCGGAGAGCCAGATGCAGTGCGCGCCCAGGACATCGGGTCCGAGAAGTCCTATGTCGTTCAAGTGTTCGACGGGTGTTTTGCCATAGAGGGTGCGTATGTGATGCCACTCGAACTCGGTCTCGGCGATGTGGACGTGAATGAGCGAGCCGTCATCGTCAGCACGCTCGCGCACCTCTTTAAACAGGCTTGGGCTGCAAGAGTTGGGACAGGCCAGTCCGTAGCAGAAAGAGACGAGATTGGAAGTCCGGCAGCGCTGAATCAGACGGTCGGCCAGATCCATCGCCTCATCCATCGGCAGGAGCATACCACACGCCTGCCACTGATCCAGATCGGTGAGCGTAAGAGCATGGACTGCGCGGATGCCCATCTCCTCGTATACGTCCACGATCTCGGTCGGCGTAGCCCATTCCATATTCAGAATGCAGGTGATGCCGGATCGGAGCGCTTCCACGCATCCGAGGCGTGTGGCGTGGCGCTGCAACCCAAAGCGACCGTTCCGATAGTCCTGCACCGCCGCAACGATGCGAGGTGAGGAGACCTGGGCGATCCAATCCTCAAGCGCCAGGTCGTCCCGCGATCCCTTGAGGAAGTTCTGAAGAAAGTGGTGATGGGTGTCGACGAGGCCAGGTATGACCGCTCTGCTGGCGGCTTTTATGGTCTTCTGTCCGCTGTAGCGCTGTGTGACTTGATGGGTGGGGCCGACAGCAACGATGTCCCCGGCATCAATGGCGACAGCGCCATCGTAGTAGATGTCGCGATTCTTATTCTGCGTGATGACCACAGCGTCTCGAATGAGTATATCGACCTTGGTCAGCGTCATCTCACGGCTCCTCGTCCCCTGATACTTCATCTTCCAGCGCCTCGTCGATGACCTCGGCCAATGATCTCGCCTGGATCTCCATCCGATGGGATTGGGTGGCCTGCCGGAAGCGGACGTGGCAATTGGGGCACGAGGTGACGATCTGCTGGGCGCCAGTGGCCTCAGCCTGATCCAGCCTCGCGTCGACGGCGCGTCTGGACGTCCTCTGGGCAGAGAAATAGACCCCACCCCCGGCCCCGCAGCAGAGCGCGTCCTCCCGGTTGGAGTGCATCTCGACGACCTCAAGGCCGGGAATGGCCCCCAGGAGCTGACGAGGCTCATCGTACATGCCCAGATGTCGGCCCAGGATACAGGGGTCGTGCCAGGTGACTCGTCTTGCCATACGGGCCATCCGATCCGGCATTCTTGCTAGGAGGAACTCGGTGATGTGCTGCACTTCGAAGTCGCACACCAGACCCATCTCTTCGGGGTAGATGGTTTTAAACGCTTTGAAGCAAGCAGGACAGGTAGTCAGCAGGATATCCGGATCGCGCTTCTGAATAAGATCCAGGGTCTGCCGAGCCACATCCCTGGCTTCGGACATCTGACCGATCTCGTATAGTGGAATACCGCAACAGGTATCTTCCTGGAAAAGCGCAAAATCCACGTGCAACTTGCCAAGGATGCTGGTCATCGCCTCGACGATTTCGATCGCCATGCGGTTGGTCGTGCAGCCTGGATAGTAAAGCACCGCTGCGGCGTCAGGTTGCTCAACTTCACCCTCATCCATCTGGGGGCCATAAGGGTTTAGATAGTGCCGCATCACATTGATTATTCGCTCGTGCTCCGGCAGCACGTGCCCCTCTTCGGCCAAGTCGACGCGCCAGGCATGTAGAATCTCATTGAGTGGCAGATCGACCGGGCAGTGGGCCTCACAGCTGCCACAGAGCGTACACACATAGGCGTGCTCCAGGAACTGCTCGTTAATCTCCACCTCACTGTCCAGCGTCGCCTGGGCAAGGCGCACACGTCCACGAGCATAGTGAGTTTCCCAGCCTGGGGTGAAGGGATAGGTAGGACAGATATTCTCAACCCCGGACCACCCCCAGAGACGGCAGAAACCACAACGCGAGCAATCGAACAACGCTTGCCTGTACTTCTCTAGCATCAAATACCTCCTCCCCCTACAATCCAAGGACGCCGGGATTCATAATGTGATGGGGGTCAAGGGCCTTCTTGAGCGCCTTAAGCGTGCCCCAGTAGCCCGTTCCGCCTAGATGCCTCTCCAGGTGGGGACCCCACTGCCGGCCCTTGGAGTAGGGCGCTCCTCCCATAGACAGCGCTTGATCCATCATCTCGTCAACAGCCGTCAGGATTTTACGGTATTCCTCGCGGTCGTCCGGATGGTGGAAGAGAAGACTGACGTGCTCAGCACCCGTTGGTTCAGGAAACATCTGCTGAGCGTACGTCTCGATCTGATGTCGCTCGATGATCTCCCGCATCACATATGTCGCTTGCTCCAGTTTATCGAATGGCAGGAAGTAGTTGACTGCGCCTGCGATACCCTCCTTGAATTCCTCGCCGGTATTGAACCAGCGGTACTCCCAAAATTTCTGTGGCGCTTCGGGTCCTTCGAAGCTAACGCTCTCGTAACGAGAGATGATGGCGCGTATCTTTTCCATATTGTGATCCACTGCTACCTCGTCGCCCTCGACGTTAACGTCAAAGAGGATCATATCCGGTCTGATCACGGGAACAGAGATATAGCAGACCAAATGATGGAACGCGATCTCACGGAAGATGTCGATAGCATCACGAAGATCACTGCCGATGAAGCGTTCCAGATAGATCCTCTCGGGCCAGGGATAGAGTCGCAGCGTCGCCTCAGTCACGATGCCGAAAGCGCCCTCGGCCCCGATGAAGAGGCCGGCCAGATCCGGTCCCAACGCATAACGGAAAAAACTCTTGGCGGCCGGATTGGCAGCGGCGCCGGTCTCCACAATCTCACCAGTGGGGAGAACGGCCTTCAGGCCGACGACCTGCTCACCCTGTGAGACATACTTGATGTTGCCCCATCCGACACCCGGGCGCGATAGATGCGCACCGACCGTGCCCGCCAGAGCGCCTGAAGGAGCGATCCCAATCTTCCAACCTCGTGCCTCAAGCTGGTCCATGAGTTTCCCAAAGGTGACGCCCGCTTCGACCGTTACAGTGCCGGTGTCCTCGTCGATCTCCACGATGTGATCCAGCCGCAGCGCCTCGAGGACGATCCCGCCCTCCGACTGACAGCCGCCCTCCTGGGCCGATCCGCCGCCTCGTGGTGACACGGGGATCTCCAGTGCGTTGGCTAGCCGCATGACTGCTGCGATCTCCTCCACCGATCCAGGTCTCACCACGAAACCGGGCCAGCGAGGGGGCTGGACGCCGAAGTCCCTGGTGTAAGTCAGCAGGACAAACTGCTCATCGGTCACGTAGTCAGCGCCGACAATCTCAGCCAGCCTCTGCTGTATGTGTCGCTTATTCATACGCACCTCTCTGGAAAGCTATGACTTGGCCTCATCGGGAAAGAGCGTGCGATGTATCTTTCGCACCAAGGCTTCTGGGTCGTCCGACTGCCAGACCCGACGTCCGATGGCCACGCCGGCGGCGCCGGCCTCGATGACCTGGCCCACCATGCGGAGGGTACTCTCATCGCCAGCATCATTGAGGGGTCCGCCGGCAGTCAGGATTGGAACAGGTGACGAAGCCACCACGTGCCGGAAGGCATCGACGTCGCCACAGTAGTTGGTCTTGACGATATCCGCGCCCAATTCGAAACCGATGCGGGCAGCGTGGGCGATGGCCTGGGGATCGTACGTGTCTTGCGGCGGGGGCATCATCTCCGCCAACACAGGCATGCCGAACTGGAAACATCGCTCCGTGAGTTGCCCCAGGTAGCGCATCGTCGCCGTCTCACCACCACGTCCAAAGAATATGGAAACGGCTACAGCGTCAGCGTCCAGGCGGAGTGCTGTATCGACGGTCGCTACCGGCGTCTCCTGCGTCGCGTCCGGCGCAAGCCCCATCGCCAGGGAGACGCGCAGCACAATGGCCGTCGATGAATCGAGAACTGGCTCCACGGCCCGGGCAAATCCTGGGCTGACCAACAGGGCGTTTGCACCGCCGCCCACTAGTTTCTTTACCACGGCTCTGGGCCTAACGATACCCGCAACAGGCCCCAGCCATGGTCCATGATCGAGGGGCACCAGCAGGCATCGCTGCTCTTTTCCCCTAAACAGGCGTTTTAGTCTTCTTTTTTTTCCTGGCATAACTTTTTAACCTCTCGCTGTGCTTAGCAATGGATGTACTGGGCGTCTACTCTGTCGCAGCCCGTTTTTTGGCGAAGGCTGCCAACGCCCGATACTGTCGATATCCTTTACGATACAAATCGGCCATATGCCCCCGATGGGCTACGACAAGCGGCTCGTTGAAAGTCTTCAAGAGAGTTTCTTCGAAACTTGACCGCCCCAGGTTCACCTGGCAGAGCGCAAACAGGACGCGGGTGACGGTTTCCTCTTCGGCATAGATCAGTACGTCGCGTTGACATACGTCGGCGATGATCGTGGGCCATCCCTCCGTCATCGCCCCTCCCCCGGCTAACGCGATCTCGTCAATCGGCACACCGAGTTCAGTGTAGACGTCGAGCAGGTGACGCAGGCTATAGGCCACGCCCTCCATCACCGCTCGCGTCAGGTGGGCCTGGGTATGGGCCAGCTGCAAGCCGTAGAAGCCACCCTTGATCGCGTCACGCCAGTAAGGGCTGCGCTCTCCCGCCAGGTAGGGTATGAAGGACAGCCCGTCGGCTCCCGGCGCCACAGATAGGGCATCGGCCACACAGCGCTCAAACGCCTGATCCTGCCACAGATCACAGATCCATGCTAGGGCAGCCCCGGTCGTGGACGAGACACCGCCCAGCAGGGGGTAGGGGCCAAAGGGATAGATATAGAGCCTATCCTGTGGGTCCCTGACCAGCCGGCGCGGGTCGAGGGGCGCAAAGACCATCGACGAGCTCCCCAATGAACAGATCACCCTCCCCTGCGCGGGCGGCGCCGCGCCAAAGAGGGCGGCCACGTCACCCATCCCCACAACGACCTGCACATCGGCGGGCAATCCCAGAGAACGAGCAACTTCCGGGAGCACCGATCCACCGTCCCCGGTAGCGGGCCGAATCGGTGGCAAGACATCAGGCGCTAGCCCGACGAGAGAGAGACGCTCCTTGACCCAACATCGCTTGTCCCAATCCAGCAAAGCAGCGCCACCAGGCTCTGTGAGGTCGGTACAGATCTCACCAGTGAGTCTAAAGCGCAGGTAATCCTTCGGCCACAGAATCTTGTGGGTCTTCTCTAGCGTCTCGGGGCTATGACGGTGGAGCCAAAGCAGCTTGGGCAGCGTATAGGTGCTGTTCAGCTGATAGGGAGGCAACCCCAGCTCCTCTTGCAATTCCTGCGTCTCTTCGCTGGCACGGCGATCCAGCCAGAGTATAGTCGGCGGTATCACAACGCCGTCTTTATCCAGGAGAATGGCGGAGTGCATCTGTCCGGTGAAGGATATCGCCTCGACCGTACTAAGGTCGCAGCGCTGCCGTAGTTCGGCGAGAGCATCCAGCAGCGCTTGCCACCAGGTCTCGGGGTTGCCCTCAGCTCTTCCGGGCTGCTCCGCTTGATACCCGTAGCGATAGGTGGCGCTGTCGAGCACGTTAGCGCCGACGTCGTAGAGCACAGCCTTCAAGGAGGATGTGCCGACGTCTAAAGTCAAGGTGTTGGTCACCGTCATTCTCACGCTACCTGACCTCTCTCCCCACAGGGGGGACTATTCGATTTCACCGCGCTTACGGTAGAATTCCCTGGCATCTTCCAGTATCCTTTGAATGTCTTCCTCTTGCGTCGGGCTGAGCGGTTCGGGTTCGTGGGACGCAAGGATTTCCTCCATGCGCGCTCTTGCATGATCAAGAGCGCTCTTTTTGCCTTGGGCGATCCACTCCGGATAGGTCGACCGATCAGCCGCTGTGGGCACAAACTGCTCTCGACGGCACCAATCACGCGTGTGCTGCGTGCCCAGGTAGTGCCCGGGAATGGGACCGACCGCTTCGATGACATCCAGAGCTAACGTTTCATCGCTGATAACTTCCCCTTCGATGAAGCGCCCAACCATACCAGCGACATCGTCGTCGAGGATCGCCTGTACCGGATGAGCGGAGATCTCGGCTGAGACGCCGAGATGGAGCAACATAAAATTGACGCCGGAGGCAGCAGAAGCGAGAGCGGCGATGCCCTTTTCGTAACCGGCCTGGAAGTCGATCATCTTCGAGTCGACGTAACCGGGCGAGCCGTTGGCGCAGGGGATGCGATAGTGCCGCCACATCTGATTCCAGATGACATTGCTGATCGATCCCCCGATCTGGCCGAAGGCGGGCGACCCTGACCGCATATTCATCGGACAGGCGAAATGCCCCACAGAGATACGATGACCCGGATCGAGGAGCTGCACCAGCGCGATCATTGACAGATGCTCCGCGTTGCAGACGGCTACGGTGCCCAGGGGCGTCGCCGGGCCGGTCCCGCCAAGCACATTGCCATCGACGGTGGTGACGGCAAACCCAGCCTCGATCATCCGGCGAGCGGCTTGCACAGCATCATCGCCCCAGGTGAGTGGCGGAGAGCAGGTGAGCGTCCCTGTGATTTCTTGACCGACGGCCTGGGCCATCTGGATGTTGAATATCTCGGATTCATTCGAATAGCAAGTGCACTGATGCTTGGTCGAATAGCGCATCTTGAGCGCCACACTCTCGGGAATCGCCATCACGGGCGGCATGCCTTCATAGCCAAAATATGGGTAGCAAGCCAGAAAGTCGACGTTTGGCAACGCGTCCAAGATCTTGACGCAATCGACGTATTCGCTCTTGCTCGGGTCCCGTGGCTCATAGGTATCGAGATTGACGGTCTGCATACCCGCGGAATGGGTGTAGTAGAGCGTGTTGCCGCCCATGATCAGGTCATTGGCAGGATCACGGGCCTCGACGCGGTAGCTACTAGGGGCTTGGCGCAAGCATTCCTCAATCAGTCCCTCCGGCAAGCGCACCCGCATCGATGTGCGGTCGACCGGGCACCCCTCGCGCTCAAAGAAATTGAGCGCCCACTCGCTTTTGAACGTCACGCCTGTATTGCGCAGGATATCGAGAGTGGCCCGGTGCACCTGCCGCATCTGATCTTCGGTGAGAATCTCCAGCGGCTTGATTGTCCGTGTGAAGCCTTTTCTAGTCATTGTTGTCCTTCCGGGAGCCGATTAACGACTTCGCCAGTTCCACAGCCCCAGGCGCCGTGGGATCGTATCCGTCGGCGCCAATCTCCTGGGCGAAAGCCTCTGTGACTCCGCCTCCCCCCACCATCACCTTGACTTTGCCTCGAAGCCCCTCTTCCTTCAATATCTCGATCACTTTTCTTTGCTGAGGCGATGTAGTGGTCATCAGGGCCGAAAGAGCGAGTATCTGTGCATCCTGCTCTCGAATCGCCTCGACGAAGGCCTCAGGGGTCACATCGACGCCCAGGTCGTACACGTCGAATCCCTCGGCAGTGAGGAGCGTGGCGACCATCGATTTACCAATGTTGTGAATATCGCCTTTCACAGTACCTATGACCACGACTCCCAGGTATTGTTTTTCCACCCCCTGTCGATTGATCTCCTCTTCCAGCACAGGGGTCGCCGCCAGCATGGCATTGGAGGCGCCGACGAGATCCGGCAGCCACAGGTCTCCCCGCCCAAAGTGTGCACCGACCTCCCGTATGGCTTCCGTCAAGGCCGCCATAGCTTCCAGGCAATCAACGTCTTGCTCGACTGCCTCTGTGGCCCACTCCCGGGCTGCCTCAACGTCGTATTGAAGAACTGATTGTCTCAGATTATCCAGGATCTGTTTGGTCATTATCCCTTTCTTCTTAGTCATATCAAGAGTCGGAGCGACGGCTGCGGCAACCCGCCAGCGTCGCTCCGACCTCTATGATGCTAATCCAGCGGAATGCCCGCTGCGATGACCTCGTCCTTGACCTCATCATATATGCGCCGCCACTCGTCGACCGGCTCCAGAGTCTCCACGTCGTAGCACTCGGCAAAGCTCTTGCCCTGGGGAGGCTCGCCAAGTTGATCCTCATAAAGAGGGATCAGTTTATTGGCGATATCATTGGCTTTCTCACGGCTCATACCGGCCGTTTTCTTGAAGACCTCACCGGCGAACTTGACTTCGAGCGGTGTGATATAGTCCGTGTACTTCCCACCAGCGGTGCGAGTGCCAGTGCATGAGGAAGCGCCTGATACGGTCAGATTCATCATCCCCACAGCCGATTCATAGAGCAGTATTTTTGTCGCCGGCCCAGCCGTCTGGTTGAGAACCGAATTGGCACAGATGTGGGTATTCCGACTGAGCGCCTGAAAGACGGTGCCGAGGGCCCACTGAGCCTCGCGCCCACAGTTACCCATGTTGTGCAAGTCGTAGGGAAAGGAAGCGCCATTGGAGGCCTGGTAGGCCGTGTAGAGCAACAACGTGCAGGCGATGCAGGATACAGTCGACCCCTCAGGCCCACCAGCGTAGCCACCGATCATAGACCAGGAACCGCCGTAGGTGATGCCGCCGCAGTTATAAACCTGAGCCAGCTTATGCAGGCTCTCGTAAGAGGTCTTCATCTCAACAGGAGAGAGTAGGAGCACGATGTCCCGCTCCGGCTTGTAGCCGCCGGGAATGCCGTAGCCACCGAGAACCCCGTAGTGCGTGGGGGCCGTTCCGACAGCGTAAAGGCCCATCCCCTCGCGACCAGCACGGCGGAGGGCCTCATAGGTCAGGTCAGCTTGCCGGCGCCCGGCCAGGAGTTCGTAGGGCGATCCCGCTCTGATCTTGCTCCCCCAGATCGCCTCGAATGAGGGGCCCTCAATACAATCGACCTCAGGGACTCGCGCGATGCCCTCCAGGATGGGGACGAAAAGCTCCTCTGAGACGGCGATACTTAGCGGGCAGACCCAGATGGGTGACGTTGGGTCCTCAAAAGTCCTGTGCTTGAAGACGGCCTCCTGGCCTCCCTCGCCGAGGGTGAACTCGGAAGGCGCATCATCCATCGCCTGCTTGATCTCCTCGCGCGAGAAGACAATCCGCCGCTGCGTGTCTAGGCAGAGCATCCCGACCTCGACCGCGGTGTCCAATCCCGCCTGGAAGAAGCGATCAGCAAGTTTGTCGTCTTGGTTAACGGGGTTGTCGGGATCACAGGTTCCTCTCAGATCATACTTGAGCAGATTCTCGGCAATGGCCTGAGGTATAATCTCCGTGTCCCACTTAAACGTTTCGCAGACGGGGCCTGTGTGAGCCCTGTCGAGTACCAGCATGAGTCGATCACGATCTAGCGTCACGATTCTTCTCCTTTGTCTGTAATTGATCTGGTGATAAGGTTTCCACACCGACTACCCCACGATGGTCTGTACCGACGGTTCCTTGCCAGACGTCATCAACGTGGTGCATAAGCTGACCGCTAGGGCCGCGTTCTCAGCCCACCCGTCTGCGCCGATATCGATGGCGAACTCCGGCGTGACTGGCCCACCACCTACGACCACGAAATACTTCTCTCGTTGGCCCATCTCACGCAAGAGGTCGAGCACTTCTCGCTGATAGGGCAGCGTCGTGGTCATCAGACTGGAGAGAGCGATGATGTCAGCTCGCTCTTTCCTCGCCGCCTTCACGAATTCCATTGCCGGCACGCCGACGCCAAGGTCAACGACATCAAACCCCCCAACGGAGAGCATCGTAGCAACGAGATTCTTTCCAATATCGTGGATGTCGCCAGCGACGGACCCGATCACGATACGAGCGCCGATGCTGGTTTGCTGGTCGATCTCGAGATGTGGCTTTAAGATGGCCATACATCGCTCCATTTTTCTACCAGCGATCATCAGGTCTGGCAGAAAAACCTCGCCAGTCTCAAACCGCTTTCCCACCTCTCGAATTGAGGTAGATACCGCATCAATAGCTTCCTGACTATCAATACCCTCGGCTATGATCTGTTCAGCGATTTCGATGACCTGTTCCTGGTCTGCTTTTCCCACTAACGCCTCTTGAATCCGATTCAACAATTCCTGTTTGCTCATTGTATCTCCTAACCTGGACTAACCAGAGCCATAAATAATCATTGACTGCCAAATGCTTGCTCGCCGTGTAAGAATCTTATCGGTTAGGCCCTAACCTAAATTGGGCGAACGACCCAGCCAGCGCTCAATGTCCCTGTCCCGGGGACGTTTTGGCTGGTGAGAAATGTATGTAGGATCTCTGCTGCTGGGCCTAGATCAGGGCCTCCTCTGTCTTGCCATCGAACAGGTGCAAGCACCCCGCTCCAAACTGCATCCAGAGTCTCTCGTCGATGTCTGGGTGCAGACGCGCTGGGGCAAGCGCCTTGATCATCATATCCTCAACCTCCAATGTCAATAGAATTTCCTTGCCCATAGGCTCGGTCATATAAACCAAGGTAGGAATCGCGTTGGGCGTATGCTCTGACACCACTTCGATGTCTTCAGGGCGGATGCCGAGGATCAGGCCGTCGCGGGATTCCACCCCCAGGGCTGTCCTCACCCTTTCTGAAGCGGGGTACCTGAACGATTCTACAATCAGTTGACCCTTTGCCGCGTCGTACTGGCAGGGGAGGAAGTTCATGGCCGGGCTGCCGATGAAGCCAGCAACGTAGCGATTCTGGGGATGGAAATAGACGTCCTCCGGACGACCGATCTGCTGAATACGTCCATATCTCATCACCACAAGCTGGTCAGCGATGGTCATCGCCTCTTCCTGATCGTGGGTGACATATATGGTCGTGACGCCGAGTTCTTTCTGAAGCCGCTTCAGCTCGGCTCGCATACTGACGCGGAGCTTCGCGTCCAGGTTAGATAGCGGCTCGTCCATCAGGAACACCTTGGGGTTCCGGACGATCGCTCGTCCGATAGCCACCCGCTGCATCTGGCCGCCGGATAGCGCCCGGGGCTTCCTGTCCAGCAGAGCCGAGATCCCAAGAAGATCAGCTGTCCTCTCCACACGATCCTTGATTCCGGCTTTCGGAACCTTACGCGCCTCCAGGGGGAAGGCGATGTTCTTGAAGACGCTCATATGGGGATAGAGAGCATAGCTTTGAAAAACCATGGCGGCGTTGCGGTCCCAGGGAGGCGCGTCGCTAACGTCTTCCTCACCGATGCAGACCGAGCCTTGCGTTGCTTGCTCCAGGCCAGCTATGATGCGCAACAGCGTGGTCTTGCCACACCCAGACGGGCCAACCAGCACGGTAAGCTCCGTATCCGGAAACGTCAGCGTGACGTCGTCCAGAGCAACGACATCGCCAAATTCCTTTCGCAGGTTCTCCACATATACTTCAGTCATATGTCCTCACAATCTCCCTAACCTGGACGAGCCAGAGTCAATAAAGGATCATTGGCTACCAAATTCCTGCTCGCCGTGCAAGAATCTTATCGGTTAGGCCCTGACCTGGATAAACCAGAACCAAAAGGCTTTTACCGCGAAAAAACTAAAGATCTCTGCGTACCCAGCAGTGGATTTTGCCGTCAAGGCCCTTATTTTTCACTCACAAATACTAGAACTTGACAGCACCCGCCGTCAGCCCTTTGATGACCCAGCGCTGGAATATGATCACGATGAGGATCACCGGTATTAGCGATAGGATAATGCCAGCTGAGATCCAGGTCCATTGGTATCGAAATTCCAGAGAAAAATTCTGAATGCCTACCGGTACCGTCTGTACCGCCGGTATGCCCATCGTCACAGCCGATGCGAGCATAAACTCCCCCCACGAACCAAGGAAAGCGAATATCCCAGCCGAGAACAATCCCGGGGCAGAGAGCGGTAGGATCACCTTCCAGAAGATCTGGAAGGGTTTATATCCATCGATCTTGGCTGCATCGTCGAGTTCAAAGGGAAGTTCCGCGAAGTAGCTGGCGAGCAGCCACGTCGACAATGGTGTATTATAGAATACGTTCGGGATGATCATCGCCGGCAACGTGCGAAGTAGTCCAAGGGTCTTCATAATCATGAAGGTAGGAGCAATTGTCACCACCGGAGGAATCATCGCGCCGATCTGTAAGATCAATAGCGACTCAACCCGGTACTTAAATCGCAGTCGGGCAACGGCATAGGCCGAGAAAGCCGAGATCAGTAGGCCGAAAATGGCTACCAGGGATGAAACGATGAAACTGTTGCGCAGGGGAACCAAGAAATTCAACTCGGTCACCACGGCCTCGTAGGCCTGAAACGTTGGATTCGATGGCCACAGCTCAATAGGCAGGAGATATTCCGTTCCGCGAGGCTTCAGCGAGGTAATTAAGATCCAGTAGATGGGTGAGAGAGAGAAAACCGCAATCAGGCCAGTGGCGACCAAAGACAGGGCATTGCTCACTCTACGTCTTTGTTGATAGTTCACTTGTGGCTTACCCTCCGAATCTTAGGTTCTTACGAATGCGGCTCACGTAAAACAAGCTGAGTACCAGAATGACCACTGTGACAACGACGGCGTAAGCGGAGCCTAGACCAAAGTTGGAGTACTTGAAGTAATACTTATAGGCGAAGGAACTCAAGGTCTCGGTTGTGGCCCCTGGGCCGCCGCCGGTGAGCCCGTAGACCAGGTCGAACGTCCGCAATGCCTCCATAGCGCGGAACAACAGCGCCACGATGATCGTAGGCGTAATCATCGGCAATGTGATTCTGCGGAAGCGGAAGAGCCCCCGCGCCCCATCGACTTTGGCTGCGTCGTAGATATCCTCGGAGATGATGGCCAGGCCGCCGAGAAGGAAAATCGCCATTACCGATGACCACTTCCAGACGTCGGCCAGAATAACGCTATGCACGGCCAGTACACGGTCAGCCAGGAACAAGGGAGACGTTTCCAATAATCCAATTTGTGTGAGTAGCGCGCCGATGCCGACATCACCATTGAACAGCCATCGCCACATGGAGGCGGAGATAATGGGCGGTATGGCCCATGGAATAACGATGATCGATCTCAACACGCCACGAACCCGGCGGGAGACCCAAAAGCTAGTCATCGCCATCCCTAGGCCGATACAGAATTCCAATAAGACGGAGACCAGGGTGAAATAGAAGGTGAAACCGGCGGCTTGCAAGAAATTCGTGCTCTTTATGGCCGTGGCGTAGTTTTCAAACCAGATAAAAGGCTCCTCAAGCCACTTCGCGGTATACTTTAAATCGTGCAAGCTGTAGATTATCGTCTGGGCGATGGGATAGTAATAAAGCACGAGAATGCCGAGAAAAGCAGGCAGAAGGAAGAGAATGGCTATATCCCTCTCTCCGAGGCTTATTCTGAAACCGCCCATCAACACGGTCCCAAGAGCAATGCTCGCCAACACTGCCAGCAAGGTCGGAAAAACAGAGAGTTGAGGGCGGACCACGAAGACCAGAGCAGCTATAACGTATAAGCCCGCAACCACGTATACCAGGATACGTGCAACCCCCTTCCGGCCCCAAGTGAGCGTCTCGGCACGGCGCAGCATAGTGATGCCGAGGAACAGAATGCCAACGGCTATGGCAAAAAAGAAAACCACACGCGCCAAAGCCACTAACATGTCTAGATTTGCCATTAACCTATACTCCTCATTGCTGGTTTAGGTCGATTTGAAGCGCTGGGGCAGCACCTTGAGGTTCCCGGACCTCCGGGAACCTCAAGGTATGAGCCGCGATTTCTACTGCTGAATGGCGTCAATCCGCGAGCAGGCAGCGTCGAGGGCCGCTTGCGGCTGCTTGATGCCCGTCAGAGCAGCATGCAGCTCATCGGCCAGGATATCGGCCATCTCCGTATAGTTCGGCGATGGTATGGGGGGCTCCGCCGTATCGGCAACAGCCCGAATCTTCGGCAGGTTTGGATTGTTTTCAACAACCTCAGGGTCATCGTAGACGTACATATTGGCCTGGATCGGTCCTTGAGATAGATTGAAGGTCTTCTGAACCTCGAAGTCGAACATAACCTCGAGGACCTTGGCAGCTGCCTCTGGATTGTCGGAGTAGCGGTTAATGCTGAAAGCCCACCCCTCGTAATATCCGGTAGGCTCTCCGTCAGGCTGGGCAGGCATCGGGATGAAGTCCCATAGGCCAACAACCTGTGACTGTTCGGGGTTATCGAGCCAGAACATCATATCCTGTCGACCCGTGTGGAAGATGGACTGACCACTGACGAACCTCATCTGTGAATCTTCCTCTTTCCAGGTGGTGATTTCACGAGGGGAGATCCCAGTCTGTATTAGGCTAACCATAAATTCCAGAGCTTCCAAGGCCTTCTCTGAGTTCATAGCGCAGGTGCCGTCGTCGTTGAAGTAAGTCCCGCCAAACCCGTTCAGGAACTCTGTCCAGCGGTTGACCAGCACTTGATCGTTCAACGCCGGCCAGGTCCAGCCGCTTATGTCCGGCTCCTCGGCCATAATTGCCTCGGCAATGGTCACCAGCTCTTCATAGGTCTCTGGAGGCTCATAACCGTATTCCTCAAGCAGATCAGTTCGGTAGTACAACCCACCGATGCCGCCCCACCATGGGCCCAGCCCAAGCATTTCTCCCTTGTAGGTATGCGCATCAAGATAGACTGGATTGAGCTGGTCAAGGATGTCCTGGTCGATCATATCATCCAGGGGCAGGAGCCATCCTGCCTCACCGAACTCAGCAGTCCAATAGGCTCCCACGCCGATGAGATCTGTCGTACCATCCTCGGCCGTAAACCAGGTGACGTAGTTGTCGTGCCAAGGTCCTGCCTCGTAGGGCATAACGTTGAACTCGATCTTGATGTGGGGGTACTTCTCCTCGACCGCCGTGCGGATCGCTTCAATCGGCGGGTCCGCGGGACCGAACGTCATGTTAAAGTAGTTATTGTAGGCGAGGGTGACTACTTCTTGTTCCTGGAGCACTTCAACGGTCTTCTCTACCTCGACCGTCTTTTCCACCTCAACCGTATTTTCCACAACGACAGTTTGCTCCACAGGCACCTCTACGGTTTCCTTGACAATCTCTGGTGTAGGCGTGGGGCCACAACCAGCTAGCAAGGTCAGCAACACAAAAGTCGCGAGTAAGGCTCTTTTCACGTTCATTTCTCTCTCCTTTTAGGATTCTGAATGGGAATCTGAAGACAGTTACCCACTAAGGGCGAATACTGTGGGTCAGACAATGATTCTTTATGTGCTATCCTTATCTCTTACCTCCTTCCTCCATTGATCCTCTCAACTATCACTGCCCACCAACAGGGTATCTATGGTTCAAACAGGCCGTTCGGCTCCTTGGGACGTAGCAGAAGGGTGATGATCTCCGCCGGATCAACCTCAATCCGGCAATGGAACCCATCGGGCGAGAGTTCAAGGGGCTCAAGGATAGTCTCGCCAGCAGTGGCCCGATATACCTCGGTCACTTGAAACCCGAATCGGATATCGGCCTCCACGGGCGACTGACTCACATTGTAGAACCGCATCAGCAACCGGTTATCTCGCTCGCTTCGCTTCAGCGCTGAAAGGACCAGGCTATGGGGCTGCAAGGACACGATGCTCTGGCGCGGCGGCAGTTTCCCCCGTTGGATCGCTACGCACCGTGCGATGGGAGGGACGTCGAAGGCACTGGCGCTGAGATGGACCTCGGCTGATATGGGATCACCCTGATACGGAAGCAGGCCATACCTGAAGTTGTAATGACCCAGGCACTGTGCATCCGGGGTCTGCACAGCGGGCCCTGAGTGACCTTGCCGCGTGCTCAAGTCGCCGCGGGACAACCACCCCACGCTGCGCAACAGCGTCAGGGCTAGGGTCATACCCTCATCAGGTAGGCCTGCGTGCTCCGGCAATCCTTCGCTGAGGATTGCCAGGCCGTTCTCTCCGTGGTCCGTGCCGAACCAGGTGTGATGGGGTTGCGCGGCCGATGGCGGCTGATGCCATCCCTCGGTGGGCGCCGGCATTGCCTTACGCGTCGCCACGGCGAAGTGTCCGTCGGCATGCATCTCATCGCTGTCGATCCCTGTAGGGAAGAGAGCCCGCAGACGGTGGTCACACGCCTGGTTATCGAGTTGCGTGAGGATTTCAAGGTAGCGAGTCCCCGCTTTCAGCTTCAACACCGTCGTGACAGGCATCTCAACGCGCCTGGCAGATCGCCGCCGCCTGTTCTCGGCGAGCGAAAAAGGCACTTGAAACTGATGTCGGATTGCAATTGATCTCACTAGCCCAGTCGCATCACGCATCTCGACATCGGGCTGATCCATGAGTATGACATTCCCGTCATCGGAATCCGACAGTGGACAGAAATCGTAGCAATCGCCACGATCCCCAACATCCTCAAGCTGATGCATCTCGCCGAAGTGGCGCTGCGTTTCCTTATCCGTCAAAGTGAAGCGCCCGTGAGGGCCGACCTCAATGCGCAGGTGTTGGTTCTCTAACGAACGTGCGTCGCCATGAACGCAGGGATGGTGCCCGGCTGGTGTGTCAGTTGTTCCAATAGCATAGGTGGCATAACCGCAGGGTGGCAATTCGGCAAGAAGCGCCAGATTGACGAGAACGTAGCTGGCCTCCACTTTGATCTCTGTGTCAACCGACCAGCGCACCGCTTCGGACTGAAGTTGCTCTGCAACTCGATCCGAACCCAAAGGCCATTCAGACAGATGAAGGCGTAGCGTGGCGATGCCATCTTCCGTCTCAAATTCGAAACCGGCGACGTCCAAACCGTCCAGTTCTCGCACACACTCACGCCAAAACGGGACCTGAGAGGGCAAGTCGCGGACAGTCACTGTGCGGTCCAGCCAGGGATATGCCTCCAATCGCTCTGATACAACCGCTACCTGAGCGGACATTCCCTCGTGGTCCGTAGCTTGATAGACCTGCTGCTGTCGAGGTAATCGTAGAGCGACCTCCACCACCTCCCGTCTTTCTCGTGGCAGGGGGTTGAAAACCAGCAGTCCCACAGAGTCGGGACAGCACCAAGACGTGTCCACCTGGCGGCTTAGCGCTTTGAGAGCGCTTGTGACGACACACTCGGCGATCTGCTGTGCCTGCTCGAAGCGCGGCGCCATCTCACGGTGCGCCTGGTCGATGCTGCACCCGCAGATGCTATCGTGGGCGTGATTCCGCAGGGTCAAGCGCCAGGCTTCCTGCAGCTGTGCATGAGGATAGCGATCTCCGGCCAGCCAGGCCGCCGCTGCCAGCGGTTCTGCGTAGTGCTCCAGGAGCTGCTGGGTCTGATAGTTGGCCTGTTTGAGGTGCATACGGCTAGAGAGAACGGTCGCGTGAAGATTCTGGTATCGAGAGCCACGCAACTCGCCGTGAATCACCGGCAACGCCGAATCAGCCCGTCGCACAACGGCTGCGTATTCCTCCACACGAGCGTGTCTGACAGTGTAATCCTCAAGCTCTTGGTTGAGGTAGACGATCATATCGAGGAGGGTCTCTTGAGCGGGCATATGATCAGCGCCGTTCCATATGGCGATGGTCGGGGAGGCTGCATGGGGGCGCAATTGAGTCACCAATTCCCGAACCTTTGCGACCGCTAGAGCTGGATCTGGTTCACGGATGCGGGTGTCGCCCCAGAAGCACGGATACCCGAGATTGCCCGCACTATAATAACCCTCCTGTTGATGGAGTGCGAGCACGCGACTGCCATTCGGCGCGTCCCACCAGAACTCCAGGGCGGGCTTCTCCAGGTGATCTCCCAGACCGCGGCTAGAGACGAACGTATCTATCTCAAATCCGCAGAGAATCTGCGGCAACTGGGCAACGTGACCGAAGGTATCTGGGAGCCAGCCAACCTTGATCGACCCGCCGAGGCCCTGTGCCACCCGGTGCCCCAGGAGCAAGTTGCGGATCAAGGCCTCACCTGACGAAAGAAACTCGTCCGGCTGAACATACCAGGGGCCAATTCCCAGACGGCCTTCCTCAACCAAGTGCCGTATATCCTGCGATCGTTCGGGGCGAAGCGCCAAGTAGTCCTCCAACAGAACGGATTGACCGTCGAGAAGGAAATGGGCGTACCCGGAGTGATGTAGAAGAAAGTCGAGCAGGCGATCCATCATATCTACAAGGCGGAAGCGAAAGCACTGAAAGGTGCGATACCATTCACGGTCCCAATGTGTGTGAGATACGATGATGACGTTCTGCAAATGTGTCATTGAGGGTCAGGAATCCTCTCAAAGGGGAGCGCTTCCTCCGTCTCCTCGTCAAACAGCCTCACGGCATCGTCCGCGAAGCCGACGCCAACCTTATCGCCGATCCCAAGCTTTATCTGCGGCGGTCCCACCGCCTTAACCATCGTCCCGCCAAGCTCCAGTGTGAGCAATGTCTCCCTGCCCACAGGTTCGGTGATGTATGTTTCGGCCAGCAATTGCCCCGGGTCTGGATCCAGGTTGATCATCAAGTCCTCTGGTCGGATGCCCAGAATTACATTGCGTTTCGCCCGTCGGTCCAGCGTTGCAACGTATTGAGGAGGGACTGAGCATTCAAAGGAGGGAGCGGTCAACTTGTTGTGGTGTCGGTCATAGGAGCAGGATATGAAGTTCATTGGCGGGCTTCCGATGAAGCCAGCCACGAACATATTGCTGGGATAGAGGTAGACGTGTTCAGGATCCCCCACTTGTTGAATGTGGCCGCTCTGCATCACGACGAGTTTGTCCGCCATCGTCATTGCTTCGGCCTGGTCGTGCGTGACGTAGATCGTGGTGATAGCCAAGTCCTTCTGAAGCCGTTTCAGCTCCGCTCGCATCTGTACCCGGAGTTTGGCGTCGAGGTTTGACAGCGGCTCGTCCATCAAGAATACTTTGGGCTTGCGGACGATGGCGCGGCCCACTGCAACTCGCTGCATCTGACCACCGGATAGCTCCCGAGGTTTGCGTTTCAGTAAGCCAGGGATACCCATCGACTTGGCCGTCTGCTGTACCCGGCTGCCGATATCGGCTTTTTCCTCTCGGCGCGCTCGGAGCGGGAAGGCTATGTTGTTGAACGCCGTCATGTGCGGGTAGAGCGCGTAACTCTGGAATACCATGGCGGTGTCTCGTTCCCAAGGCGGAATCGCGTTGACCTCCCGACCAGCGATGAAGATGGACCCCCCGGACACGTCTTCCAGTCCAGCGATAGATCGGAGGAGCGTGGTCTTACCGCATCCGGACGGCCCGACGAGCACGGTCATATCGCCATCCTCAAAAGTGAGGGTTACTGCATCCACCGCTGTGACGTCCCCGAACGTCTTGCTTACGTTCTCCACATACACTTCAGCCATGAGGAACACACCTCCTTAAGTTGGCCCACACTTGTAGGTCCTGACTTTAGTGCTTGACCCTAATACTTGACTGCGCCAGCTGTCAGGCCTTTGATCACCCACTTCTGGAACACGAGCACCATCACGACGACTGGGAGCAAGGAGAGAACGATACCGGCCGAGACCCACGCCCACTGGAGTTCGTGTCGCTGGCTGAAACTAAGAATGGCCACAGGCACCGTCTGAGATCCCGGCAGGCCCATGCTGATCGTCAGGGCAAGCATGAACTCACCCCAAGAACCCAGGAAAGCCAGGACGCCAGCTGAGAATAGCCCAGGAGCTGCAAGGGGCATGATCACTTTCCAAAACGCGCTGATCGGGGTATAGCCATCGACTTTGGCGGCGTCCTCCAAGTCCGTTGGCAGACCGGCGAAGTAGGCTGCCATCAACCACGTGCCGATCGGGATATTGTAGGCTATGTTGGGGAGGATCAACCCTCCCAGCCTGGACAGCAGCCCCATCCCCCTGATGAGAACAAACGTCGGGGCGATGGTCACGACCGGCGGCACCATACCGGCTAGCTGAAAGAGGATGAGAGACTGGATCTTGTATCTGAACCGGAGTCGGGCGATGGTGTACGCCGATAGGCACGTCACAAACAGAGCACCAACAGTGACCGCAGAGGACACAATGAAGCTGTTCATTATGGCGTTCTGAATGTTGAACTCTGGGCCCAATATTACCTGATAGCTCTCCAGGGAGAATCTGGAAGGCCAATACTCAACGGGCTTCCGGAACTCAGTGCCGGGCTGCTTGAACGAGGTCATGACGATCCAGTACAAAGGAGACAGGCAGAAAACAGAGATCACGACCATAATCGCGATCGAATACGCCCACTGAAGCCGCCGCTTAGAGGTTTTCATCGCGTTCATCTCCTAAACTGCAAATGCGGTAGTATCCTATATAGGTAAAACACGCTCAGGGCCATCACGAGTACGAATGTGACGAGGGCGTAGGCTGAGCCAGCCCCGTATTGGACGAAACTGAAATAGTACTTGTAGGCAAACGAGCTGAGCACTTCTGTCTGCGTCCCCGGACCGCCTCCGGTCAGGCCGTAGATGATATCGAACACACGAAGAGCGTCTCTCGTTCGGAAAAGAAGGGTAACAAGAATCGTTGGCATAACGAGCGGAATCTGGATTCTCCAGAACCTCATCCAAGGCCGGGCTCCGTCGACCTTGGCAGCATCCAGAAGGTGCTCAGGCACCATAGCTAAGCCGCCCATTAGGAATATGCTGGTCACCGAGGCCGTCCGCCACACGTAGGCAAAGATGACGGCCGCCCTGGCCAACCCAGGATTGGAAAGGAACAGCGGAGGTGAGCTTACAATCCCCAGTCGGACGAGGACATCGCCGATCAACCCCACATCGGTGTTGTACATCCATTTCCACATCGAAGCCTGGATGATCTGAGGGATCGCCCAAGGAATGATGATGATAGCCCTCAGTATCCCGCGCAGCTTCGGTGTAACCGCGAAAGTCGCCATAGCCATACCCAATCCAATCCAAAATTGGAGGAAGACCGAGACGACGGTGAAGAGTAGAGTAAAACGGAGCGAAAGCCAGAACTGCTGACTCTGCATCACAGCCACGTAATTTTGCAGACCAACAAACGGGGCGTTGAGCCAGTCCCAGGTGTAAGCCAGGTCAAAAAGGCTGAAAACAATCGTCTGCCCAATCGGGTAGTAGAAGAAGATGACCAAACCGATGAATGCTGGAAGGATGAAAAGCAAGGCGATGGCTGGTTCTCGCAGCTTCAATCTTAGTTTCATATTGTCCCCCAGAGGTGAGCAGCTAGGGCTTTGGGTTCCTTATGTGGACAAGCAAGGAACCCAAAGCCGGGTGTAAGCTGCCACTCTAGTTCAGCGGCTCAATCCTGTTACACGCGTCGTTCAATGACGTCTCGACGGGCTTTACCCCGGTGATCGCTGAGTGGATCTCGTCCTGGATGATCGCAGAAACCTGAGCATAGTCCTGGCTGGGTGGCCTGCTGAGCGCCGAGTCGAGCACAGCGGCCAACGCGTCGGCATTGGAATTGGCTTCCAGAACCTCGGGGTCATCATATAGTCCCTCATAGTACTGCACGGGTCCCCACGCGATGGCGAAGGCCCTCTGTATCCTCTCGCTGGCGATGACCCTCATCACAGTCATTGCTGCATCCAAGTTGTCCGTGTAGGGGTTGACGGCAAAAGCGAAACCGCCAGTGACACCAGAGTGACGCCCGTCTGGCTGAGCCGGGGTGGGGATCAACCCCCAGTTACCTACGACTGCCGATTTCTCTTCGTTGTCCAGCCAGCTCACGATATCGGCGTTGTGCCACAGGAAGACGGCTTCACCCTCAGCAAAGCGTGTGCGGGCGGCCTCCGAGTCCCAGGCGGTAACTTCTTGGGGGGAGATTCCAGTGTCGATCACATTCTTCATGAACTCGACCGCAGCCACGCCCTCTGGGGAGTTGAAGGCGCAGCTCCCATCATCCTCAAAGTACTGCCCCCCAAACCCATGTAGCATCGAAGCCCAGACCATGACGAGTGTCTCTGCCTTGGAACCGGGCCAGATGAAGCCGCTCAGTTCGGGTCTATCTGCAGTGATGGTCTCAGCAGCCTCGATCAAGTCGTCGAACGTCTCTGGTGGCTCGAAGCCGTATTCCTCGAGTAGATCAGCCCTGTAGAACAGCCCAGTGATGCTTCCCCAGACCGGAACGCCCAGCCTGTTACCCTGGTGAGAGAACGTGTCCAGGCCGGATGGTGCAAAGTTTTCGAACTCGGGGATCTGATCGTTCAGCGGAGCGGCCCAACCAGCCGTTCCGAACTCTCGCACCCACGGTGTGTCCATGCCGTAGATGTCGATGGTCGGATCCTGTGCCGACAGCCATACCGCAAGGGAGTCGTGCCAAGCACTGGAACTGTCCGGCATGATGTTCAGTTGAACGTCAATGTGTGGGTATTCCTCTGCTACTGCGTCTCTGATAGCCTCGTACGGGGCGGGCCCAGGACCGAACGAGATATTGATGAACCGACCATAGGCTAACCGTACGATCGTTCTATCCTCAGGGCGTACGGGTTGTTCCACCACCGTGGTCACCTCGACCGGAACCTCGACTGTCTTTTCTACCGGCACCTCAACTGTCTGTTCTACCGGCACCTCAACTGTCCGCTCAACCACTTCCGGCGTCGGTGCCGGCCCACAAGCTGCGAGCACCAGCATCAGCACCGCGAGGATCATTAGGACTCTCTTTATCATCTCTTACCTCCTATTTTGCTATGAGTGTTCAGGTGAATCTCGTATAGAAAAGGGAGACTTCGGTTTTCCTGCTCCATCACCTCCTTTGGATGCATTTTACTCTAGCATCCTGCTAACTCTGGTGAATCTAGAGAGTTGAAGAAAAACCCCCAGCGCTTGACGCCATTATTTATGTCGTCCTGTTATTATAACCAGCCTATTATGCCACCAAGGCTTTCTCAGGTTCTGACGACCCTGAGAAAACGAAGCAGATCCAGGGGGACTTAGACGCATGAGATTGCTTGTTAAGCAGTCTGCCAAGCGCATCAGCGGACGCAATATCACTGTCCGCCCCAGCTTCGTTTTCTTTGAGCTCATCTGAGGACGTCCTGAGCCTTTTTAGAGCTTTACATTTGCGATTCACTTCGAAAATTCACCGTCTCCAGGTATTCTTCAGATTATCCGGTCTCAACGAGTAACACGCAATTGGCACTTGTAGCGATCCGCTCGGGTGATGATCTGATGGAACTCAATAGGTTGCCCGCGATTGGAATAGGCAACACCCTCTATCTGGAGTAGCGGTGTGCCTTCCTTCACGTTCAGTAGTTCCGCGTGCCAGTCTTCGGCGGCGATGGCTCCGATTACCTTGTCAGACTCGGTGAGTAAAATGCCCTTCTCCGCCAGGAGCTTCCATAGCGAGACCTCCTCTTCCAGCTCATCTCGACTTAGTAAAACATCCTGAGGAAGGGAGAGGTAGGAAAGGTTTAAACCGATGACATCAGAGTCGGCGAATCTGAGACGTTCCACGAACCAGACCTCATCACCTTTATCAAGGCCTAGCTCCCTAGCAACACGAGCCTGGGCCGGTTCACATCGAAGAGTAAGAAGTTGGGAACCGGGCTTCATACCAAGAGCTGCGATATCCTCGGAGAAGCTGGTCAGCTTGAGGATGCCACGCTGGATGCGAGGCGCAGCCACAAACGTGCCCCTGCCCTGTTCGCGACGCACGTAGCCCTCGTTCTCTAGCTCGTCGATGGCACGACGAACGGTAATGCGACTGACGTTATACGTAGTGGTTAGCTCGCGCTCCGGGGGTAGAGCATCGCCTGGGCTGAGTTTGCCATTCGTGATCTGAGTGAGAAGTGACTGGCTCAATTGATGGTAAAGTGGTATTGGGGATGCTCGGTCTAGCATAGTATCTCCAGTCATCCGGCGCCACTGATTGGGCAATGAAGGATATGATGTTATCTTGTCATAACCATTCGTTGTTCATATTATAAATTATAATCTTCCCTCTGTCAAGAACCCTTGACAAATGAACCGAGATAGTGTAGACTGCCCTCTGGACATCAGACAGGGTTCGCCAGGAACCTGCCAATCCAGGCTAGGTACTTGCCGCTAGGTGATCCAGACGCCTATACTGGCCCAAATCTGCTTGCTCCCCCCTCGTCTTGTTAATGAAGGAGACACTGGAACATCCTCAAAATTACCTGTAATTTCTCAATTTTATGTTGCTGCACTAACTATGAGAGTCGGTGGCATTTTTGGCTGAGTAAGGCAGAATAAGGAGGTGCTTTATGAAGACTGACACTTTCCACGGGCAGGATTTCATCACCCTGCTTGACTGGAGCAAAGAGGAAATTGAAACCATCCTAGACGTGGCAAGCAATTTGAAGCAACGTAACGCGATCGGCGAGTATCAAGATCATATTCTGCGGGCCAAATCGCTTTTTATGATTTTCTATAACTCATCACTGCGTACGCGTAATTCATTCGAGGGTGGAATGACGCAACTGGGTGGTCACGCGCACTACTTGGAGCCAGGAAAGATCTACACCCCGGCATTGCCAGGCAAGGAGGTCGCCTATTCCACCGAGCGCGTATCCGATGTGGCTCGCGTGCTTTCTCGAATGGGCGATGGTATCGCGATACGCTGCTATGGCGACCCCGTGGACTGGGAATACGGAGGAGCCAATGAGTTAATTAGGAACTTCGCTTACTGGGCTGACATTCCTGTGCTGAATATGGAGGATGATAAGTACCACCCATTCCAGGCATTGGCGGATGTGCTGACGGTTAAGGAGAAATTCGGCGGCTTCAAGGGCGTGAGATTTGTCATGTCGTGGGCCTACTCCCCCAGCATCCACAAACCACGGGCCGTGCCCCAAAGCGCAATTATCGCCGCCAGTATGATGGGCTGTGACACCGTTCTAGCTCGCCCGAAGGAGATGGCGCTTGATCCTGAGGTTATCGAAGCCTGTCAGCGCTACGCAGAGATGAATGGGGCATCTTTCGAGGTCACTGATGAATTTATGGACGCCGCCGAAGGCGCCAACGTGCTCTATCCCAAAGCCTGGGCTCCAGTTCAACTCTTCAAGCCGCCAATCGGTGAGGACAATGTAGATTTGGCTCAAGAGATTTTCGATAGCTACAAGAGCTGGAAAGCCACACCGGCGTATATGGCTCAGGCCGACCCTGGCGCTATCTACATGCACTGCCTGCCCGCTGACCGAGGCTGGGAAGTCACCGATGAGGTGATCGACGGTAAACAGTCAGTGGTGTTCGACGAAGCAGAGAACCGTCTGCATGTCCAGAAGGCTGTTATGAGCCTTACAATGCGGTGAGGATTAGACGCAGCACCTCCGCCTCTCACATACGGTTCTTTAAGATTTGGCTGTTTTTGAGATAATATAAACTGGAGTTTTCTAGTTGAGGTTAACTACCGCTGCGGTCATCTTTGAAAACCATCTTGAAAGCTAAAAATATGCACGAGGAGTGACGTCGTTCGCTATTATAATGCCAAAGAGAAAAACCCGCACACCAGACCAGGCGCGTTGATATTGCTGGGAAGCACAACGTGCATTGATTCGTAAGACTGAGGTACTACTCTCCTATGCCTTACACGGCGTCATCTAGACACAAGG
>DAOTUC010000180.1:0-13638 GCA_034437315.1 Anaerolineae bacterium
GGCCCAGGCGATTGACGTTTGGCCGGTTGAGGTTGAACGGGGAACGACGTTTGCCCGGCTAATCGCCCGTCGAGGCATCTTTGATCTGCGATTGGGGCGTTATCGGCCAGCGCAGGCGGCGCTGGAAGACAGCCTGTCGACTTTCCAACGCCTGGAAAGTACAGAGGATGAGATTTTTTGTCTGATTTATCTCACAGACGTGTTGCGCAAGCAAGGGCGATATGCGCGGGCGGAACAGATTGCCCAGCGGTGCCTCGCGTTATCCCGGCAGATCGGCGACGTCTGGGGAGAGGCCCGCTCCCTGTATTGGTTGGGGTTGACCAATGCTCGTCGCGGCGACATCGAGCGGGCGAAAGCTTTTTACGAAGAGGGTCTGGCCTTGAGCCGGCCGGGCCATCATCTTCGGGTGAGACTGTCTCTACTGAGCGGCCTGGGAGACGTGATCTGCCACCAAGGGGATTACGCCGAGGCCCAGGCCGTTTTCGAAGAGTGTGTGGCCTTGAGCCGAGACCTGGAAGGCGGGTTTACCCTGGCAGTGGCGTTGAATAACCTGGGTACGGTGCTCCACTTATTGGAGAAGTACGAGGAGGCCCGCCCATATTATCAAGAGAGCCTGGAGATTTGCCGCGAGATCGGTGACTTGAATGGGCAAGCGGTCGCCCTCAGCAACCTGGGCGAGATCGCATTTACCATGGAGGCGTACCAGGACGCCCGGTCTTTCTATCGCGCCGCGCTTTCCATCGGGCGCAAAACGCGCGACCGGCGGGCTATCATCATCAGTTTGAATAACCTGGGCGAGATCGCGTGCGCATTGGGCGACTATCCTCGCGCCCGCTCCTGCTACGCCGAGGCCTTGAGAATCGCCGCCGACATCCATGCGTTGCCGGTGTTGTTGAATGTCCTGGTCAATCTGGCCGTTTTCTTTGCCGATCAGGGAGAGATAGAATGGGCCGCGTCGTTGCTCGACGTGGTTCAGGCCCATTCGTCCAGCGAACGGGCGATTCGAGAGAAGGCCCAGGAACTGAGGGATAAAATGAATCTCGCTCCACCGGCGCACGTTTCGCAATCTTTGGAAGCCTTCGTCGCCGAGACACTCGCCGAGATGGTCGCCGAAATACTCGCGAGACGCCTGCCTAAATCCAATACCCGTGAATGAGTGTCGACTCACTTATCTTATGGGTAGTAGGCTAACCCCCGTTGGCCGTTTCTGTGCTAAAACTGCTCAACAAGGGTTGGGCTTCTACCCAGGAATATATTTCCTTCATGGGTATTGTGCCTAACTCGCCGTCCCCATTCACCGCTTGACGTAAATGGTTGATCGGGTAGGCGCTGGGCGCGGGTTTGCAAATTGTCTCATTGAGCGGTTGTGTGTATAATGGTAATCGAATATGGAGCCATTACGGATTTTATTGGTTGACGATCATTTGCTCTTTCGCAAGGGCCTGGTTCGTTTGCTAGACGCCCAGCCCGATTTCGAGGTCGTGGGCGAGGCTGCCAACGGGCTGGAAGCGGTCGAGCAAGCGCGTCTCCTGCAACCGGACTTGGTTTTAATGGACATCCGTATGCCGGTATGCGACGGATTGGAGGCCACCCGTCGCATCAAGGCCCAATTGCCCGACGTGCAAGTCGTGATCTTGACCGTCTCGGAAAATGAGGAAGACCTGGTGATCGCTGCGCGACATGGGGCGGATGGATATTTGCTCAAAAACCTCAAGCCGGAGGTGCTCTTTCGACAACTCCGGGGGGTGATGTCTGGCGAGTCGCCCATCGCGCGGTCGATGACGGGTAAGTTATTGCGCCAGTTGGCGCAGCATAGCCGGCCCACCATGCATCCTGAGGCGATGGATACCCTTTCGCCCCGGGAGTGTGAGGTTCTGGCTTTCGTTACTCATGGATATTCCAATCAAGAGATTGCCGAGGAATTGGGGATCAGTGACAATACAGTCAAGAACCATTTGCACAATATTCTCGCCAAATTGAAAGCCAAGAATCGGACCGAGGCGGCGGCGTATGCTGTTAGCCTTGGGTTGGTTAATTTTCCTTAATGTGGTTCAGGTATCGATCTACCCAGCAATTTGCCAACTTATAGTCCACTATGACTATTTTGAGGTTTTGAATAGTCATAATGGACTATGGACGAATTGGGGCAGTGCTAGTATAATTGACACACTTTACTGACTGGTAGTCAATTATGCATCTTGTTAGCGTCTACATTCTCTCTAACCAACCACTCTTTGCCGAAGGGGTTCAAAGCCTCTTGTCCGGGCAACCGGGGATCAAGGTCGTCGGCATCGCGGGGGTCGCTTCAGATACGTTCGCCCGTGTGCAAGCGCTTTCTCCCGATGTCGTCGTTATTGAGGCGACGGGTGGGGAACAGGGGCGGTTGGTGGCCCAGGTGTTGGATGTTTGTCCCAGGGTGAAGATCGTTGGCCTGTCCTTGGAGGATAATCAGATCCATACGTACTACCAGCGTATGAAGCATGGTCGCCGCGTCGAGGATTTGCTGGAAGCCATCCGCGGGCCGCTGGAACAGGAAAGCCGTAGTGTCGAGACATTGCGGCTTTTTGTGTTGTTTCAGGGGCGTTACGGCCAGCGCATTTTGGAAAATGTCAGGAATTTCGCGCCGGATGTATGGCAGGTGGGGAATTGGCGGGCGCCTGCTAACCTCCCTGTGGTCGTGGATGACCCGTTGCCTTTTCTTCCCACGAGCTTTCCAGCTTCGGACTTGATTCTTTCTCTCGGTGAGAGCGCCAGTGTCGCCCAGCTTTTACCCAGCATCGTGGAGCGAACGGGCGCCAAGGCTGTGATTGCGCCGGTGGATAACGTGGCCTGGTTGCCGGAGGGGTTGGCGCGCCAGCTTGCGCGTTGGTTGAACGACCTGGGGGCGGAAGCGGTGTTCCCAAAGCCTTTCTGCTCGCTGACGGAATGGAGCTACGGTTTACGCCAGGAAGAAGTCTCTTATGAGAATGTGTGGATCAGTCGATTCGCACGCCATTTTGGCCGCCCGGTGTTTCGGGTGCAGGTGGATACCGATCGTGCGCAGCATCCGGCGGATGCAAAACATCCGGCGGATAGAAAGAGCAATAGGGGTCAGATTGAAGCGGTGGAGGTGGTGCGGGATACACCCTGTGGATGTGGGCGGGCGGTCGCTCGTCAGTTGGTCGGCGTTCCTACCGCCAAAGCGGTCATCCAGGCCGGGTTGCTCCATCATCATTACCCTTGCCTGGCGACGATGTCGGTGGATCCTAGCCTGGACGTCCCGTTGATCCATGCAGCCGGTGAGTTTATCCGCCATACGGTGGATGTCGGGGTTTCGTCATCCCTGTCTCAAGCGTCTGCTGAAGGAGCCGCGTTGCTTCCCTTACGAATCTGAAGGAGCCGCGTTGCTTCCCTTGAGAAATTGACGAATGACGGATGACGAATTTGCTTCGTGTGTTAGGGTGGGGTAGACGGAGAAGATGAGCGACCAAGTCGGCCCTCACCTTTAGCATTTGAGTATTGGTCGTTGAGATTAGCAGTTCGATAATATTAAAGGAGGTAATAATGCCAGTTAAGCGAGTTAAGCCAGTTCCTAGCGACATTGAGATTGCCCAGGCAGCGGAGCTGCTTCCCATTCGAGAGATTATGGAGCATCTAGGTTTGGCCGAAGAGGACGTCGATCTATATGGCAAGTGGAAGGCCAAGATTCACCTGGACGTCTTGGAGAAATTCAAGGATCGTCCCCAGGGCAAGTACATCGACGTGACAGCGATCACGCCGACGCCTTTGGGTGAGGGTAAGTCGACGACGATGGTTGGATTGACGCAGGCCCTCGGTTCTGCGTTGGGTAAGAACGTGATGTGCTGCATCCGCCAGCCCAGCATGGGGCCGACCTTTAACATCAAGGGCGGCGCGGCCGGCGGTGGGTACAGCCAGGTTGTCCCTATGGAGGATTTCAACCTGCACCTGACCGGCGACATTCACGCCATCACCGTCGCCCACAACCTGGTCGCGGCGGCGCTGGATACGCGCATGTATCACGAGAGCCGCCAGAGCGACGCGGCGTTGAAACGGCGCGGCGTTGATCGTCGGCTGGACATCGACCCCGACACCATTACCTGGAACCGTGTCGTGGACGTGTGTGACCGCAGTCTGCGCGAGATCGACGTGGGGATCAACGACGCCGAACGCAGCGAGTACTTCCCCCGCAAGACCGGTTACGACATCACCGTCGCCAGCGAGTTTATGGCGATCCTGGCGCTGGCGACCAGCCTGGAGGACCTGCGCGAGCGGGTTGGCAAGGTCGTGATCGGCCTGGATAAGCAGGGTAACCCGGTCAACCTGGAGGATTTGAAGATCGCCGGCGCTGTGACCGTCTTGCTCAAGGATGCGCTGATGCCTAACCTGATGCAGACGTTAGAAGGCCAGCCGGCCTTCGTCCATTGCGGCCCGTTCGCCAATATCGCCCACGGCAACTCCTCCATCATCGCCGACCAGATCGCGCTCAAGCTCGCCGATTACGTGGTCACCGAGAGCGGTTTCGGCGCCGACATCGGAATGGAGAAATTCTTCGACATCAAGTGCCGTTACTCCGGTTTGATCCCCAACGCGGTGGTCCTGGTTGCGACCGTGAGGGCGCTGAAGATGCACGGCGGCGGCCCCAAGGTCAGCCCCGGCGCTCCACTGGACAAGGCGTACACGGAGGAAAATCTCGAGTTGTTAGAGGCTGGTTTGCCCAACCTGGGCGCTCACATCAAGAACGCCCTGGACTTTGGCATCCCCGTCGTCGTCGCCGTGAACCAGTTCACCGATGACACTGACGCAGAGATCGAGATGATCCGCGAATACGCCATAGCGCAGGGCGCCTACGATTCGGCGCCCACCACGCACTGGACCAATGGCGGCGATGGCGCGGCGAAATTGGCCGAGGCGGTGGTCGAGGCTTGCGAGCAGCCCAGCGATTTCGAGTTCCTCTATCCCCTGGACTGGACGATCAAGCAGAAGATTGAGCACATCGCCAAGGAGATCTACAGCGCCAAGGACGTGGAATACTCGGAACTGGCCGAACAGCAGATCGCCAATTACGAGAAAGCCGGTTTCGGCAAGCTGCCGATTTGTATGGCGAAGACCCACTTAAGCATCAGCCACGACCCCTTGGTCAAGGGCGCGCCCAGCGGCTTCACGCTGCCGGTGCGCGAGGTGCGGGCCAGCGTCGGCGCGGGCTTCATCTACCCGTTGATTGGGTCGATGAGCACGATGCCCGGTCTGGCGACTTACCCGGCGTATATGGATATTGATATCGACCTGAAGACGGGCAAGATCGTCGGCCTGTCGTAATGCTAGGCCGGTAAATCGGTATACCGGTAATTGCTAGGCTGGTAGATCAGTCAGACGTACCAATTACCGGTATACCAAGATACCAATTAGGAGGTATGCATATGGAAAAGATGGTGCTTGACGTACCGAACCTCTGGGCGGATCATCACGTGCTGGACGTGCGGGGTGTGTTGGCTAACCTGGAGGGGATAGGCGACGTATACGTCAGCTCGGCCTGGAAACAGGTCTTGGTCAATTATGATACGGATAAAACAGATCAGACAACGATTGAAAAGGCCCTGGCGGACGCTGGCTATCCTGTTGGAGAGGGCGGCGTGCCTATCGTTGTGCAACCTAACGACCTCCGCCGGGATCCTCAATGGGAGGTCCTGGGCGCCCGTCTGACCCAGACGAATCGAGCTGATCTCGAGATGTCGGGCGAGTTCCGACGATACTAGGAGGTATAGTATGGCAAAGAAAAAAGGTCGCACGCCAGAGGAGACCAGTCGAGATCCGGCTTCGGTGACTCTGATTGAGCGGGCTTGTGCAATTGAGGTGGAAACCGCTTTCGCGCGGGCGGATGCAATGCAGGCCTGTAACATTGGCAGCGCTGGTTTGTGTTGTAAGAATTGTTCGATGGGCCCTTGCCGCCTGGTGGGTAAGGCGACCCGGGGCGTCTGCGGGGCGACGTTGGAGACGATTGCGGCCCGCAATTTCGCGCGGGGTGTGGCGGCCGGGGCTTCGGCCCACTCCGACCACGGTCGAGGGCTGGCCTACACGCTGCTGGAGGCGGCCGAGGGGCACGCGCCCGATTATGGCGTGCGAGACGCCTTCAAATTGTTGGAGGTAGCCGGTTATCTCGGCGTTGAGGTCGAGGACGAAGAGGGCATGCGTCCGGTCGATGAGATCGCGCGGGACGTGGCTTTGGCCGCCCTGAAGGAATTCGGCCGGATCGACGGCGAACTCTTGTACCTGAAGCGAGCGCCGATGAAGCGCCAGCAAATCTGGCACGAGCAGGACATCGCCCCGAGGAACGTCGATCGGGAGGTTGTCGAATTGCTCCACCGCACCCACGTCGGCAACGATCAGGACGCCGAGCACATTCTCGATCATACCATGCGTTGCGCCCTGGGCGACGGGTGGGGCGGTTCAATGCTGGCGACCGACCTTTCCGACATCATCTTCGGTACGCCGGCCCCGGTGCGCTCCGATTCTAATCTAGGTGTGCTCGGTGAGAATATGGTCAACATTGTCGTCCACGGTCACGAGCCGACGCTTTCCGAGATGATCGTCGCGGCGGCGCAGGACCCGGAAATTATCGCGTATGCCAAGAGCAAAGGGGCCGAGGGGATTCAATTGGCCGGTATTTGCTGCACGGCCAACGAGACCCTGATGCGACAGGGCGTGCCCCTGGCGGGGAATTTCTTGCAGCAGGAATTGGCTGTCCTCACCGGCGCGGTCGAGGCCATCGTGGTCGATATCCAGTGCATTTTCCAGGGACTGGTGCCCGTGGCCGAGCGCTTCCACACCGAGGTCATCACCACCTCGCCCAAGGCGAAGATCACCGGCGCCACGCACATCGAGTTCGAGGAGAGCCGGGCGCTGGAGATCGCCAAGCAGATCGTCCGGCGGGCGATCGATCGCTTCCCCAATCGGGGCGACACGATGATCCCCAATACACACAGCCCCTTGGTGCCGGGTTTTTCCCACGAATACATCGACTACGCGCTGGGTGGATTCTACCGCGGATCGTTACGTCCGCTCAACGACGCCATTATGTCCGGACGTATCCGGGGCGTGGTCGCCAACATCGGTTGCAACAACGCCCGCGTCTGTCACGACGATCTTCACCGTCACGTCGTCGAGGAGTTCCTCAAGAACGACATTCTGGTGGTGGAGACCGGATGCGGCGCTATCGCCAGCGCCAAGCAAGGGCTGATGACGCCGGAGGCGGCCCTGGAGGTCGCCGGGCCGGGATTGCGCGAGGTGTGTGAGACGGTCGGTATGCCGCCGGTCTTACACATGGGCTCTTGCGTGGACAATTCCCGCATCCTGACCGTGCTCTCGCAGATGGCGACCGAGGGCGGGTTGGGTGAGGACATCGCCGACATCCCCGCCGTGGGTATGGCGCCGGAGTGGATGAGCGAGAAGGCGCTTTCCATCGCCACCTATTGCGTCGCCTCTGGCGCTTACGTGATCCTGGGTGGGAGCGACGGCCCGGTCTCGGGCAGCGAAGAGGTGCTCCGCTTGATGAGCGACGGTTGGGAAGAAAAGATCGGCGGCCGACTCGAGTTTGTCGAGGAAGCCGAGGAAATCGTGCGCCGCTCCATCGCCCACATCGACGCCAAGCGAGAGGCGCTCGGACTGGATGAATACAATCCCAGCAAGTGGGGTCAGAGCGGCGACCGGCGTATGCCCGAATTGCTCGAGCTTCCGCTGGAAGAGCGACTTGAGGCCGCTTACGGAAGCCGCTAGCGACACGCGAAAAAGGAATTTACTAAATGTCAAAATACATAGCTACAAGAGCAATTCGGGGGGCTAACGGGCTGGTGGCCGAGGCGGATGCGCTGCTCAAAAAAGCCATCGCCGAGAAGGGTGCCGACACGCCCGTGGCTTTCCCCAACACCGCTTACTTTTTGCCAGTCACCTACGGCATGTTGAATCACAAGGTCGAGACCCTGGGAGATCTGGAACCATCATTGGCCCACGCCAAGAATCTGCTGCACCCGCTGCCCGACGAGGAACTGTGGGTGCCATACTTGGGCGAGACGCTGGATAGCGGCATGGCGACCCTGTTGGCCGCCGAGGCTATTGAGGGCGTTCGCTTCATCTACGGTCAGGAACCAACGCCTTACCCGGGGTTGGAACTGACCGGCAGCACCGAATACCCCGATTTCCAGGGGGACGGTCACCTCAACGGGCCCATCGACGACGTGCAGTTGCGCTCGTGGGGCATCCAGTTGGTGGACGGCCGAATGCCCGGTTTTGCCGCCCTCGTCGGCAAGGCCCGTTCCAATGAGGCCGCCGTCAACATCGTGCGCGAGTTGCAGAAGCGCAACATCCTGATCTTCCTCTGCGGCAACGTCAACGGCCGCTCGGTGATCGACCAGTTGCAGGAGGAAGGGGTGGAGATGGGCTACGACACGTACATCGTGCCCTTCGGCAAGGATACCATCTCGGCCATTTATCCGATGGGCTTCGCCACCCGTTCCGCGCTGACCTTTGGCGGTCTGAAGGCTGGTCAGTGGCGCGACATCATAATCTACAACAAGTTCCGCGTCTTCGCCTTCGTGTTGGCGTTGGGCGAGGTCGATGATCTGAAATACGCCGCGGCGGCGGGCGCGATCTCTTACGGCTTCCCGACCATCGCCGATACGGTGATCCCGGAGATTTTGCCCACCGGCGTGACCCGTTACGAGCACGTCATCTCAATGCCGTGGAACGAGATCGACGCCGAGACCGACGCCGAGAAGGCGGCCAAGTTCGTCCAGCGGGCGATTGAGGTGCGCGGCGTCAAGATCAAGATCACCGAGGTGCCGGTGCCGGTGCCCTACGGTTCCGCTTTCGAGGGCGAGGTCGTGCGGCGGGCCGACATGCGGGCCGAGTTCGGCGGCAAATACAGCCGCGCCTTCGAGTACCTGCGGATGACGCCGATGGACGAGGTTGAGGATGGCAAGGTGGAGATCATCGGGCCGGACTTCGAGGACCTTGAGGTCGGCGGTTCGATGGACCTGGGATTTGTGATCGAGGTCGCCGGTCGAAAGATGCAGGAGGACTTCGAGCCGGTGCTGGAGCGACAGTTGCACTACTTCGTCAACGCCGCCTCGGGCATTCAGCACATTGGCCAGCGGGACATCACCTGGATCCGTATCTCAAAGTCGGCGGCCGAGAAGGGCTTCGATCTGAGTCACTTTGGCAAACTGATGCACGCCCGCTATCACGCTGATTTTGGCGCGATTGTGGACAAGGTGCAGGTCAAGATCATCACCGATCCGGAATTGCACGCTGAGTGGCTGGCCAAAGCGCGGGAGGCCTACGAGTTCCGCAACCAACGCCTGGCCGATCTCACCGATGAGGCGGTCGAGACGTTCTACGATTGCACGCTCTGCCAGTCCTTCGCGCCGACCCACGTGTGCATCGTCAGCCCGGAGCGGCTGGGGTTATGCGGCGCCTATAACTGGCTGGACTGCAAGGCGTCCTATCAGATCAACCCCACCGGTCCCAACCAGCCGATCTCCAAGGGGAATCTCATCGACCCGGTCAAAGGGTATTGGACCGGCACCAACAAGGCCGCCGTCAAGAACTCCCAGGGGACGGTCGAAGAGGTCGCGATGTACTCCATCATGGAGAACCCGATGACGGCCTGTGGCTGTTTCGAGTGCATCGTGATGTACATCCCCGAGGTCGAGGGCGTGATGGTCGTCAGCCGTGAGGATCCGAGCATGACGCCGGCCGGCATGACCTTCTCGACGTTGGCCGGTATGGCCGGCGGTGGGTTGCAAACGCCGGGCGTGATGGGGGTCGGGAAGTTCTACTTGACCAGCCCCAAGTTCATCTCGGCCGACGGCGGTTTCAAGCGCGTCGTCTGGATGTCCAGCTTCCTCAAGGACAGCATGACCGAGGAGTTCAAGATGGTCGCCGAACGCGAGGGCGTGCCCGATTTGGTGGACCGCATCGCCGACGAGCGGGACGCGACGTCGGTGGATGAACTGGTCGAGTGGCTTAAGGAAAAGGATCATCCGGTCTTGGAGATGGGCGTCATGCGGGCGGAATCGGGTGAGGTAGAAGCCGCGCCTGAGAAGCCGGCGGTTGTGGAGAAGGAGAAGGAAGCGCCCAAGTTGGAGAAGAAGCAACCGGTTGCCGAAAAGGCCGAGCCTGTTGCGAAACCGGCGCCAGAGCCTACGCCCGTCGCAGCGCCGGCGACAGCAGCGAAGTTGCCGCCGGACGCCGACACCCAGGCGATTGCGCAAGCGAGCGCCGAGATCGTTCTGGGCAGCATCCGTAACGCATTGACGGCCGCGCTGCGTGAGTTGGGCGGCGTCGCGCCGGAGATGCCGGAAGCGCTCGCGCCAAGGGTGACAGCCGCACCTCCGGGGGCGGCGCCCGAACCCGAGGTCGCGGAACCAACACGAGCGCGCCCTGTCGTCCCCGCCTGGTCGGAGGATCAGGAGACGGCGCTCGAACTTGCTAAAGAGAAGTGGATGGGCGAGGTCCGCGAAGTGACGTTGGGGGCGACAGCCGAGGATGGTGGCACGCGCACCAAGACGGTCACCGTCGGCGGGCAGACGGCGATGCCCTTCCTCGGGTTCGAAGGTGAAGAGGGTCACAGGCCGGTGCTCGCTATCGAGATTCAGGACCGCAAGCCCACCGACTGGTCCCCGCTCCTGATGGAGGTCTGGGGCGACGTGGCGCACGATCCGGGCGAGTGGGCCAAGGCGGCCGAGGAGGCCGGGGCCGATCTGATCGTGCTCCGGCTCAGCCTGACCGACGAGAACGGCGAGCCGAACACGCCAGAACACGCCTGTGAGGCGACGCGCAAAGTGCTCGACGCGACCGGGTTGCCCCTGATCGTGCTGGGGCCGGGCCAGGTGGACCCGGACAATGAACTGCTGGTGCCGGTGGCTGAAGCGGCCTCGGGCGAGCGGATCGCCCTGGGGATGTGCGAGGAGAAGAACTATCGCACCATCGTGGCCGCGGCGTTGGCCCACGATCAACTCGTCATCGCCCGCACGGCGATGGACGTCAACCTGGCCAAGCAGCTCAACATCCTGATCTCCGATATGGGCCTGCCGCTCGATCGAATCCTGATGGATCCGACCTGCGCGGCCGTTGGGTACGGGATGGAGTACGGTTACTCGGTGATGGAGCGGCTGCGACTTTCGGCCCTCCAGGGTGATAGTATGACCCAGTTGCCGATGCTCGTCACCGTGGGCGAGGAGGCGTGGCGCCAGAAGGAGAGCAAGGTCGGCGACGACGTGCCCGAAGCCTGGGGCGAGTGGAAGGAACGGGCCATTAACTGGGAGACGGTGACCGCTTCCGGTCTGGTCGAATCGGCGGCCGACATCGTCATCCTGCGCCATCCGGAGTCGGTGCGACGTGTACACAAGTTGATTGAGGCGTTGAGGGAGGAGAAATAGGCATGGCGCTTTCAGGCATTCAAATTTACAAACTACTACCGCAGACGAACTGCAAGGATTGTGATTATCCCACGTGTCTGGCGTTTGCGATGAAGTTGGCGGCCAAGCAGGCCGATCTCGACAAGTGCCCTCACGTCTCGGACGAGGCGCGGGAACAGTTGGCCGAGTCGGCGGCGCCGCCGGTGCGGTTGGTGACCGTCTCGGCCGATGGTCGCGAGGTCAAGTCGGGGAACGAGATCGTGCTCTTCCGGCACGAGAAGACGTTCTACAATCCGACCGGCCTCTTCATCCGCGTGTACGACGACCAGCCGCTGGATGAGATCAAGGCGACGGTCCAGGCCGTGGCGGATTACGTGGTCGATTACGTCGGGATGGAACTGACTGTCGATGGGATCACGGTCCAATCGACCGGGGATGCTGATGCTTTTGCCGCCGCTGTCGAGGCGGTGCTGGACGTGGCCCAGTTGCCCCTGATCCTCATCGCCGCCGACGCCGACGTGATGGCCAAGGGGTTAGCGGCGGCCGAAGGGGTGCAACCCCTGATCGCCGGCGCCACGGCCGAGACTTGGGAAGCCTTCGCCAAACTGGCGCAGGAGCACGAAGCGCCGATGGTGATCCGGGCCAACACGTTGAGCGAGCTGGCCGACCTGACGCAGAAGATCAAGGAGGCCGGCGTCGAGGACATCGTGCTGGATCCCGACGTGCGCGATCTCAAGTCGCTGCTCTCGACCGCGACGCTGATCCGTCGTATGGCGCTCAAGGAGACCTACCGTCCGCTGGGTTACCCGCTCATCATGTTCCCCGGCGAGTGTGTGGACGACGAGGAGATGGTCCCGATCGCGGCGACCCAGGCCATCGCCAAGTATGGCGGTTTCGTGGTGCTGGATCGCTTCAGCCCGGCGACGATCTACCCGCTGCTGGCGTTGCGAACCAATATCTACACCGACCCGCAGCAACCGATCCAGGTCCAACCCGGCGTCTACGAGATCAACGATCCCCAGGCGGATTCGCCGGTCATGGTGACCACCAACTTCTCCATCACCTACTTCTCGGTGGCGAACGAGGTGGACGGCAGCGGCAGCCCCGGCTGGCTGTTGGTGGCCGACGCCGAGGGCATGAGCGTGCTCACCGCCTGGGCCGCGGGCAAGTTCGACGCCGAGCGGATCGCCAAGTCGGTCAAGGTGAACGAGATGACCGACAAGGTCGAGCACCGTAAGCTCATCATCCCCGGTCACGTCTCGGTGTTGCTGGGCGAGCTGGAGGAAGAGTTGCCCGATTGGGAGATCCAGGTCGGGCCGCGCGAGGCGGTGGACATTCCCGGCTATCTCAAGGTGTGGAGCGCGGGGTGAGTTAGGCGCTATACGGTAAAGAAACCAGGTTTTTCCAAAAAACCTGGTTTCTGCTAGCTTTGAGCTGTATTGGACTGAGTTGAGTTTTAGGAAGCGACGTCCCAGAATGTCGGACGTGATGGAACGTCGGTTTTGGGGCGTCGCCTCCTGGTTTGCGTCGTTTTTGTCCGGGGAAGGTGTGTCTTTTTTCCGAGATGACGAAGACGTGACCTTTGTCCGTTTTAGCTCACGAAGTGCGTCACTGGCAGGATGAGGCGCTTTGTGGTATTAGTATGGGCGTGTTGTGGCTGGTCTCCCGATCTGGTCGCCATTGAGCACGGGTCAACCAAAGGTCGCTCAAGCGTTTATTAAAACTTAAATTACGCTTATTAGCTTGCTCGTCGAAGGGGGGTACTATGACGGTGGGTGATGCACCTCATATCGCCACTGTAAAAGGTTTGTTTTCAGAAAAAGCTTTTAAAATCCCAGACTATCAGAGGAGCTATGCTTGGGAGTGGGAACATCGGGAAGATTTTTGGAACGATGTTATGGATAGCCTGGACACGAAGGTGCAGCATTATTGGGGTACCATTACCCTTCAAAAAACTTCTGAGAAGAAGGAAGACAAAGAAAATTTATCTTTATTTACTGTGTACGAGGTAGTTGATGGGCAGCAACGCTTGACAACAATGGTTCTTTTTCTTCTTGCTTTGTGTAGAGTCCAGAAGCAATCCCAACCTTTGTGGAGTCAGTATATAAAGAGTGGTGATGTTTATAGATTAGAATTAGGGGGCTTGAACGAGCAGTTTTTCAAAAGCGTTATAGATGGTGATGCACCTACTGCACCTTCTCTTAAAACCAATCGGTTGCTGAGGGAT
>DAOTUC010000181.1:0-15122 GCA_034437315.1 Anaerolineae bacterium
TGACCTTGATGGCGACCGGCGCGCCGAAACGCAGGTCAGCGGCGCGATAGACCGCGCCCATCCCACCCTGTCCGAGCAGCGCTTCGATGCGGTAGCGGTTTTCGAGAGTTTGTCCGATGGTGATTGGCATGAGTTATAGTGAAGAAAGCAAAGACACAAAAATTGACCAATAATGACGCGCAGGGGCGCGTTGGGTGCTGCTGCTTCACCTTGCCTTGGCAGATTCTCAGCGCCCCCGCTGCAACGCACCTATCCCGCCCATTATAACACAAAAATCGCGCTCTGACGTTGCAATGGTATTGCAATGTTTCGCCGCTACTTGCCCAGATACCGCCCATGTCCACTTTATTGGCAAAGTAATGCAAAACAACGCGCTCTCTCTGGCAGTCAATGGAGGGTTCCATCGCATTTCTCCTCTGTCCTTGCACGAGGGGGAAAGCACCGGTCAATCATATCAACCAACTGACTCTTGACAAGCGTGCTCAATGTCCCATAACCTGTGCCTTTGCAGACAGCAATCTGCCTGTTCCCTTGTGGGTCGCGGGGAGCGTGGGGGATGAATAGAGGAGAGGAAAGGAAAAAGACCCAGGACGCGGATGATTCCGTTCCTGGGTTATTGTCATTCAGGGATGGTATGTGTCAAGGCATTGACACATACCACAGCAGGGGAATACTGCCCTGACCGACCAGCTCTCCCCATCCACTCCCCGCCCCCCCACACCGTTGGAAATGCGTGATTCTCAATTCATTGAGGCTGACTTTAGAACGGACGTGCTTTTCGGCCAGGACAGGAGTGCCAGCCGTATTCGGTGCGGCGGAAGTGGTTCTAACGTAGCGCGAGCGAAACGCCCGCGCTACGTTTTGCACTATTGCCTCAAAACCAGGGGGAGGAAGACGGTTGGCCCCTGGCCGAGCATCGTGGTAGCCCACGTGTCGGGGTGGTTCCACCCGCTGGCGTAGGGCCACACGTAATCGTTACCCTGGGAGGCCACCCAGTAGTGGCCCACATTCATGCCAGCGACGTGATCCCACCCGCCGAGCACGCTTGCCTCAACCCGCAGTTCCGCGCTCCAGGTGTAGGTATACGCGCTGACGAACGCCTTTAGGCCGCCCGGCCCGGCATCGGCGAAACCGCCGCTGCCGTTTCCCGTGTAGGTGAAGTAGCCGCCATCCTCGCCCACGAAGAAGGCGTAGTCTGTCGGTTGCGCCAGGTTGTCCCGACTGTAATCTACGTCGAAGCGCAGCCCGGCAAACGCGCCCGGTGTGGCTGCGCCGGCCTTTAAGCCACTGAAGCAGGCCCACAGGTGATCGCCAGTGCGCAGTAGACGCACGGTGGCTTGCCCGCCGCTTTCGTACGGCGCGAGTTGGAGTTGCGGCGCATCGAGATAGGCCGCATCATCGCAGAAACCATCGAGCTGCGGCGCGCTGTCCTGCGGGATGCGCAAGAACTGCACGAAGAAGGTCGCCTGGGCAACGTTCATGTTGCCGCCGGAGTCCTGCGCCGTCAGCGTTGCCGTGTGCGCTCCCGGTCCCAGGCCACCGGCTACTACCTCTCGCCCCGTTCCCTGCGCCTGACCTCCCACTGTCCAGGCAAGCGCGCCGCCGGTCAAAGCGCCATCTTCCGCATCCATCGCGCCGCCACGCAACAGGACAAGCGCGCCCGCCGGGGCACTTGGAGGCGGGATGATGTAGGCTTCCGGCGCGTGGTCGGGGATAGTGAACCCGTTGGATGTCGCCATGCCGGTGTTGTAGCCGTCGCTGGCAGCCACCCGCAAGCGCCCCTGATTGACACCGCTGCCGGGCAGGCCGCGCGTGTTCAACGTCAGGGTGACGACCTCCTCACTATCGGGTGCCGGGAAGTCGTTGACGACGGCGCGCCAGGTGACGCCATCGTCGGGGCTGTACTGGACGTTGTAGAGCAGCGTATCGTCCTCGTCGGCGTCGGCGCCCTGCCAGATGAGGTCGAGTGTGTCCGTGAAGGTTTCGCCGCCGTGCGGTTCGCTCAGGGTGACGGTGGGGACCTGATTGCCGGGCGCGCGGCTGTCGATCACCGTGCTGTCGGCCAGCAGTTCCACATGGGCCACGTTGCCCGGATCGACAAAAGTGAGGCTGAAGTTGTTGACCGGCGGGTCGGCAGGATCGTTCAGCGTTTCGCTCAACGTCACCGGATAGGTTGCGAGGATCGCGTTGTGGGCGTCGCGGAGCTGCAAAGTGTAGCTCGGGGCGGTAGTGCTCTGCGGCGTTGGCCCGCTCATCTTGAGGGGGAACGCCGCCGCCCCTTCCCACTTGCGCAGGATGCCCGCGCTGAGGCTGCCGGTAGGGTAGACCCAGGCGTAGTTCAAGACACCGGTGTTCGCGGTGGGTGTGACCGCGCCGCTGACGAAGACAGCGTCTCCGGCGTCCAGCTTGTTGATAACCGGCGCAGCGGCGACCATCGAGGAACTGCTGATGCGGTTGTTGAGCGCGCGCCAGGTGTAATCGCTGGTCCAATAGGGTCGGCAGTAACTCATAAAATCCACAGCGTCATCCGGCGCAATCACGGTCTGCGTGCGGCCATCGAAGCCGTAGTAGCTGGCCTGGCCCACATCGGAGATCTGGTCGGTGGGATAGGGATAACCGCTGTCAATGTTGTCAGGGTCGCCGCAGTCCACGTGCTTGCGGCCCAGATTGTGCCCCATCTCGTGTGCCAGCGTCGCGCCGGCATCGGGCAACGCGGGCGCATCGGAGAGGACGAAGCTGTGCGGTTCGAATTTTACCCAGGCGACGTTGTCGTTCCTGTAGGCCGTCCCCAAGACCCAGCCACTGCTCGTAGAGGTGTTGGTATCGGGATGCACCATGCCGATGTAGTGCGTCCTGGCGTTGGCGTTGTCACAACTGTCAGGATCGTTGGAGAAGAAGTCGCGCACGTTCAGCGAGGTGAGCACCTTCCAACTATCGCTGGGCAGCTCATAGGGGCCGAAGCATGGGTAGGGAATGAATCCCCACTTCCAGCACACCTGAAGTTCGGCGATGTCCTCGCTCTGTTCGTAAGACCAAAAATCGTAGGCTGGCCAGAGCTTTTTGGCCACATCGTACATCTGCCAGAAGTTCGGGTTGTCGGTGGGCGAGTTGTAATTGGGCGAGTGGGTGCGCACGGGGACGAAGACGGTACAGACGGGCGCTTTGGCGTCGAAGGTCACGTTCTCGCTGATCTCATTATTGGCGCGATTGGGGTCGCTGTATTGCTCACGCGGGTCGATGACCAGGCGCAAGTTGATCGTCCCGGCGGTGGTCCAGCTCTCGGGGAGCTGGAAGAGCCAGCTTTCGTCCAGGGCGCCCCGATCGTAGAGATTGCCCGTCGCCAGGGGGTGAACGCCATTCTGCGCCGGGAGGGGAGAACCGGGAAGCGCACTGGCGCCACGCGTGCCGTAGAGCCACGCTTCCACGGAGACGGCGTCCGGACCGCTGATCTCGCGGGCGTAACCACGAACGTAGGTGGGTTTCCTGGCGATCAAAGGGACGTCATTCGCCAGATTTTGGATGCCCTGGGTCACTTCCAACTCGTGGGCAGCCAGATCGCGCACGATGGCACTGGCGTTGAAGGGCAATTTGAAGATGCCGATGTTGCTGCCGGCGTATTGGCCAAAATAGACGTACCAGGCGTCGCTGAACACACGGGCATCGATGTTGGGCATGTTGACTGCAATATCATCCGCTGTCCCGCCACCAATAGGCATCCGCCGCAGTTTGCCGTCAGGGTTAGGATCGAGCGGATCCCGGCGCTCCGTCCAGAAGAGATGCGTGCCATCCGTGGTCAGATCGCCCAACGTCCAGCCGGTATCGGCGGCAGTGTAGAGATCGGCATTGGTGCATACCAGGCTGGGCGGGTTGGGATAGGGATTGAATTGCCAGACGCAGGAGCGCCGCCAGATGTGGGAGGGAATGGTTTCAATCGGGTCGGCCAGCGTAACCCAGTAGAGTTGGTAAGCAACGAATAAACTGTCAGGGTCGTGATACATCAGGTATGTACCACGGGTGGTGACGAGTCGGGTCTTGTCGCAAGGCAATGTGGTGCAGGAAGAAGTGTTCGTGCTCCACAAGCCGTCATCGTCCAGCCAGTAGACGACGCCGTCGACCACGGCCAGGTCGTCGGGGTTGGGGGCCGAGGCTACCACCGTTTGGATACTGCCGGTCCCATCCGTGCGCGCGCGGCGGATGGTGTCCGTGCCGCTGAGCGTATCGACCATCCAATAGATGTAATCGCCATCCACCGCCATTTCTCTGGCGCCGACCGGCGCGTTAGCAGTCGTGAGGGTGCGGACAAGGGTTGGAGGATCGTAAGGATTGTCTACCGGACGGAAGTAGATACCACCCCCATCGACACTGTAATAGTACAAGCCGTCGGCATTGGCGGTCAAATTCATGAAGGTATAACAGGTATCGTTGGTCACGGTAGAAAGGGTGCGGGTCGTGCCGCCGTTGGCCGGCTTGCGGCGCAGGTAACCCGGTCCACGAAATTCACCGCCGTAGCAGCGGTCGGCCCAGTACAGCAGGCCCTCGTTGAGCGTCCATTCGTTGAAGTTCTCAGTTACAACGGGGATAGGGGTGTCGGTGGGGGCGCCAGGCTCAGCATACACTTGGATTGAAATCGAAACGGCGCCAAGGAACCATAGTATCAGCAGGCATTGAACGCCGCGGAGAATAAAGCGCCTTTTGTGTAACATAGTTACCTCCTCGTATAATAAGTTTACCATTCAGTAAACTCGGGGTAGCGCTGCAGAAAGACCATATCCCGGTCACACTAAGAAGGTTGGACTATCGGAGAAGAATGCTCCACCACCAGTTTGATCGGGCGTAGTCCAATCAGTAGTTGTGTAATCGCCCTGGATGGTGACTGTCTGGCTGATGTAGACCACCTGGGTGATGAGACCGCTGGCCGGTTGAGCCTGCCATTCGGTGCTGGTTCTACGTTAAAGCTTTTGTATGCCCCACGCTCCGCCACTAACGCAGATCGAGCTCAAACGTCCTGGCCCAAAGAGACCAACGTCAGGTATCAGCCCCAGTAAGGTCATGCCACATATAAATAACAGTCGCTTTTTCATCTCCTACCTCCCAATAGTGCACTAACCAATAGGATGCTTGCACAGCGAGCAAGCATTTGCTGTCAATGTTTCTTTTGGAGTTACATTTCAGTCTTGTGAGTGAACGCTCGAAGTCTTCGTCTCGGGGACGCTCCAGGCGACCAGGTGTTTCCTTACGTAAGCCCGTTTCTTGGCCCAAGCCGCCCTCGGGACGAGGGCTCAGAGCTTGCTCATAAGACTAAAGTGTTACCTCTTGGTTTCTGGTTCTATCAGGTTAGGGACTCAAGACATCTTGCGCCTTGAAAGATCAATGTCGGGCAAGAACATCTTTCTCACTTGGTCTTGTAAATAATCAAGCAGATGAATAGGAAGTCACTTGAGGAGATCAATATTGAGGAATAGAAATGCTGAGACTACATCCACGCCTACAGCGCGGTCGCTTAGATTGTAGCACGTATTTGTTTCAATCAGGTCAAAAGTTTTTTAAATAATTATTAGAGGCGCCTCTAGACCGTTCTTTTGATATGCATTAACTTTCTTCTCACCGCCAAATCGGGGGAACCTGATAATGCCCTCGTATAGCATATGCTCAGGCGGCATTGGTGCACAGGGAAAACTTTAGGTAAACTTACCCTCAGCCCGCGTGGGTGGGTTGTTGGTTAGGCAGGGTGTTCTGTTGTGCCCTGTTGCGCGGCTCAGGAGCCGTCCCCTGCCCCCTCGGATCTTGATGTGCGCCTGCCGGTCGTCCCCCGGCGCAGCAGGACGGGGAATCCTGCGCTGGCAGGCTTGCGCTCATCAGCACGAGGGGGTTATCCCGGGTTACGCCCCTGCGCACCAACGCCGCCGGCGACCGGTATGCTTGCGGTCGCCCCACATCAGAAGAAAGGTATCTTATCAATAAACCGAGGTGATGTAAGAGCGTGTTTTAAAAGTTTTGCAAACGCAACCTTGCGAAGGTTTTAAGGCAGTTTTGGCTCTTTGGGATTTCGCCTGGTGCTCAAAGCGAGTGTGGCACCCGCGCCCCATATCTGTGGGCAAGACGCGATTTCGGCCCAGATATAGGGCGCGGTACACCCCGACCATGCGAAATCCTAGAGACCCTCTTTTTTATCATCATCATCATCGGCATATCTCCCCCCGCGTAATGACCTCGACAGTGGCCTACGGTTTATCAACTTCCCTCCCGCCGATTCGCTGTCACGCACCAATCGCGCCTGTCATACGCAGATTTTCAACCTGCGGGGGGCTTAGTAGCCAACTACATCTTTAGGTTCTCTGGGATTTCGCATGGCGAGACCCTAAAGGTTTTGCTCAAGGTCGCGCAAACAACGTTTTTGCCTTAAACAATGACCTTTTTCCATCAAAACCAGCGCAAAAACCTTTAGGGTCTATGATGGGCCATGCGAAATCCTGAAGACCCGGAATTGACTTTTTGCTTTCACCCCAGTAAAATGAAGTGAGCGCTTATAAGCGTTCAGCCCAATGTCCATGTTAACCGAGGTGAATTGGAGCGATTTATGACAGAAGAATGTAATATCCTCATTGTGGATAGCGACGTCGCTTTTTCCACGATTCTCAAGGAAGGCCTGGAACAGGAAGAGAGATACCAAACAGTTGTGACAAGCACCGGTCGCGAAGCGTTGGACGCGCTAGAGATCGGCGCTTTTGATCTGGTCATTGTCGACCTGGGACTGGAGGACCCCGATGGCGCCGCATTCGCCCTCGACCTTCGTGATCAGCATCCAGATTTAAACATGATGTTGATACCGATTATGGGAAAAGCGCTTCCGCCAGAGCTATCCGATCTAGACGTGCAAGGCATTCTGACGAAACCGTTTTTCTTTCCCGAGTTGCCCGGCCTTATCCGCCAGGCGATGGGAGAAGCGCCAAGCGAGGAGCTGACAGAAGACGCAATTCCATCTTCAGCCGTCGAGACGCCAGCCGCTTCCGAATCGCCGGAGGAAAAAGCGGGCCTCGATTGGGGAGCGATTTCCACCAGAGGCGGGGCTGCCAGGACCAAACAATCAACCGCCTTGGACAGAGATTTGGATGAGGGCCTGGATGAGGGCCTGGATGAGGAATGTGCGGAGCGGTTACGCCGGATTAAAGGCCGCATATCAGAACGGGATATGCAAAAAATGATGCGAGCGATGAATAGCCTGGCGGAAGACATCAACGCCGACGCCGTTATTTTGACGTGCGGCGGCGGGTTAATCGCTCATGCAGGGCCGCTCGGGGCCAACGGCGCCCGTGATCTGGCCTGCCTGGTCGGTGAAAATTGGTGCGCCTCTCTGCGTGTCGCCGAGATTCTCGGACAACAGCAAAGCCATTTTGAGCAAAGCATTGACGGTGGCGATCACCTGTTCTATTCCTTCGCGGTGGACGACGATATTGTGCTTTCGACCGCCCTTAGCGCCAGCGTCCCCCTGGGTATGATCCGCCATAGCACGAAATCGACCGCCGTCAAACTGAAGCGCTTCATCCGATTCCACACCTGGTGACCGGCGACGCCATTGCGACGCATACCTGAGAGACCCCGGTGTACGATTAGCCAACACGAAACGCGAGGCGGGTCGACCCGCCTCGCGTTTCGTGAATGCAGGCGATGAGAGAAAATGGCTGCTAGCCTAACGCCTTCTTGAGCGCCACGCCCAGCCGGCGAATGCCCTCGACAATCAATTCGGGGGGCGAATAGGAGAAATTGAGACGCATCGCGTCACGCCCGCCGTCGGCGTTCGGATAGAAGTTGACGCCAGGCACGTAAGCGACCTTTTCCTTCAGGGCGTCCTGGAAAAAGGTCGTCGTGTCGATCGATTCTGGCACGCGAGCCCATAGGAATAGGCCGCCCTCCGGGTAGGTCCAACTGCACTCATCGGGCCAGAATTCGGACAGGGCGTCAAGCATCGTATCCCGCCGTTCCTTGTAGACGGCGCGCAATTGCTTGATGTGTGGCTTGAGCAGGCCGCGTTGGCAAATGTCACTGGCGATGTGTTGGGCGAACGTGCCGGTGTGCAAATCACACCCCTGCTTAGCCTGCACGAAACGCAACATCAAGCTCTCTGGGCAGACGATCCAACCCAGCCGCAACCCAGGGGTCAGCGTCTTGGAGAAGGTGCCCAGGTAGATCGTGCGTTCCGGGATCAAGGTGCAGATGGGCAGGATGTCCTCCCCTTCGTAGCGCAACTGCCCGTAGGGGTCGTCCTCGACGACCGGGATATCCAGCCGGGTCGCGATTTCAGCCAATTTCTCCCGCCGTTCTAGCGGCAGCGTCGTCCCGCCGGGATTGTGGAAGTTGGGCAAGACGTAGAGGAAGCTGGGCGGATTACCGGTTTCCTTCACGATTTTATCATAAGCGCCCTCAATCTCGTCCACGACCATGCCGTCGTCGTCCAGGTTGACGGTATGGTAACGAGCCTGGTAGGCGTTCCACGCCTGGATGGCGCCGAGATAGGTGGGGCTGCTGGTGATGACGTAATCGCCAGGGTCGATGAAGACCTTGCCCAACAGGTCCAGCGCCTGCTGCGATCCATTGGTCAGCAGGACGTTATACGCTTTGGCCGGCACGCCGTACTTGTGCATCGTGTTGGCCAGATATTCCTTCAGGGGCGGATAGCCCTCGGTGGCGCTGTATTGCATCGCCTTGGCCCCCTCTTCGCGGAGGACGAACTTACACGCCTCCTCAATATCCCTCAGAGGGAAAAAATCGGGGGCCGGGAGGCCGCCGGCGAAGGAGATGACCTCAGGGTCCTGCGTGACCTTGAGCAATTCCCTAATGGCGGAACTCTTCATATGACTGGTTCGTTCCGCCAGGTGCGACGTCCAATCTAATACCGGTATGTCGCGATTGAGATCAGGTGTGTTCATAGGTTTTACCTCCTATTTTGTCAGTAAAGAGACTATTAAAAAACTCACTCAGAGGCCCGCCCTGGGGCCGATTAACGCCCCCGGGACGGTGGCTAGAGCAATTATTTAAGACTCTCTAAAACAAAAAAACCCCGCACCAAAGGGCGGGGCTGTTCAGGAAATCTTAATGCAGATTACCAGCGCGTTCCTTTCTCCAAGGGACGCAAAGTAACGAGTTATACAACGGGGACGCATAATGAACTGGTTAAGCATTATCCTTCTTTATCTTTTACTCGGATCCCAATTCTACGGTTACTTTGATTGTAGTATGCTTTCTCTTGAGGAAGGCGTTATGGAGTATTGTACAAAGGTTGCTCAACGCGACGGTTAACTGGTGAAGGGTTCGTTCAATCAATTTCCCTAATTGTAACATCTTACAGTATGAGGGTCAAATGATGGATGTCATCAGCAGATACGATGAACGCCACTTGACTGAAAGGAGGTATTTAGGTATCCTTACTACGGCATTCACCCGACATTTTTGGGAGAATATTTTCGCGTGAGTGGTATACGTTTAACAGCATCACATGACAGCATCACATTGAAAAGACCCACAACGTTAAGGAGGCTTTGAAAGTTATGAGCAATCATACGGCTAAGGGAGAAGTGGATCTCTCCGTCGTTGACGAGATGATCGCGAGTTATGGCGTCGAGACCGACGCGGCAATCCCGATTCTTCTGGGACTCCAGGAAGCATATGGGTATCTGCCGATGGAAGCCATGCGCTACGTCACCGACAAGACGAAATCTACGCCTGACCAGATTTATGGCGTCGCGACCTTTTACGGTCAGTTCCGGTTGGCGCCGGTTGGCGAGCACATCGTGCGCGTGTGTCACGGCACCGCCTGCCACGTGCGCGGCGCTGTCAATATCACCCAGGCCATTTACGACACCCTCAATTTATCCGACGACAAGGATACGACCGACGACAGCAAGTACACGTTGGAAAAAGTGGCTTGCCTGGGATGTTGCAGTCTCGCGCCCGTGATGATGATCGACGAGAAGGTGTACGGCAGTTTAAATCGTAAGAAGGTCCAGAGAATTTTCAAGCGATTGGCGAGAGAGGAGGCGAAATCATGAACCGGCCAGAAATCATCATCGGAATGGCCTCCTGTGGCGTGGCTGCCGGGGCGCAGGAAACCCACGAGGCCTTCGTGGAAAAGTTAGCAGCGACCGGCGGCGACGCGAAACTGAGTTTATCCGGCTGCATCGGGACCTGTTTCATTGAGCCGGTCGTCAAGGTCAGGGACGCCGACGGCAAGGAATGGACCTACGGCGAGGTGACGCCGGAACGAGCCGAGAAGATCGTAGAACAACACCTCATCGGAGGCGAGCCGGTCGTCGAGTGGACGTTCGAGCAGGGCGAATACGCCGAGGACGTGCAGGCCTTTCTGGGCAATCAGGTGCGCATCGTGATGCGTAACTGCGGGCTGATCAACCCCGAGGACATCGACGAATACCTGGCCCGCGATGGTTACCAGGCCATCAAGAAGGTGGTCACCGAGATGACGCCGGGCGGCGTGATCGAGGAGATCGCAGCGTCCGGGTTGCGGGGCCGGGGCGGCGCCGGTTTCCCCACCGGCCTGAAGTGGAAATTCGCCCGCGATGCGCCCGGCGATACGAAATACATGATCTGCAACGCCGACGAGGGAGATCCTGGCGCATTTATGAATCGCACCGTCCTGGAGAGCGACCCCCACAGCCTGCTGGAGGGCATAATCATCGCCGGTTATGCCATTGGCGCACAACAGGGCTTCATCTACTGCCGGGCCGAGTATCCGCTGGCGATCAAGCGCCTGGAAATCGCATTGAGCCAGGCCCGCGAGCGCGGGTTCCTGGGCGAAAATCTCTTCGACAGCGATTTCTCGTTCGACATCGAGATCCGGAAAGGAGCCGGGGCCTTCGTCTGCGGCGAGGAGACGGCGCTGATGGCCTCAATCGAGGGCAAGCGCGGCATGCCGCGCTTGCGCCCGCCCTACCCCACCACGTCGGGTCTGTTCGGCAAACCGACCGTCATCAACAACGTGAACACGCTGACCAACATCGCCTGGATCATTATGAACGGCGCGGAGGCATTCTCCCAGTATGGGACGGAAAAGAGCAAAGGGACCAAGGTCTTCTCGCTAGCGGGCAAGGTCGCGCGCGGCGGGTCGGCCGAGGTGCCGATGGGCACCACCCTCGGTGAGATCGTCCACGACATCGGCGGCGGTTCCTTCACCGGCGCCCCGATCAAGGCGGTGCAGTTGGGCGGCCCCTCCGGCGGATGCGTGCCGGCGTCGCTGTTCGACACGCGGGTCGATTACGAGGAGTTGACCAAGACCGGCGCCATCGTGGGATCCGGCGGGATGGTCATCATGGATGAGGGCACGTGCATGGTCGATATCGCCCGCTTCTTCCTCAACTTCACCCAGGACGAATCCTGCGGCAAGTGCACCTACTGCCGCGTTGGCACCCGGCGGATGCTGGACATCCTGACCCAGATTTGCAGCGGCGAGGGCACGATGGCGGATATCGAGACGCTGGAAATCCTATCGGAGAAGATCAAGAACACCGCGCTCTGCGCGTTGGGCGGCACAGCGCCCAATCCGGTGCTGACGACGCTGCGCTACTTCCGCGACGAGTACCTCACCCACGTGGAAGAGGGCGCGTGTCACGCGAAGGTGTGCAAGCCATTGCTGACGTTCTCCATCGATCCAGAAAAATGCACGGGCTGCGGCGCGTGTCTGCGAGCTTGCTCAGTGAGGGCGATTACGGGCGAGAAGAAAGAGCCCCACGAAATTGATCCCGATTTGTGCATCAAGTGCGGCGTCTGTTACGAAACCTGCACCTTCGATGCGGTTGACGTGATGTGAGAGGTGTGATAATGGAAAACGTACATGTGACGATTGATGGACGAGAGATCAATGTGCCGGCCGATTGGACCGTGTTGGACGCGGCCCGCGAGGCCGGGGTCGAGATTCCGACCCTATGCTATCATCCGGAGTTGAAACCCTTCAATTCCTGTTTGTTGTGTGTGGTGGAGATTGAGGGCGGGGGACGACCGGCTCTGGCGTGTGGGACACAAGTGCGCGATGGGATGGTCATCACGAGCCGCAGCGACCTGATCAAGGAGACCCGCCGAATTGCGCTGGAGCTGCTGCTTTCTGAGCATTGCGGCGATTGTTTTGGCCCGTGTCACCTCACCTGCCCGGCCAATTGCGACATCCCGGGTTTCGTGCACGCGATCGCCAGGGGCGACCACGCCGAGGCGAACCGCATCATCAAGCGAGACATCCCCTTGCCGGTGGCGTTGGGCTGCGTCTGCCCCGCGCCGTGCGAAGAGGAGTGCCGCCGCAACCGGCTGGAGGACCCGTTGGCTATCCGGGTGCTCAAGCGCTTCGCCGGCGAGCAGGATCTGAAATCAGACCAACCCTATCTGCCCGAGGTCGCGCCGGACACCGGTTACAAGGTCGCCATCGTCGGCGCGGGGCCGGCGGGATTATCGGCCGCTTACTACCTGCGCCAGATGGGCCACGCCGTGACGATCTTCGAGGCCCGCGCCGAGGCCGGCGGGATGCTGCGCTATGGCATCCCGGCCTACCGCATGCCTCGGGAGAAGCTGGCATCCGAGATCAATACGATCACCGATCTGGGCGTGGACATCCAATACAACACCGCGATCGGGTGTGACGTCAGTTTCGAGGACCTGCGGAAGAACTACGACGCGGTCTTCCTGGGCATCGGCGCCCAGAATTCCCGGCCCATGAACATCCCCGGAGAGGATAACGAGGGGGTCTGGGGCGGGGTCGAGTTCCTGGCGTGTGTCAATGACGATAGTGAGGTGATCGACACAGAAGGGCGCGTCATCGACGTGGGCCAGCGCGTCGTCGTCATCGGCGGTGGCAACACCGCCATCGACGCGGCCCGCACCTCGGTGCGCCTGGGGGCCGACGTGCAGGTGATATACCGTCGCTCCCGCCAGGAAATGCCGGCCTGGGACATCGAGGTGGACGCCGCCGAGGAGGAGGGTGTGGAATTCCACTTCCTGGCCTCGCCGATTGGCGTGCAGGAGACTGAGGATGGGCTGAAGATCACCAATATCCGTATGGAATTAGGCCCACCCGACGCCAGCGGACGGCGGCGGCCGATCCCGATCGAGGGTTCCGAGTTCGTCGTCGCGTGCGACACCTTCATCATGGCGATTGGGCAGGTCGTGGATACCGATTGCGTCGTCGATACCGGCGTCGCGTTCACCCGCTGGGGCACGATTGACGCCGATCCGTGGACCACGCAGACCACGTTGCCGGACGTCTTCGCCGGCGGCGACGGCGTCACCGGCCCGGACATCGCCGTGGAGGCGGTGGGAGCGGGCCATCGCGCGGCGGTCAGCATCGACCAATACCTGCGCGGCGAGGCGGTCGTCGGCCCCGAGGAGATGTGGAGCGCCACGATGGGCAAGCTAGACGAGGTGACCGAGGCTCGTTTCGCCGATGTGGAGAAGGTCGAGCGGGCGGACATGCCCGAATTGCCTGTGGCGGAGCGCGTGTCCACGTTTGACGAGGTGGAACTGGGCTTGACCGAGGAAATGGCGGTGAAAGAAGCCGGACGCTGCCTGGAATGCGAATGCGCCGCCATCGACGATTGCGACCTGCGGCGTTACGCCATCGAGTATGGCGCCGACCCGGAGCGTTTCACCGGCGCCCGGCGCGAATACAAGCTGGACGACTCGCACGAGGCGTTAATGCGCGAACCGGGCAAATGCATCCTGTGCGGCTTGTGCGTGCGGATGTGCCGCGACGTCAAGGGGTTGAACGTGTTCAACTTCGCCAACCGGGGTTTCGCGGCGACGGTCGAGCCATATTTCGGCCTGTCGCTGGCGGAGACGACGTGCGACGGCTGCCTCAAGTGCGTCGAGGTCTGCTCCACCGGCGCGTTGATGGCGCGGGAAGGCGCGGCGGAAGCGCTAGAAGAGGAATTGGAGACAATCGCAGCCTAAGCCTGACCTAACATATCCTGTTCAAACGCAAAGCGCCGCTCGTCTTGTCAATCGACGAGCGGCGCTTTCTTATTTCTCAGTTCTCAACTCTCAATTCTCAGTTCTCAATCCTCAGTTCTCAACCCGCAACTCACGGTGTGATCACGCTCGTCGCGGTGATGGTGGGTGTATTGGTCGGCCTGGGGGGAGCGGTGGCGGTCGCGGTGAGGGTCGACGTGATCGTGGCGGAGGGGGTGAGCGTCGGCGTCCTGGTAGGGCTGGGCGTGATCGTCGGGGTGGACGTGGCGGTAGGCGTCGCCGAGGGGGTCGGTGTGACCCGCAACCAGGTGAAACGGCGAATCTGGCTCGGTTCGCCGACCGGTTGATAGGTTGGCGGCTGCTCGTCCCCCCTGTCCTGGGCCTCCACGACGCGGACCTGCCAATGGAACTGGTTGACCTTGTCGTCCAACGTCGGCATCATCTCGACCGGGACGCGCCAGCCAGTCGACCGGAGATAGTGGGTGGTGGAAATGCGCCCGCCGGATGGTTGGGAGAGTTTGACCTCATACCATTCGTCATCTCGCAGGATATCTACAGCGGTCCACTGCAGAAGTATCGGTGTCTCGTTCCCGACGATGATGGCATTGTGAGGCGGATTGAGCAGCGCCGGCGGTGGATAAGGCGGGAGCATAGTCGGCGTGGCGTTGGGATCGACCGTGGGCGTCACGGTGGGCATAGGGGTACCGAGTGGAATGATCAACGATTGATTGACGCGGATCGTGTCGTCGTCCGGAGGCAAATCGTTGGCCTCCCGGATGCTGGCGACGGAGACCTCGTACTCCTGGGCGATCTCCCCCAGCGTTTCGCCGGTCGAGACGATGTGCACCACGTATTCCGGCGGCGTCGGCGTGGGGACGTTGGGGTTTGGCGTATTCGTGGGGCCGGGCGTGGGGGTCGCAACGGGAATCAGGATGATCTGCCCCACCTGGAGCAGGTCCGGGTCTAGATTCGGATTCCAGGCGATGATGTCGTCGGTGCTCACACCGTAAGCCGTCGCGATGTCGATCAGCGTCTCCCCCTCTTCGACCTGGTGAGCGAGCGGCGGGACGGGCGTCGCTGTCGGCGTGGGGGTTGGGGTCTGGGTAGGCGTAGGCGTGGGCGTCGCCGTCCGCGTGGGGGTTAGGGTCTGTGTAGGGGTGGGCGTC
>DAOTUC010000182.1:0-5310 GCA_034437315.1 Anaerolineae bacterium
GTCGGCAAATCTCTTAGAATACCCTTCAATACGCTGGCGGTGCTTAAATCGCGCAATCGGGCGCCTGGGCTGATAATCACCCGGTGCGCGAGAACCGGCGTCGCCAACCGTTTCACGTCGTCGGGAAGCACGAAATCCCGCCCATATATCGCCGCCAACGCCTGCCCGGTCCGGTAGAGCGCCAAACTTCCCCGAGGGCTGGCCCCTAAATAGATGTCATCGTGCCGCCGGGTCTGGTTGATGAGCGATACGATGTAGCGCTTCAGCGTTGGCGAGACGTAGACCGACCTGATTGCTTGTTGGGCCGCCAGAACCTCCTCCAACGACGCGATCGGTTCCAGATCCTCTATCGGGTGATGGAACTGCTGCTGGTCGAGGATGTCGATCTCCTTCGTCGGCGAGGGATAGCCCAGGCTGACGCGCAACAGGAAGCGGTCCAACTGGGCCTCGGGGAGCGGGAATGTTCCCTCGTATTCGATGGGATTCTGGGTCGCCAGCACCATGAACGGGCGGGGCAGCGGATGGGTCTTGCCATCGACTGTGATCTGGCGCTCCTCCATCGCTTCCAGCAGGGCCGATTGCGTCTTCGGCGTCGCCCGGTTGATCTCATCGACGAGTACAATCTGGGACATCACAGGCCCCGGCCGGAACTCGAATTGTTGCGTCAGCTGGTTGAAGATGGAGACGCCGGTGACGTCACTGGGGAGCATATCGGGCGTGAACTGCACGCGCCCAAACGAGCATCCCACCGAGCGGGCCAGGCTGCGGGCCAGCATCGTCTTGCCCACGCCGGGTACGTCTTCGATCAACAAATGGCCCTGGCTCAACAGGCCGACGACGGTCATCTCCACGCTCGCGTGTTTATCCACGATCACGCGCTCAATGTTTTTGATCACGCGCCTGGCGAAAGCTTCTACTTGAGAAATCTCGATCATAATCGTTACTCCTGGGTTGGTGGGATATTGGTAGATGGGTGTATTGTACCATAGCTTAACGTTGCTGTCACCACGTTAATACGGCGCGCTAAAGGCAATACCCGTGAACGGCCTTGATCATCGTTTCGGCCATTCGCTTTACACGAAGCTCTGAGCCCCGTCCCCGGGCCGATTAGCACCCTGGGACGGTGGCTAGAGCAATTATTTAGGACACTCTCCTGGTGAAAAAGGTATAACACGCTAAGTGTGAATCGTCAATAGATAGTTTGATAAATGTTGCTTATCTATTGACGAATTACATATAGCGTGCTATACTTGGAATGGATCGTTGGAGAATCAAGTGCGTAAGCGAAGCGGCGTAAGCGAAGCGGCGTAAGCGAAGCGGCATCATCGCCCGTGACGCGGGCGTGCTGGACAAAGCGTAGATTTGAAAGCTGGAGGTGAATTCGAGTGAAGAGAATCGGGATTGTGATATGTAACCGCTACCATACCTGTGCAGGCGGAAAATGCCTGCGGGCGCTGGGAAATCGGGAGGGAGCGTTTGCTCTGTATGAAGGCGAGGACGTCGAGTTGGTCGGCTACACCACCTGCGGTGGGTGTCCAGGCGGCAACGTGGAGTATGCACCGGCAGAGATGAAGAGGAACGGCGCGGAGGTGATCCATCTGGCGACCGGCCTGGTCGTCGGCTACCCGCCATGTCCGCGCCTACAGGCTTTTTGTGATTTTATCCCGGTCAAGTACGGGCTGGAGGTGGTGATCGGCACCCATCCTATTCCGCAGAACTACTATCTGACTCACCAGGCACTGGGGACCTGGCAATCTGCCAGATGGCAAGAACGCATCCAGCACGTCATGGCAAACGAGAAGACGCGGTTGGCATACGATTGACGGTGCAGGGAGGTGAGCAATATGCCAGGGTTCGATGGAACAGGGCCGCAAGGCTGCCCGATGAGCCTGAACAACCGGTTTATGGCTACGCCGGACTGCAGGGAACGCCGGTGCAGGTGGAATCCCATGCTGCTCGGCCTGCGTTCGGGGGCGAGTTTTTCAATGAGTGGGTAGTTTGACAATGGCACATTACAGCGCACAGTGGTTAAAACCGCGTACTATAACTGCAAAACCTGTCTTCGCAGGTTAGTTTATAGTCGGCGTAGGCCGACTTTGCAGGTGTGGCCCGCAAATTTATTCGCTTGGGACAAATGTGCCATTGTCAAGGTAGGTGTTATCCTGCACAGTTGTGGCATTCTCTGGCAATAGAGTTGAAAACCGAGCGAGGTCGACGCAGACAAAGATGTCTCGCAGGGACGCTACTTCGATCTGGAACAGGTATTCGAGCTAGTCAATTGTGATTGACTTTGTGGTGTGTTGTGATTGAACAAGCACCTGGGGATTAATGTCGCTGGCGGCAGTGCTATGCGTCCATAGGGTCGAGTTCCGCGTTGCAGAACGGCATTTTCTTCGCTGTGGGTAAATCACGGGATTTGACGCAAGAAATTACGTACATTCCCTGAAGGCATCGAGGCACGAATGAGTTACAATGAAAGCAGGAAGAGCGTTACCGCGCAGGTAAGCGACTTACCCTGCGTCCGCCGGATCATAATCCGGCGTTTTGCTGTAAAGTCTCGACTACCATCACAGTCCAGGCAATGCTCCGTGTGCCACCGGCGCGGATTGTGATCCACATCATGTGGGTAAGCCGAGTAATTACAGTTGATCAACAAATAGGAGTAATATCATGAGTCTTCTGAGAGACAAATTACAAACCCAAAGTTCTGTGCGCATCATCAGCATCCTGCTACTGGCGCTGACCCTCTTGCTCTTACTTTCCCCGGCTTCCTCGCCCGTTCAGGCGTGGCCCGATGCTCTTACTATATCTTTTCGCGGACCCGAAATGACGCACCTTTCCTACAGCTATAGTTATACCGTCGACTATGGCGCGATTGAATTTGGCGTCGAGGACCCGTTCGGCGGCTGGCGGCAGATCGCTTATATGGAGGGCGAGAACCCCTCCTTCCCCTACACGGAATATCGTGATACGGAGTTGACGAGCGGGGACTACCTCTACACGATCCGCAGAAGGGCCTACAACGTGGATACGAGCGAATGGGGTCCGTGGTCTGCTAGATCCGTAATAACTGGCACCATTGATGGGATGGCAACCGGCACGCTGTTATTCGATGAGGAGATCGCCGATGCCGTCTTGGGATCCACCACCGTCCCTGAGGGCAAAACGCTGAAGGTCAGTGGCGTGCTCTCCGGCGCTGGCGATTTGAAGGTCTATGGCTCCCTCGACGTGAACGGATCGGTGGAGATGACGCCGGATCATAACATCTGCTTGTATACGGAACAGCACATCACCAACGTTACAGGCGCATCGTTTCGCGTCTATCTGGAAGGGCAAGGATCGTCCCTGACCGATTGTAATGATATATTAGTTCAGCTTGAGGGAGGGTTGACGCTGAACAATATTCAGAATCTCAGGCTCTTCGAAACTGACCTGATGTACCTGCACGAGGACCAGACGTTGGAGATCAATGACAGTACAATTCCCTCCAACTGGGACACTGGTTCTTATCTGAGATCAGGATGTACCAGGGGTGAAGTTATCTTGAATCGTTCTGTTGTCTCGGATACATTCAACGTTCATCAGGAGTGCGCAGCTCAGGCAAATGAGACGACGTTCAAGCAAGCACCAGGTGATGAGGTGCAAGTATCGTGCAGATTCGGCGAATGCAACGGTCTGAGTTTCCACAGCGTGGACTCGCGCTTCACTTCATTGGATGTGGGCGAAAATGTCGGTGAGGTGAATATTGCACGGGGGATGTTTTCTGGGCCTGTCAGAGTATTCGGGGACAATAATACGACATTTACGTCGTGTGAATTTGCCAATCAGGTAACTACGGATTGCCGAAATGACGGAACTTTTGAGGATAATGTGTTTATGGATTCAGTTGGATTTGAATTTAGTGATCTCCCGCCTAAACTCACCATTCGAAATAATGCCTTCATGGGAAGATATGCCTTTTCACTCTTCTATTCTGAGGAGCCGCTATACCAAATCCCCATCGGCAGTAACTACTATGGCGACAAGGCAGGGTATTATGACGATTATTGGAGAGACTCTCTGGGTTTCCTTGGTTACCATTCCGGTCATGTCGGCGCATACCTACTAACTAGAACCAGTGATTCCAGTTACGGGTGCTATTTAGACCTCGCACCGCCCCTGGAGAACTCTCCGGTCTCCGCGCCGCGCCAGGACACGCGCATCCTGCCCACCTTCTGGGTCAACGACCACATCGTCGGTCAGAACACCCTCGCGCACGACGGCTCGACCGGGCCGATCCTGAAGGGGCGCGACACGCTCCTCTCGCTGCATGTGGTGGCCTCGGATGACAACGTGCAGGGCGCGCGCGTGTATGCGGTGTGGGACGGGCAGGTCATCGAGCCGGCCAACAATCGGAACGGGCGGCCCGTGCACCGCGACCACAGTCTGTACGCCCCCAACGACGTCAGATATGGTAATGTGACCTACAACTTTATCCTGCCGCCGGTCGATTCCGGTACGCTTGGGGAGCCGCTTTCCGTCCCGGTGGACGTCTACTTGGACGCCTCCAACATATCAGGCTTTGACGCGGAAGCCTACCCGGAGATGGATCAAGTGCTGCTATCCCGGGACATCGTCTTTACCGACCCGCCGGCCCGCGCGCTGCGCATCTTTGTGCAGCCGGTCGAGATCAAGGGGCTGTTCGGCGGATCGTGGGGCAAGCCTAACCCCGCTGGCGTGATGCAGACCTTGCGCACCGACCTGCCGGACATGCTGCCCATCCCCGCCAATAAAGTGGACCTGACGCGGCTGCCCCTGCGCACCTTCTGGTCGCCCTCCTCCTCAATCACCCCTTTCGGGCTGATGAGCCGGATTGCGGCGGGCGTGGGGTTGGCGCGCTCCTGGACAGCGGCGACGTCGGATTATCCGCCGGACTTCATTGTGGTGGTTCTGCCGAAGGGCCTCGTCGGGCAGGATTTCGACGGCGCCGCGTACGCCTGGAGCTCCCGGATTCTGTTCGTCGCCGAACACAAAGCCGACGCCGTGCTGCATGAACTGGGGCACGGCATCGGGCTGTACACCGGCTGGGGCAACGAGCAGTACGAACTGTATCCGCCGCTTGGCCTGCCGGTGAAGCGCGCCACAACGTTCCGCACGGCGGTTCCGACTCGGCGACGCATTGAGCATATGGCAGGGAGCGCGGATTTCTGGTACGATTTGTCCGGCGAGGATGCCTACTACTATATGGATATTATGGGCAACGTCTCCCCGCTGTGGACGAGACCGGAGACGGTAGACAGCTTCCACACCTGGTTCCAGGATCACCTCACC
>DAOTUC010000183.1:0-4555 GCA_034437315.1 Anaerolineae bacterium
CGATATATACGGCGTGAACCACGCTGCGCATCATAATATGCTCTCCTTTCACTCTGTATGGACATACTATACACCTGATGCCAGCTTATTTCCAGTCGCTCACTTGTCCCACGAAAATGGATAAGAGCGTGGACATTTATCACGCAGGTCGTGTTAGGGTACAAAGGACAGAGTTCGTCCAAGGCGATTGTACTCTCGTTACTATTCGGCCCTATCGGGACTATGGTTGCCATCAACCTATGCGTTTATGTTGCCAGATGCTAGTTCAGTGAAAAAGTGTCCCTATTGTGCAGAAACGATCAAAGCTGAGGCAAAGGTGTGTCGTTATTGTGGTAGAGAATTGCGGACAAAGTGATACAATGAAGTTGTGAGAGATGCCGTATCTGCGGGATTATGGAGTTGCATAGTGTACAAGGGGAATTAAATGAACGAAGAAAACAAGATACCGACTGGCACATTAAGTCACAATTGGCAAGAGGAAACTATTGAAGCGAAAGCGCTGTGGTTTCAACGCTTATCCTTTACGGAGCGTATGAATTTGCTGTGTTGGTTTACGGATTTAGTTATGGTCACTAACCCTCAAATAAAGGATCAAAAGGATGCTCAACCAATTGCGGGGCGTATTCGCGTCCTTACAGCAACATAACGTCAAATATGTGGTCATTGGCGGTATTGCTGCGGTGTTGCATGGCGTGCCACGGGCAACCTTTGACCTGGATATTTTGATCGAAGCTACATCTGAGAATGCGCAACGGTTACTCGCCGCGCTAGAGACTGCCCGTTTCGGTACAGTGGCACTCACTTCAGTAGAAGATTTGTTGGCTCACGAAATCACGATTTTCCGCGATTGGGTGCAAGTGGATGTACAAACCTCAACGCCAGGGATTGAATTTGCCAACGCGTGGCGTAATCGGGAAACCTTGAACTATCAAGGGCAAGAATTCTATGTTGTATGCAAAGCAGATTTGATAGCTTCAAAACGAGCCGCAGGTCGTGCCAAAGACTTGGAGGATGTACGCCTATTAGAGTTACCGCGCAACTTGTGAGAGTTGCGTTGTGGACACATTAAGAAGTGTCACTTGTTCAAGTACGGCAGTTTGTCAGTATTCGCCGCCTAACCTTGGTTGCAGGCGACGCGGCTGCGCCGCCTGCTGGCGAAGGGGAAACGCGCACAAACGGGCCTGCTGGCGAAGGTACTACGCCGCACCCGCCGCGCGCCTGAACCCTACCGTTAGCACCGCCGAAGCATCCACGAACAGCCAAACACATCAAACACATACAATGGAAACAGACAGCTTTACCGAGGAGAAAAACGATGCACAAGACGGCTACGATCATCGTTTCGGCCACTTGCCTGTTTCGTCTAGCGCCAAGCACCGTCTCGGGGGCGTTTCAGGCCAGATTTGCCCCGAAAACCCGCCCTCGGGACGAGGGCTGAGAGCGTAGCCGGCCGAAACGATGACCAAGGCCCTATCATCTTATCACATCGGGGGAAGGCTTGTCAATGGGGGAAAACCCTACCATGGTCTGCAATCACTCCACCAACTCGTTCTTGACTGCCCACACCGCCGCTTCCGTGCGTGATTCCATCTCCAGCTTATCCAGCACGTTGCTGACGTGCTTCTCGACAGTCTTAGCGATGCAGAGCGTTTTCGCGATCTCCCGGTTCGTCTCGCCTTCCACCACCAGCCGCAGCACCTCCCGCTCGCGCCCGGTCAGACGCTTCCAGCGCTTGCCCACCTCCTGGCGCCAGCGGCGGGCGCGCTCCAGTTGCTTCTGGGTGTAGAGCACCTCGCCTCGCGCCGCACGTCGGATCGCGTGCAACCTTCGGTTGCCTGCCAGCGCGGGAGCATCCTCGTCCTTGGTCAGAAAACCCGCCGCGCCCGCTTCCTCCACCTCCGCCAGGTTTGCCGTGAGCCTTGTCGAACGGAAGACGTCCCGGTCGTGGGCGGTCAGGATCAAGGTGGCGATCTCCGGGTAGTGGCGGCGCACCCAGTGCTCAACGTCCGACGGCTTCGGTCCTGGCATGACCAGATCGAGCACCAGGACGTCTGGACGAAGCCCGGCGACCAGCTCTTGCGCCTCCGCGCCGTCGCCAGCTTCTCCCACCACTTCAATGTCTGGCGCTTTCTCCAGCGCGGCGCGGACGCCCTGACACGTCGCCGTCGGCGGCTACGGTCACGGCGAACCCGGCTCGCTCCAGCAGGGGAGCCAGGTTGTCGGTGATGGCCTGCTCGTCGTCCACCAGCAAAACGCGGTTACGATCCATTTGCGTGTCTCCAATCAATGCACTCGGCGTCTCATCCAGTTCGGGCCGGATGACGGCCCGCTCCCCTCCAGTTATGATAGCGGCAAAACAAGTATGGCGCAACACTGATCGGCGCCCTCATTGGGCTCGCCGCTGGTGATACGGATCAAGACCTCACCGCCCATCGTCCCGCACCTGGATCAGCACGCGCTCTGATATCTCTGGATCGTAGTCGAAAGGATCGACCTTCGGCCGAGCGCGAATGACCATAAGCGGGACCTGAGGGTTAGGAATGCGCAGCAGGATCAGCTCGTGTGGGCCCGGTTCGAGCGGCGCTTCTATCTCTCCCCGTATCCTGGCGGTGCGGCGGTCGCACACCCGCGCGTAGTACGGCGAGTCGACGCTGGCATTGATCGGGATGAGCCGATAATCCAGGAGAGCGACCAGGGCAAACTCGTCACAGGGGGTATGGGACGAGACAGCCGAGGTGAATACGTGATAGATGACGTTCTGGCTGGACGACACGGTGGTGGTGAGCCACCGGTGGGGCACGTCGGCCCGGTCTGATAGGGTCAGCACAGGACCAAGGTCATACTCGCGCGGGGAAAGGGGCGGTTGGTCGAAGGGTTCAAATGCCTGAGCGGACGTTTCCCCTACGATCACGCTCAGCCGATAGGCGATGAAATCCTGCAGGCTGTCGTACCGCCGCTCAGGTTCCATATCGTGCTCGTAAGGGTCGGCGAAACCTACCAAGACCACGTCGTGAAAGCCCGGCTTGAGGGCAGGGACGGAGACAGGCTGCGACAGGGGGACGCTGCACGGCAAGGGCCGAAGGTGTCGCACGAAGGTTTGCCCGGCCATGCTGGTTGAGATAGGCCGCCCATCCACCAGCACCGCGTACAGCATCGTCGTCTTATCAGGATAGAGGTTCAGCATACGCAGGGTGAGGCTCAAGGGCTGGCCTTCGTCCAGGCGGTAGGTCTGATCTCCAATCTGTTCCGTCCCAGCCACATCTGTTGTGAAGACATAACCCGAGTAGCCCGAAACCTGCCAATCGGCCGCTATCTCCTCGAAGGAACGCCCCAGCGTGGGAGTGACGGTGGGCAAGCGGGCCAGAGCACTCAGATCATAGCGGTATTGTGTTGCCTCGCCCGTTTGTCCTCGGCAGGCCACGACAGAGATGGCTACCAGTAGAAGAATCAGCGCTTCTTGGAACGGATGCTTCAAGATAACTGACCGCGTCCCATTTGATTGTCGCAATCGCCTCCCTCTTTTTTGCACCCAAACCGTGCAGCGTTTTTCGTCCATCGATCCCCTGTGAGCCCAGGGGGAGGAAACGCTGTCCCCCTGGGATTCAGACTCATAGATCTTTCGAGGCGCCGGTGTGCTCTACTCCCCAGATTTTGGTGCCGTTTTCCTCGCCTTTATGGTCGCCCTCCATGCTCCACGAATGGCCGTAGACCCAGCCGTAGCAGGATTTCTTGGCGTTGGCCGTATTATCATCCCCACAGTAATCTTCCGTGGCCCACCCGGTGCTGCCCACGAATTCATCGTCCTTGCGGAAATCGCCAACGCGGGCGAAAGCCACCAGCGCACTGCAAGGGCTGCCAGTGTAATAGGTGATGCGGGTCTCGGCGATGGCGTCCATCCGCGCCGGAGCCCAGGACAGTCCACCCTGGGCATCAAAGCCCTGGGAACGGGTTCCCCCGGGCACTCCTTCCTCTTTCACCCTGGAGAAGACCCAGCCGACGCGATTTCCCGCGTTCTCTTCGAAGGGGAAAGGGGCGCCGCCGTCCGGGCTACCTTCCTGCAGCGGAAGGGCGGGGCCGTCAACCGACGTAGGGGCCGGCTGTGTCTCGGTGGAGTACACCGTGGAGTACACCCATCCCACGTAATCTCCTGCATCCCCTTCGAAGGGGAAGGGACCGCCTCCGTCCGGGTTGCCCTCCCGTTGGCCTGACTGGGCCAGTACGGTCACTGTCCCGACCAGCAGCAGAGCCAGACCTGCACATGCGAACAGCACGTTTCTTCTACGCATTTCAACACCTCCTGTCTGAATTTGAATTGACTTCTAACTTGAATTTCTGTCATCCCCAACGTTTGTGCCTTCAATCATCCATAGACACCTCCTTCTGGAACTCACCGGAGCCTCCAGCGGCAGTTCCAGTATACCACACACCGTGTAACACCGTGTGACAGACCGGTAACCATCTCGTCACACGGTGTAACAAGCTCGTTACACGGGGCCAGAGGAGCGCGCGATCGCCGTTGGGACGGGCCTCGGGGTGGATTGCGCGGCGGGGCCTG
>DAOTUC010000184.1:0-15663 GCA_034437315.1 Anaerolineae bacterium
ACCTTGCGGAAACGGCCCACGTTGGCCTCGTCCAGCATCGCGTCCACCTCGTCGAGCACGCAGAACGGGGCCGGGCAGACGCGCAGGATGGCGAAGAGTAGCGCCACCGCCGTCAACGAGCGCTCCCCGCCGGAGAGCAGCGCCAATCGCTGTGGACGCTTGCCCGGCGGGCGGGCGACGATGTCCACCCCGGTGTTCAGCAGATCGTCCGGCTCGGTCAGTTCCAACTGCGCCTCGCCGCCGTCGAACAGGGTCGTGAACAACTGGGAAAACTCCCCGGCCACCGCTTCGAAGGTCTCCCAGAACGCGTTGATCATCAGTTCGTCCAGTTCCGCCACTGCCTGGTGCAGCTTCTCGGAGGCGGCCTCCAAATCGGCCGATTGCTCGGTCAGGAACTGGTGCCGCTCCTGGACCTCGGCGTAATCCTCGGGCGCGTTGGGGTTGATCGAGCCCAGGCGGCGCAGGCGGGCCTTGAGGCGCTGGATCTCGTCCGCCAGCCCCGCCGGCAGTTCCTCGACGACGGGCAGCACCGAGACCAGGGGCTTCAACGGCAGCGGCGTCTGAGCGGTCACGTCCTCCGCCAGCTCCAATTCGACCAGGCCCAGGTCCTCCTCGATCTGGCGCTCGAGCATCTTCAACTCGTCCCGGCACCGCTCGGCGTCCAATTGCGCCCGATTCAGGTGGGCCTCGGTATCCCGCACCCGGTCCCGCATGCGTCGCTCCTCCTCCTCCAGCGCCGCGTGGCGCTCATTCAGGCGATTTAGCGCCTCCTCGGCCGGGCGGATGCGCTCGCGCACCTGGCGCAGTTGGGCCTCCTTCCGGGTCGACGCGGCGCGCAAGGTCTCGGTGCGCGCGGCCAACCGGCGCTGCTCGTCCGCCAACTCCTCGATCCGCTGGCGGCGGGCCTCGATCTGGGTCTCAATGCGCGCCAACTGGGCCTCCTCCTGGCGCAGCGTCGCCTGCTGGCTGCGCAGGGTCTCCTCGGCCACGGCGACCTGGGTTCGGGCCCGGCCCACCGTCTCCCGCTCGACGCGCAACGCCTCCTCCCGCGCCGCCTCGGCCTGCTGGGCCAGGTCTTCCAACCGCTCCTCCAGGCCGGCGATGCGCCGGGCCTCGGCCTGCTGCTGGGCCTCAATCTCCCGGCAACGGGCCCGCGCCTGGACCAGGGGAGAGGACGATTCAGCCGATAGCGGCCCTTCCGCGGACAGCTCGTGGCCCGGTTCGCTTTCCCCCTCCCTCTCTCTCTCCCTCTCACTCTCGCCGGCGGCATCGACGTCATCCCGCAGGGCCTGTAACCGCGCCAGGATCGCCCCGTGTTCCTTCGATAGCTCGTCGGCCTGCCGACGGAGCGCGCCGATCTGGCCGTCCAATTGTTCGAGCAACGACATCTCCCGCTGCAGGGCGGACTGCCGGTTGCTCAACGATTCCCGGGCCACGGCGACCGCCGTCTCGGCCTGCCCCACCGCCTCGCGCTCGGCCTGGGCCACCGCTTCCCGGCGTTGGGCAGATTCCCGATCCAGCGCCGCCAGTTGGGCCTGGGCCGCCGAGATCGTCTCCTCGGCCGCCTGCCGCGCCTGCCGGGCTGCCTTGGCCTGCTGCGCCACCGCGTCCAACTGCCGCGGGATCTCCCGGCGCGCCCGCTCGTCGGCCAGGAGCCCCTCGCCGCCGACCTCGACGCGGCCGATGGAGAGCGCCCCATCGGCCCGCAGGGCCTCGCCCGCCCGGGTGACGCACAGCCCCCCGGGCCCCATCGCCGGGAGCAACGCCTGCGCCGCCGCCAGATCGTCACACAGGGCCACGCCGCCCAGCACCGCGTCGACCGCCGGCCGGACGCGGGGATCACACCCAACCTGCCCGGCTGCCCCAACGGCGCCTGCCGGGAGCGGGGGCGCTGTGCGCGCGGCCGCCCGCACGGTGTCCAACGGCAACAGGGTCAGCCGCCCGCCGGTCTGATCGAGCAAACGGCGCACATCGGCCACGATGGCGGCCCGTTCCACGACGACGGCCTGGAGGTCGCGGGCCAGCGTCGCCTCCAACGGCCCCTCCCACTCGGCCGGGACCTGAATCAGGGAGACCAGGGGCGCCAGGACGCCCGCCAACTCGGCCTGCAGGACCGCCCGGACGCCGACGTCGTACATCGAACCTTCCTCGATCAAGCGGTCGAGCGCTTTCTGCTCGCCCTGCAACCGGGCCTCCTCACTGCGCAGGTCCAGGATTTCCTGCTCCAGCCGTTCCACCTGGGCGCGGTGGGCGGCGAGCGCCTGCTCGATCTCGGCGCGTTGGGGGTCGGGGGCCTGGGCCTCCTGCCGCTTGGCCGCCCACTCGCGCTCCAGTTCGGTCACGCGTCCCTGGCGCGTCTCCAGCACCTCGACCGTCTCCTGCATCTGGTCCCGCGCCTGCTGCACCCGCGCCGCCTGCTCCGCCCGCTGGGCTTCCAGGGGGGCGATCTCGGTCAGCGCCTCGTCGCGCCGGGCCTGCACCTGGCGGGCCCGTTCCTCGGCCACGGCCCGCTCGCTCTCCAGTTGAGAGACCGCCTGGCGGGCCTCCAGGAGTGCCTGGTTCAAGCGCTCCGCCCGCGAGCGGCAGGCGCGCAATTCCTGCTCGACCTCGGTCCGGCGGCGGGCGGGCGCCTGGGATTCCGCCTCCACGACCGCCCATTCCCGTTCCATCTCCGCCAGTTCTTGCTTGCGGGCCGCCAGATCCCGCGCCAAGCGCTCGACCTCGTCCCGCGCCTGCTCGACCGTCTCCGCCTGGGCCTGGCGCCGGTCGCCCATCGGCCCGAACTCGGCTGTCAACTCCTCGCGGCGGACGTTTAACAGGCGGGCTCGCTCCTCGGCCACGGCCAGCTCTCGTTGGGCCGCGTTGACCTCGTCGTGCAGGTCAGCGCTCTCGCGGTGCCAGTCGCGCAGTTTGGCCCGCAATTCGCCCTCCTGTTCGCGCAATTCGGCCAACTGCTCGTCCAAGCGGGCCGCCTCTTGCCGCCGCTCCGCCAGGCTTTGTTCCAGCGCATCGACCACGCGCAGCGCGCGGCCCAGGGACGCCTGTCCCTCGCCCCAATGGTAGCCGTACCAGGTGCGCTGCAATCGCTTCAGGTGCGCGCTGACGCGCCGGTGCTCCTCCACCTGCACGGAATCCCGCTGGAGCCGTTCCATACGAGGCTTGATCTCGCTGACGATGTCGTAAACGCGCGCCAGGTTGTGCTGGGTCTCCTCGAGACGCTCGACGGCGTCCTCTCGCTGAGAGCGGTAATGGCTGATCCCGGCGGCGTCCTCGAATAATACCCGCCGTCCCTGGGGACGCAGCGCCAGCGCCGCATCGACCAATCCCTGCCCGATGACCGTATACGAATGGCGTCCCAGGCCACTCTCGCCCAACAGAGCGCTGATGTCGCGTAACCGCACCCGGGACCCGTTGAGGATGTACTCGTTCTCACCGGAACGATACGCCCGCCGACTAATGCTCACCTCGGTGAAGTCGATGGGTAACCAGCCATCGGTGTTATCCAGGGTGAGCGAGACCTCGGCCATACCGGCCTGCGCGCGGCGGCGCCCGCCGGCGAAGATCATATCAGCGGTCGATTTGCCGCGCAGGGCGTGCATACTCTGCTCGCCCAGGGCCCATCGAATCCCATCGGCGATGTTGCTCTTGCCCGAACCATTGGGGCCGATGATGGCTGTGATCCCGGTGGGGAACTCGAACTCGGTCTTGGCGGCGAAGGATTTGTAGCCTTGAAGTGAAAGGTGTTTTAGTCTCATAGGTTGGTATGTCGGTATATTGGCGGGCTATGGAAGAATAGAATCCCACGCCGTCTGGGCGGCCGCCTGCTCGGCCGCTTGCTTGCTGCGTCCCTCGCCCCGGCCCACGACCTTCTTTCCCAGCAACGCCTCTGCCACGAACACCTTGACGTGATCGGGGCCTTTCTCCGCGACGATGCGGTAACGCGGCGTGATTCCCAGCTCTGCCTGGCCCCACTCCTGTAAGCGGCTCTTGGCGTCTACGTCCGCCTCGGCCGCCAGGATTTCGTCGGCGACCGGCCTGGCGAGCGTCTCGTAGAAATGGCGCGCGGTCTCCAGGCCAGCGTCCAAGTAGAGCGCGCCCACCACCGCCTCGAACGCGTCGCACAAATTGTGATCTCGATTTCGCCCGCCGGCCTCATCCTCCCCGTAACCCAGGCGCATCACTCTATTGATGCCTACCTGGCGGGCCAACTGGGCTAATGTCTTGGTGCACACCAACGAGGCGCGCAGGCGCGTCATACGGCCCTCGTCGAAATCGGGGTAGTGGCGATAGACCCACGCTCCGGCGATGAAATCGAGTACCGCGTCACCCAGGAATTCCAGGCGTTGGTTATCGCCTATGCCATCGTCGGCGTGCTCGTTGGCGTAGGAGGAATGGGTCAACGCGCGAAACAGTAGACCGCGGTCGCTGAAGCGATGACCTAGCGTGTTTTGTAAGGCGATTAAATTCTCTTCCCATTCGAGATTATCTTCGATGTTTAACCAGCTTCGCTCAACCGTCGCCGCGTCAACTGTGTGATCTTGCATTTATTCGGATCCTGCCTCTCCTCGCGTATCCAATCGACGCTCATACTTGTCTAATGCGGCGCTCAGGGCCTGCCCAGCGTCTATGCCGCATGCCTCGGCCAAAACGAGCAGGCTGTACAACGCATCCCCCAGCTCGTTTGTTAGATTGTTTTCCACCCCATCCGCTGCCGGGGAGGGAAGGCGAAGGTCTCGTCGGCCGTAGTCGGTGGCCAACAACACCGCCTTGGCGACCTCGCCGACCTCCGCCGCCAGATCCAGGACGTGTGCGGCGGGGCTGTGGATGAGGTTGTATTGGCGGGCAAAGGCCGCGGCCCGACGCTGCCAGTTATCATCCAAGTTGATTATGCCTCCACTCGTTCAAGCCGGGCTTCCTCTCGCAATTCCCGGCTCAAGCGCAGTCGAAAGCGGGCCAGGTCGAGGAAGGCCTTGGTGATGACTTTGAGATTCGCCCCGGTCGCCTCGCCGGCCACGCGGGGCAGGTGGGTCACGGGCACGTCGACGATGCGATAGCCCCGGGCTCTGGCCCCGGCGAGGAACTCGGTGTCGATCATCGCCCCATCCGAGGTGACGTGCACGCGCTCCAAAATCTCGCGCTTGAACAGTTTAAATCCGCAGTCGATGTCGCGGCACAGCTGGCCGAACAACAGGCGCACCAATGTATTCCATCCGAAGGCGTTGACCTTGCGGATGAAATGATCCTGCCGGTCGGCTCGATAGCCCGACACGATGTCGGCCTGCTCGATTTTCTCCAACAGCCGCGTGATCTCGTTGAAGTCGAATTGCTTGTCGGCCGGGGTGAAAGCGATCAAGTCCTTGCTCGCCGCCGCAAACCCGGCCTTCAGCGAACCGCCATATCCCCGGTTGGGGTAGTGTTCGACCAGACGAAAGTTGGGAATCTGGCCTTCCAATTGGCGGCCGATCTCACCGGTGCGGTCGGCGCTGCCATCGTTGACCAGGATGATCTCATAATCCCGATCTAATTGCTGGGCGGTTTCCGAGACCTCTCTGACGGCCACTTCGACGTTCTCCTCCTCGTTGTAGGCGGGCAAAACGATAGATAGGCTGGGCTTATCAGACATGATTTTAGATTGGCTCCTCTGGCCCATGTGGCTTGCGCTAAATGAGCGTATAAACAGGTTGACACGAAAGCAATGTTACACCAAAGCGGGCAAATAGGCAATTGGCGTATCTTCTCAAAAAGTCGGGGTGCTTTATGGAGCAGGCGGGCTTAACGATTCGCGGACGCGCTGGGTCAGCGCGGCGAAGGCCGGAGTCTGCATGAGGTCGATCTCGCGCGGGCGGGGCAGGTCTACGGCGATCTCTGCCTGAATGGAGGCCGGGCGCTGGCTCAGGACCAACACGCGGTCGGCCAGGAAGATGGCCTCGTTGACCGAGTGGGTGACCATCAACACCGTCTTGCGCCGGGCGCGCCAGACGCGCAGGAGCTCCTGGCCCATCCGCTCCCGCGTCATCGCGTCCAACGCGCCGAACGGTTCATCCAGGAGCAACAGCCGTGGATCGTGCACCAACGCCCGCGCCAGGGCGACCCGCTGGGCCATGCCGCCAGAAAGTTGCGCGGGATAGGCCGCCTCGAAACCGGAGAGCCCCACGAGATCCAGGAGCGATTCGACCTGGCGGCGGTTCTCCTCCCGACGGTGCCCGTTCAGTTCCAGGGGCAGCATCACGTTCTTTTCCACCGTCCGCCAGTCCATCAACGTCGGTTCCTGGAAGACCATGCCCACGTCACGCCGCGGGTTCCGCACTTCCTCGCCATCCAGGTAGACCCGCCCATTAGTGGGCTGTTCCAGGCCGGCGACCAGGCGCAACAGCGTCGTCTTGCCGCACCCCGAAGGACCTACAAAGCAGATGAATTCTCTCTCAAAGACATCGAAACTAATCCCATCCAGCACCGATATCCACCCGCCGGGCTGCCGGTAGCCGATGTTTAGATCCTCAACCGTCAGGATCGCGGGGCGACATTCAGGCGTTGCCAGCGCCTCCGTCATCCACCGGCGCTCGTCGTCCAGAGCCGGTGCTGTTTTCACGAGCACGCTCATCTTCAACCCCCTAGAGACTATTAAAAAATTCGCTCAGCGGCCGGTCCTCGGGCCGATTAGCGCCCCCGGGACGGTGGCTAGAGCAGTAATTTAAGACTCTCCCTATGGCAGATAATCGTTGGTGAACGCCTCGTTCACGTCAAGCGGCTCGTCCACTAGGCCCGCCGAGCGCATCACGTCCGCCGTCTCTTGCCACGCGGCGAGTTCCGATGCGCCTAACGGATCGCCTCGCCAATACTCAAGGGAGGCTTCGAGGACCGCCCGCTGTATCTGCTCGTTTTCTTCCAGGCCTTCCACGTATTTGTAGCAAATGTCGAACGCGGCGTCGGGATCATCCAGCGTATCGGCCAACCCCCTGTGGAAAGCGCGGATGAAGGCCCGCGCGAACACCGGTCGTTCGCGCAGCGTCTCCTCGTTGGAGATGAGGCCATTGGAGACCAACGTATCATAATCGGATACCGCAAACTCGACGAAATCGTAACCGCGTTGGGCCAATTGGACCGGCTCGTTGTTGGCGTAGACCACGACCGCGTCAACGCGGCCCTCGGTGAGGTTGGCTAACTGGGTATATCCGATGACCTCCAATTGCACGTCATCCTCCGCCAGGCCAACGGTTGTGGCGAAGGCTCGCCATCCAATGTAGCTGGCGCCGAAGGTCTCCGGGATGCCGACCGTGCGCCCGACCAGATCGGCCGGGGACTGAATGCCGCTCTCTTCCAGCGCTACAATCGACACGGGGAAACGGCGCCACCAGTTGAAGGCGGTGACGATCGGCAAATCTTGCGCCCGTCCCAGGATCACCTGATCGCCGCTGGCGATGGCGAAGGGCAGTTCGCCCGCGCCCACCAGGCGCACGCCGTCCGTCTCCCAACTGTAATCGAATGTCAATTCGATCCCCTCCTCGGCAAAGTATCCCTTGTCCACCGCCACGTACCATGGCGCGAACTGGACGTTGGCTACAAATCCCATTGGCAGCCGGATTGTCTCTATCTCCGTCTCCGCCGATCGGGAACATCCGGACAGGACTAACGACGACGTTAACACCATCACGCTGATAACCACAAATAGCTTGTTCATTAAATGTTACCTCCGAAAAAATTTAGTTTCAATCGAGACCTTACACAGATACACTAGTTCTCGGCCAACAATCGCCAGCGCAACAACAGCCGCTCCGCCAGCGCGACGAGCGCGTAAAGCGATTGGGCCAACACGATCAAGACCCCGATCCCCACGAAGACCAGGGGCGTATCATAAAGCTGCTGTCCTTGCTTGAGCAGGTATCCCAATCCCCGGTCCGAGGCGACGAACTCGCCGACCACCGCCCCGATGACGGATAGGGTGGCTCCCACCTTGAGGCCGCCCAGGAAGATAGGCAGGGCGGCGGGCGCTTCCAGCTTCCAGATCATCTGCCAACGGCTGGCTTCTAACGTGCGCATCAGGTCCCGCAGATTTTGCGCGACCGAGCGCAGGCCGACGACGGTGTTGACCAGGATGGGGAAGAAGACGATGAGGGCGCAGACCAATACCTTGGATAGCATTCCCGTGCCGAACCAGATCACCAGCAGCGGCGCGATGGCGACGGTGGGCACTGATTGTGAGGCGACGATGTAGGGGGCCAGAATCCGTTCGGCAAAGGGGGAGTGGGCCAGACCATAGCCCATGACCATCGCCGCCGACGCGCCGAGCGCTAAACCAATCAAGACCTCCTGCAGGGTCACCCAGGTATGCCGCCACAGTGCGCCGCTGGACAGCAGGGCCCCAAAACGGGCCGCCACATCGCCAGGCGGGGGCAGGATAAAAGCTGGATAGTCGCCCAGGTAAACGACCCCCTGCCACACGATCAGGAAGAAGGCGATACTGAGCAAGGCCAATCCAATTCGGGATATGTATTTATTGTGTGACTTCTGAAACTTTTGCAAGCTTTTCAACCTTTGCCAAGCAATCGGCGCACACCAAGAAAAAAGCCCCGCGACGCATCCACGGGGCGGAGATGATCATCCACATTAAACAAAAAAACCCCGAAGGCGCAAAACCTCCGGGGTTCGTTCGCTGTTTCGGCCGCTCACACGGCGTCTGGGTTACCTTCTTTCATCCGGACTTTAACCGTCGGCTCCGGCATCTCACCGGATCAGCCGCTGGGCGGCTCGCGGGCTCGGCATTGACCTCTCATTAGAGGCTGCCTTACCGCCGGTCGGGTATTTCACCCTGCCCCGAAGGTATCACTGATTCAACTGCGCGTCTGGGATTATACCGCCTCTCGTCGATCTGTCAAGCAAGCGAATGGGCGAATCAGCGCGTGATGTGGTTTAGATGACGTCCAGTTCCCGCGCCACTTTCTCGAAGGTCTCCAGCCCTTTGTCCAGATCTTCCTGGTTGTGGGCGGCGGTGTTCATCACGCGGATGCGCGCCTTCCCTTTCGGCACGGTGGGGAAACCCAGGGCCATGGCGAACACGCCGTACTCGAACAGTTTGGCGCTGAAGGCTTTGGCTAGCTTCACGTCGCCCAGCATGACCGGTACGATGGGGGTTTCGGTGTGCCCGGTGTCGATGCCCAGATCCTGGATGCCGGCCTTGAAATACTCGGCGTTGGCCCACAGTTTCTCCACCAGCTCGGGATGTCTCGCCACGTAATCGACGGCGGCCATGCAGGCGGCCGTATCAGCCGGCGTGAGGGCGCTGGAGAAGAGGTTGGGGCGCGCTTTCTGCTGGATGTAATCGACCACGACCTCCTTGCCGGCGATCACGCCGCCCATCACGCCGAAGGCCTTGGACAGGGTGCCGATCTCCACGTCGAACTGGCCCTCCAGGCCGAAGTGGGCCACGATGCCGCGCCCCTCGCCCAACACCCCCTCGCCGTGGGCGTCGTCGACCATGGTCATCACGTCGTACTTTGACGCGACCTCGTACAACTCGTCCAGCGGCGCGACGTCGCCATCCATTGAGAAGACGCCGTCGGTGACCATCAGGCCGCGCCGGTAGTTGGGCAGGTGTTCCTTGATCTGGGCCTCCAGGTCGGCGGCGTCGCAGTGCTCGTAGACGATGATCTTGGCTCCGCTCAAGCGCGCCCCGTCGATGATGGAGGCGTGGTTGAGCCGGTCGGAGAAGAGCACGTCTCGCTCGCCGGTCGCGCGGTCGCGCCCGACCAGCGGCGGAATCGCGGCCTGGTTGGCGCAGAAGCCGCTCTGCACCAGCAGCGCCGCCTCGACCTGCTTGAACGCGGCCAACCGCTCCTCACATTCGATGTGCAGGCGCTGGGTCCCGGCGATGGTGCGCACCGCCCCCGGCCCCACGCCCCACTCGTCGATCGCCTGTTTGGCCGCGGCTTTGATCTCGGGGTGATTGGCCAATCCCAGGTAGTTGTTGGTGCAGAAGTTGAGCACTTTCTCGCCATCCACCACCATCCAGGCGTCGGCGGGTGAATCCATCGTGCGGATGTTGATGTATCGCTTTTCGGCCTTGGTGGCCTCAAGTTCCTCGCGCATGAAGTCTAATTTGTCGGTCATTTGTTGCTCCTTTTACGTCCTAAGTCCTACGTCCTATGTCCTATGTCCTGCGCCTTACGTCCTACGTCCGTTTTCTTCCTTCGAGGTAGCGGATGAAGCCGCCGATGAGGCTTTTCACTTTCTTTGCCTGTTCGTAGATTTTGCGAAATTCTTCTGGGGTGATGTATGCCTGATCCAGGGCGATGTAGAGTTGGGACTGGAGTTCTGTGGCGGAACGGCGGGCGTAGCCCAGGAAGCGAATGAACTCCCGGTCAGTTCGCGCGTCAAAGCCCTCGGCGATGTTCGACATCACGGAAATGGCGGATCCCTGAATCTGTCCCCGCAGCCGGAAATCCCGGCCAAAATCCTCGCGTTTGGAAACCGTGTAAGTCGCCCGCGTCAAATCTCGCGCTGCCTGCCACGCCTGGATGTCCTCGAAACGCTTGATGCTCGCCACGATGCCTCCTTTCTGTCTATGTCTTAGGTCCTATGTCCTACGTCTCGCGTCCTACGTCCCACGTCTCGCATCGGACTTCGGACGTAGGACGTTGGACTTCGGACATCCTACAACCGGCCCTCGGCGTGGCGCTGGCCCAGTTTCTCCAGCATATCCGCCGCCATCGCGGGCAGGTCGTAATCCGGTTCCCAGCCCCACTCCTCGCGGGCGGCGCTGTCGTCGATGGTGCGCGGCCATGAGTCGGCGATCTCCTGGCGAAAGTCGGGCTCGTACTCACAGACGAAATCGGGGATGTGCTTCTGAATCTCGGCGACCAATTCGGCCGGGCTGAAGCTGAAAGCAGCCAGGTTGAAATCGGAATGGTGCTTTAGTTGCGCCAGGTCGGCCTCCATCAGATCGATCGTGGCCTTGATGCAATCCGGCATGTACATCATCGGCAGGACCGTGTCTTCTCGCAGGAAACAGGTGTAGCGTCCGTGTTTGAGCGCCTCGTAGAAGATCTCGACGGCGTAATCGGTGGTGCCGCCGCCGGGCAGGGTCTCGCTGCTGATGATGCCGGGGTAGCGCACGCCGCGCACGTCCAGCCCAAAGCGATGGAAATAATAGTCGCACAAGAGCTCTCCAGCCACCTTGGTGACACCATACATCGTCTTGGGTCGCAGAATCGTCTCCTGGGGCGTATTGTCGCGGGGGGTTTCTGGCCCGAAGGCGGCGATGGAACTGGGACAGAAAAGGCGCGCCATCTGTCGTTCGCGGGCCAATTCCAACACGTTGTACAGGCCGTTGATGTTGACGTCCCAGGCTAACTGGGGTTTTTGCTCACCGGTGGCGGAGAGGATCGCCGCCATGTGGTATATGGTGTCGATGCCGTATCGATCCACCACCGACTCAATCGTCTCCCGGCGAGAGACGTCAATGAACGCGAAGGGCCCCGAGTCTCGCAGCTCGGGACCGGGTGCGGTCCGATGACCGGTCGCCACGACGTTGTCGCCGCCGTACCGGGCGCGGAGCGCCATGGTCAGCTCAGAACCGATCTGACCGCAGGCACCGGTGACGAGAATTCTTTTTGTACCTATCTTTGACACAAAATAGCCTCCTGTTTTTGAGTGTACAAGTAACAAGTTTCAAGTGGCAAGTTTGCAGGTGTGCAAGTGGACACAAGCGCGCCAACGAGTATAACATATCTATGGGCTTTTTTCAATCGTCACGTCATGTTATAATGGACCAGTAGGATATTCTCAACTCTCAATTCCCAACTCTCAATTCTTTCATACCAACCGGGAGGTCACGATGGCTTTACAGGTATACAACACGTCGACCCGTCAATTGGAACCGTTCGAGACGCTGGAGGAGAACGTCGTCACGATGTACGTCTGCGGCCCCACCGTCTACGACAAGGCCCACATCGGCCACGCCATGTCCGCCATCACCTTCGACGTCATCCGGCGTTACCTGGAGCATCGGAGCTATCGCGTCATCCACGTGATGAATTTCACCGATGTGGACGACAAGATCATCCAGCGCGCCAACGCCGCCGACGTCGACCCCCTGGACCTGGCACAGCAGTACATCGTCGAGTGGTTCGAGCACGTGCAGGGCCTGAACCTGCTGCCCGCCCATCACGCGCCCCGGGTCAGCCACGTGATGGACCAGGTCATCGACATGGTGCAGACGCTCATTGATGAGGGTTACGCCTACGTCGTCGAGGGGGACGTGTACTTCCGGGTGCGCGAGTTCGAGGATTACGGTGACTTCTCCGGTCACAGCCTGGACGAGGCGGTGTCCGGCAGCCGCGTGGCGGTGGATGCGCGCAAGGAATCCCCCCTCGATTTTGCTCTGTGGAAAGCGGCCAAACCCGGCGAGCCGGCCTGGGAAGCGCCCTGGGGCCAGGGCCGCCCCGGTTGGCACATCGAGTGCTCGGCTATGTCGCTCCATTACCTGGGCGAGCAGATCGACATCCACGGCGGCGGGACCGACCTGATCTTCCCCCACCACCAGAACGAGATCGCCCAGTCGGAGACCTACACCGGCAAGAAGCCCTTCGCCCGCTACTGGCTGCACAACGGCATGCTCCAATTGCGCGGCGAGAAGATGTCGAAATCGCTGGGCAACCTGGTCAGCATCGACCAGTTCCTGGCGGAGCACGAGGGAGACGTCCTGCGGCTAATCGTCATCTCTTCCCATTACAACAAACCGCTGGGATACGACGACGAGGTGGTCGCCAACGCTGAACAGGGGTTGGAACGGTTGCGCGGCGCGCTGCGCCCACCCCTCAGCGGACCAACAGACGCCCCGGCGGACGACACAGTGGTCGAAGCAATCGCCGCGCTCGCCGCCCAGGTCGAGACGGCCCGCGAACGTTTCCACACGGCGATGGAGGACAACTTCAACGCCGCCGAGGCGCTGGGCCACGTCTTCAATCTGGTGCGGGCGATCAACGCCGCCCGCGCCGCCGGCGTGCGCGGCGAGCCGTTCGTCCAGGCCCAGGCCGCCTTCCGCGAACTGACCCACGTGCTGGGGTTGGAACTCCGGGCCAACGCGGCGCATCAAGAAGAAGCGGAGGCCGCGCCCTTCATCCAGGCCCTCATCGAGGTGCGTGAAGACCTACGCAAAGAGAAACAATGGGCCCAGGCGGACAAGATCCGCGACCGCCTGGCCGAACTGGGCGTGGCGCTGGAGGACAGGCCAGAGGGCGCCGAATGGCGCTGGGAGCGATAGCGCAAGTCCGCGAGTCAGCGAGTCAGCACGCGATAGGCGATACGCGACGTGCGATACGCGATACGCGAGAGACGAAAAGGAACGAAGATGAAAACAGATTGGCGAGCATACATTCATTCCAATCCCGAGATCCTGACAGGCAAGCCGGTCGTCAAAGGGACGCGGCTGGCGGTTGATTTTATTCTGGGCCTATTTGCCAATGGCTGGACAGAGCAGGAGGTATTGGAAAGCTATCCAACCCTTACGCCTCAGGCGTTGCAAGCAGTCTTTGCATTTGCGGCTGAGTGTATGCGGAGGACGTCGTCTACTTTTTCCTTCGTTTTGAACCGGCGACGCCCAGGGAAGCAGGAGAACATTTGTTGCGACTGCTTGAAATAGAAGGATTGTCGCTCCACAAACAATTCACCGTGCTAGGGCGTAGCTGGATGCGTCAGCGACCACTACCTTGAAGCAAACCGCATAACCTGAGGCAGAGCGCTTTCACGACACGCGATAGGCGATATACGATACGCGAAATGGAGGAGACGGATGGAATTTGAGTACATCACCGCAGAAGACCTGGGCCACGCGTGGCTCAATTTCGAGCTGGATCTGCCGCTGGAGGTGGAGCCGGACGGCCCGCCCAACCCATTCTACGTCGACCGACCCGGCAACCCAATCGCCGAGTTGGAGCAAGCCCTGCTGGCGCCTTTCTACCGCGTGCCCAAATACTTCTTCTCCGGGCACCGGGGCTGCGGCAAGTCGACCGAACTGCGCCGCATGGCGGTCAACCCGCAGATCCGGGCCAAATACTGGCCGATCCATTTCACCATCCGGGACGAGGCGGACGTCAATAACCTGGATTACCGAGACGTGCTGCTCGCCATCGGCGGGCAAATCTACCGCCAGTACCGGGCCGGCGGAGACAAACTGCCCAAGCAGTTGCTGAGCGAACTGGACCAATTTCGCGGTCAGGTGGAGAAAGAGATCACCATCACCCCCGGCCGATTGACCGGGAGCGAGGTCGAGGGCAAGCTGGACGCGTTCTTCGCCCAGGCTGGCCTCAAGCTCAAGCTGGAGCCCAAAGTGCGCACCGCCGTCCGCCAGGTGATCGAGGAGGACATCACTGGGCTGATCGAGCTGCTCAACACCATCTCCACCGCCATCTATACCCAGACGAAACGCTGGCCCCTGGTGCTGATCGATGATCTGGACAAGCCCGACCTGGCGCGGGCGTGCGAGATTTTCCACGAGCGCCGAGGCGTGATGCTCCAACCCAACATCGCCATTGTTTACACCGTCTCCAGCCCGCTCTTCTACAGCGCGGAGTTCGAGGCGATCCGCGACCGGGCGATATTCCTGCCCAACGTCAAACTCCACCCCCACCGCCGGGCGGGCGAGCGGGATGGCGAGGGCTACCGCACGATGCGCGCGTTCGTCCATAAGCGCATGCATCCAGACTTGATCACAGACGAGGCGCTGGAGGAGGCGGTGCGCACCAGCGGCGGCGTCTTCCGCGAGATGTGCCGCGTGATGCGCTACGCCATCGGCCGGGCGCAGGTCAAGCAGCAACCCCAGATCGAGCTGGAGGGCGTGCAGCGGGCCGGGTCCGAGATCCGCAACGAGTACCGCCGCATCTTGACCGCCGAGCAGCGGGCGCTGCTGCGCGAGGTCCACGTCCACAACCGGCTCGACCACCCCGACGAACTGGCCCCGCTGATGCAGATGTTGGCCGCGCTTGAGTACCGGAACGACGAGAATTGGTGCGATGTCCACCCGGCGCTCTTGCCGCTGCTGACCGAGGGAATGGTCGCCAGGAATGACGCGCACGAGTATAACGATGACTGAGAAGACTGGATTGACCGAACAAGCCGGACGGGACGAATTGGACGGATTGAGCGAGCCGTTCGGCCAGCGGATCGAGCGGCTGGAGCACGAGTTGGCCCTGGCGCTGCGCTGGGACCGGCCAGCTATCCTTCTGACAGTCTACCGCTCCGCCTTTGTGCGGGCCAAAGCCGAGCGGGCCCTGCAAGCGTGGCTGCGCGAGCGGGGCCAGAACGTGGTCCGCATCGAAGTGCGCGGCCCCGACGACCCCGCCGCCGACCTGCCCCGCGCCCTGGCTGAGCGAGCTGAGCAAGCGGGCGGACGGGCCATCTTTTTCGTCTCCGGGCTGGCCCAGGGCGCGCCCACTACTTGGAACAGCCTCAACGTGCGGCGCGAATACTTGGTCGAAGGGCGAGTGCGGGCCATCTTTTGGCTGACGGAAAGGGAGGCGGCCGAACTCCCCTGGCAAGCGCCCGACTTTTGGTCCTTTCGCCACCGCTCGGTCGAATTCATTGAGCCGCCGGATATGGAGCAGGCCGCCGGGCAGGCCGGGCGGTTGGCTTGGGAGGGGTTCCGGGAGCGGCTGCCGCCGGGGGAGCGGC
>DAOTUC010000185.1:0-6474 GCA_034437315.1 Anaerolineae bacterium
CGATGGAGACGCGCACGCGGAATTTCCGGGGCCAGGTGCTCTGTCTGCCGTGCTTCGAAGCCGCCGAGCGGCGTTTGTGAGGCCTGCGGGCGCGCCACTGCGCTCGAATTGAGGGGAGGTTTTTATGTCCGATACACTGCAAAGGTGGCAAGCGCAGGTAGCCGCCTGCCGCCGCGAGCGGGAAGAGCCGGATGCGCAAGCCTGGCAACACATGGCCCGCTGGTACCAGAATTGGGTGCGGCACAATGATTACGCTGCCCTGGTGTTACCCCGCTTGCGCCAATGCCTGAATGCGCGGTCACGGGTGCTGGAGATCGGCCCCGGCACCGGCGCGTTTACCCTGCCGTTGGCGCAGACAGCACAGGAGATCGTGTCCGTGGAGCCGTCGGCCGATATGCGCGCGGTGTTGGGTGAAAACCTAGGCCAGGCCGGCATCACGCATGTGCGTGTCGTGCCGCAACCGATCGAGGAGTCCATCACAACGCTGGATGGGCCTTTTGACCTGGCGTTCGCGGCCTATTCTTTATACAACGTGAGTGAAATCGACGTTGTCGCGCGGGAATTGGTGCGACTGGCGCGCCACGTCGTGCTGCTGATGGGAACCGGCGAGCAGCGGGATTGGTATCGGGACCTGTACCGGCGCTTTCGCGGCAGGGAACTCGTCTCGCCTCCCCAAGTGCAGTACTTTTATCCCCTGCTGTTAGATATGGGCATCTATGCCGACGTACACGTTTTTTGGACCAGCTACAACGATGTTTACGATTCGGAAGATGCGCTGGTCGCGTGGTGGATGCACAAATTGCGCCTGCCGGACGCGCGCCGTGCGGAACTGCGCGCGGCGTTGCTGCCCCTCACAGAACAACGCGGAACACACATTGGCATTTACGACCGTGCTCGCGCGGCGCTGGTGTGGATCGAAAGAGAGCGCCACGTCACACGTATCGAAAGCGAGGTCATTTGACAATGCAACTAAATCCTATTGGCGTCATTCACAGCCCCTACCAGCAACGCGGCGACGCTGTCCTGGCCGAAAAGCACGTCCGTTCTAAAGCCAGCTCCAATGGATTGAGAATCGCGCGTCTCAGATGATTTAGGAAGCGGAGACTGGGTTGGGAGATCTGGTCGGTCAGGGCGGCATTCCCTCACTCTGGTATCTGTCAATGCCTTTGACACATACCCCCTGTATGACAACGACCCAGGACACGAGATCACCCGCGTCCTGGGTCTCTTTCCTCTCATCTCCTCTACTCATCCTCCACGCTCACCGCGACTCGCAGCCAACCGAGCAGATTGCAGGCGGTGAGGTTGCAGTGTTTCTGCCATTGGATTGTCACCGATGTTTCCTTTCACCGGATGCTTTCATCGCTGGCCCGTCTTGCTCTCCACCGAGGGGGAGCGTGCATCGTTGATGGCCATTGCTTGATCGGGGTTTTCTTCGTTTTCCTTGGATGAGAGACAAAGGATCAAGCGAGGACGCTTCATCGTTTTGCGGTGCGCCAGCCCTTGGATCATCATCGCTGTTTCCACACCTCGTCTTCCCCACGCTCACCGCGACTCGCAGCCGACCAGGCAGATTGCTGTCTGCCAAGCCACAGGCAGGCGATGAGATTGCAGTGTTTCTACCATTGGATTATCACCGGATGTTTTTCACCGATGTTTCCACCTTGGTCCCCACCGAGGGGAGCGTGGCGTTGATGGCCATTGCTTGATCGGTGTTCTCTTCGTTTTCCTTGGATGAGAGACAGGGGATCGAGACGGTGACCAAGGCCGAGACGGGCCGTGGTCATCGTCTCGGCCGGCTACGCTCTCAACCCTCGCCCCGAGCGGGTTTTCGGGGCAAATCTCGCCTGAAACGCCCCGGACGGGAGCTTGGCGCTAGACGAAACAGGCAAGTGGCCGAAACGATTACCGTAGCCACGTTTCGCTTAGGGGGCCGATTTCTTCGCGGTGATTAGCGCGTAGCCCACCACGCCGCCCCTGATGATCTCATCAGCCCGGTGGGCCAGCCGCTTGCCCTCGTCGAGGTCCAGGCCTGCCAGATCCAGCGCGCCCAGACCGGCCGTCAGTTCGGCGATCATCAACTTGCGGCGCACGTCAGCCACCATATCCAGCAGGGCTCCACCGTGATCTTCGACGGTAAACTGGACAAATCCGGCCTCTTCGAACACGGCTACATAGGCGTGCGGCGGGCCAGCTCCGGCCACGCAGGCCACCCATGCCAGCAAATTCTGCAGGTCGTCCGGCAGCGAGCCGTTCACAGTCATATCGGTCAGGCCCATCCGTCCGCCGGCGCGCAGGACGCGGGCTGTCTCGGTCGCCGCCGCTCGCTTGTCTGGGAACGTGCAGAAACTACACTCGGAGATGACGACGTCGAACGAAGCAGCGTCGAAGGGCAATTCCTCGGCGTCACCCTGTTTGAACGTGGTCAGATCGTCGACCCCACGCTCGGCGGCCAATTGTTCGGCCGCCGCGACGTTCTCCGATCCATAGTCCAGGCCGGTGACGTGACAAGCAAAATGGGAGGCCAGATGGACCGCCGAAGCGCCCCGTCCGCAGGCGACATCCAACACGCGATCCTGTGGTCGGAGCGCCAGGACTTCGCCCAGATGGCGGGTCAAGGCCAACCCGCCGGGGTGCAACACATCGCCCAGCAGCAAGCGAACGGCGTCGCTCTGGTAGAATCCAGCGCAACAGGTCTTGATCTCCAACTGGCTATCCGTCTGGCTCATTTCCGTGTCTCCTGTTCCTTCCTTCTTTTTTCCCGCTGCCCCAGGACGTTGTAGGCGCAGAACGGCACAGCCCGGCCGTCGGGCAACAGCTCGTGAATGCAGCACTTCTGTAACCTTGCGAGATCGAATGTGTGCTCGTCCATAAAGCTGTGAATCTGCACCAGGAAGAAGTGGCGTTTGAGAAACGCGGAATCGGCGGGAAGCGGGATATCGATCCCGCACGCGACACAGGTCAAGTCATCCATTGTCTTCTCGGCGCCCATCGAGGCGGCCATACTCCACAATCCCTCCATCGCCTGTTGGAGCTCATCGGTGAAGGAAGGGCCGGCGCGATTGGTCACGAAATCCAGGTAGTCATCCACATTGATCAGGCGCGGGATCGGGATGACCTGGTCACCCGCGACAAAGGCGTAGGTACAGGCGGAGCAACTGGGATGAGGACAGGGCACGGGGATAAAGTCATCTTTACGAAACATGGGCGCTGTCTGCGCCTCAATGGCGTCAAGGACGTCGGTCAAGGTGACGCGATTTACGGGGTCTTGCTCGAGACAGCGCCCGGTCAACGAGACCGGCTGGAAGCTGACCCCCTGCACGGCCGGGTGTTCCAGCCCGTAGCGCATGATATCGCCGATTTCATCCTCGTTGACGCCGCGGACGATGGTGGCGACGAGGATGACTGACATCTCCGTCTCGCTCAGGTGCTCGATTGCTTTCTGCTTGACCGCCCGTAGATCACGACCGCGCAGCGTGCGGTACGTGGAATCGCGCAGGCCGTCGAACTGGAGGTAGATCGAGGGGGCATAGCGAGCCAGTTGCTCAGCGAAACCGGGCTCCTGCGCTATCCGCAGCCCGTTGGTGTTGAGCATCACGTGCCGGATCTCCCGTGCCTTGGCCGCGTCCAGGATGTCGAGGATCTGCGGGTGGATAGTCGGCTCGCCCCCGCTGATCTGGAGGACCTCCGGCTGGCCTTCGGCCTCGACAAAGCGGTCGAGCATCGCTTCCACCTGCGCCAGGCTTAGATCGTGTCCGTCCGGGGCCGTCCCACGACTCCCAGCGTCGGCGAAGCAGGTGGAACACCCCAGGTTACACCGGCTTGTGATCTCAATGACGCCGACGCAGGTGTGCTGCTGGTGCTCCGGGCAGAGACCGCAGTCGTTGGGACAGCCCTTGTCGACCGACGTCGCAAAGTCGTAGGGGATAGCGCCGGGCTTATTGTACCGTTGCCCGTTCAACGCCCAGTCCGCATCAGACATGACCAGCGCCTCGTGCCAACCGTCCTCTGGGCATCGTTTGCGCAGGTAGAGCGCGCCGTCGCGGATCAACACCTGAGCGTCCACGATGCGGAGGCACACGGGGCACAGGCTGCGGGTAAGGCCGCGAAAAATGTGCTCGCGGATAGGTTGTCTGTTGATGTATTCCATAGTCACTCTCTTATATTCCCCTATGATTTATCTCAGTCATCTCTAAACCTCTCGCAGGTTTGGAATCTGTATGTCAACAGGCGCGATTGGTGCGTTCTGAGACTATTTTCGGCCAATTCTACAGCGAATCTGTGGGAGGTTGATAGACTGTCAGGCCTTGGTCATCATCTCAGCAGGCGGGCCAGCCCACGGACGATCCGCCCGGATGCGCCGCTCATAAGCTGTCCCATACGAACGGCGGCGGCGGCCTGCATGCTGGCGGTCGAGTAGGTGGGATAGACGTGGATATCGCTGGCCAGATCGCCGACTTTTAACCCGTGCTCCAGGGCCACGATCCACTCGTGGATCATCTCCCCGGCCCGGGCGGAGACGACCGTCACGCCCAGCAGCGTCCCATCTTTCTTGTGGACCAGTTTGACGAAGCCGGCCGTGGCCCCATCGGTCAGGGCGCGATCGACCTGCTCCATCGGCCACTGGCAGGTTCTGACCTCGTCCCCGAGCTTATCCCGCGCTTGCGCCTCAGTCAGGCCGACGTGGGCCACCTCCGGGTCGGTGAACGTGGTCCAGGGCACGTGCTCCGCGATGCCGTCGGAAGCGCCCGGTAGCAGGGCGTTACGCGCCGCCATAAAAGCTTGCCAACCGGCGTAGTGCGTGAACTGGTAACCGCCGACACAATCCCCGGCGGCATAGATATGGCTCTGACTGGTCTGGAGATGATCGTTCACCTGGATGCCTGTAGCGCCGTAAGCCACGTTGGCGCGCTCCAGGTCAAGCCCTTCCACGTTGGGACGACGTCCGGTGGTGACCAGCAGCACATCCCCGACCAACTCTTCGTCGCCCGCCAGGACGTGGATGGCCTTGCCCGTCTGCCATGTGCGTTGAGCGCGGCTATTGTAGCGCACGTCGATCCCTTCTGACGCGAATACTTTTCCCAGCACGCGCGCGGCCTGGACGTCGTCGCGGGGCAACACCCGATCCTGGCTGGCAATCAATGTCACCCGGGCGCCCAGCCGCCGGAACGCCTGGCTCATTTCGCAGCCTATCGGCCCCGCACCAATCACCAACATGTGTTCCGGCAGAACCTCCAGGCCCCAGAGCGTCTCATACGTGAGATAATCCACGCTGCTCAAGCCCTCAATGGGGGGGATGAACGGATGGGCGCCTGCGGCGATCAGCGCGTGGCGAAACGTCAGTTTCCTGTCGTCGACAACCAGGGTGTGCGGGTCGAGGAATCGCGCCGCATCCAGGAAAACATCAATCCCCTCGTCGCGCAGGGCCTCGGGCGATTCCGCCTCGTACACGCTGGCGATCACATCGTGCACGTGAGCCATCACCGCCCCCAGATCGACTTTCTGATCGACCGGTTGCAGACCGTGGTGGTCGGCGTGGCGCATCTGATACGCCAGCTTGGCGGTCTTGAGTAGCGTCTTGCTGGGCACGCAACCGGCCCAGGTGCAATCCCCGCCAATGCGATCTCTTTCGACAATGGCGACCCGGACCTCCAATTGAACGGCCAAGCTTGCTGCCGTCAAGCCAGCCGAACCGCCGCCAATGATAATCAGATCATAGGATTCAGTCATCAGCCTCTTCCTTGTGTTGTTTGCTCATTTTTCGAAGCTTATCCAGTATGTGCTCTACCGGGAGCCTGTCTGTTGGGTCCAGACTGCGGTAGGCTAACTGCACGACGCCATCTCGATCAATGATAAAGTCGCCGCCCAGTTGTGTCGAGTCTCCCTGGATGCCCTTCCATTCGTGACCGGAGAGCAGCCTCTTGACGTAGCTCCAGATTATCTTCAAACTCCACGATTTCAAGAGCGAGCTTTCCAGTCCATACGTGTGGTAGAGATCCCGTTCACGGTTAATCAGCACCGGGAAGGCCGAACAGACCTCCTCCTGAAACTTACGCGCATAGCCGCCTGAACTAAAGGTGACCAGTAAAACTTTGACGCCCAGTCGTTCGAGTTCCTCTTCGTAGGGGCACAACTGTGCCACGTGTTCTCTTCAATGAAGTCACCCCAGGTGGCGCAAGAATATGAGCAGGACGTCGTGTCCTTCGTCCAGGGTCTCGCGCAGTGACACGGGCCGGCCTTCTGCCGTTTGAAGCGTGAAACCGGGCGCCTTATCGTTAGCGTCAAACATAGATCGACTCCTTTCTCATTGATATGACGTGTGTGTCAAAAACCATTCCCTTCCGAATAGATTCGCGTTCCGGGGTAGAAAGCGGCCCAGGAGAACCAGAAGTTGTTGAGCCCAGCGATCAGCTCCAACTGCTTACCCGCCAACGGCCCGCTCACGGCCCGGCCCATGATGGTCCACGCGCTCTC
>DAOTUC010000186.1:0-1745 GCA_034437315.1 Anaerolineae bacterium
AGACCGCCTCCGCCAGGCTCCGCGCCAGCGAGACGTGCGCGCCCGCTACCAGCGCCAGGATGCTGCCCCCTTCGACAGGCTCAGGGCGAGTCCCGCCGACGGCTTCCACCGTCAACCTGGCGCCCGGGCGGATGCCCTGCTCGTCGAGGAAGGTCCGCGCGGCCTCGCCCACGTCGCAGTGGATCACGTGACCGCGCTGCCCGGCGGAAAGGGCCGTCAGGGGCGTCAAGGTGCGCGAGGGTCGGCTGCCGTCCGCTCGCGGGATGGGTTCCCCCTGTGGATTGACCGCTGGATACCCCAGGAAGACGTCGAGCCGATCAGCCACCTGGTCGGGCGTGGAATGCTCCAGCTGACATGCCGCATCGTGGGCCTGTTCGTAGTCGAAGCCCAGCTTGTCCACCAGGAAGACCTCCCACAGCCGGTGGCGGCGCAGGATGTGGAAGGCGCTTCGCTCGCCCTCCTCGGTGAGCGAAGCGCCTTTGTAGGGCCGATAGACGAGCAGGCCATCATCTTGCAGCTTGTGACACATCTCGTTGACCGAGACCGACGAGACCGAGAGCGTCTCGGCAAGTTGAGAGAGGGGCACCGGTCGGCCGTCTGTCCGCAATCGGGCGATGGCGACCAGGTACATCTGCATGCTGTCGCTGATTTGATTCAAAGCCTTTTCGAGCATTTATATATCCACCTTAAAAAATAATGTTTATTTATTTAGGATAGCCTTATTATACAGACTATGTCTTGTTTGTCAAGTCCAGGGCGCGTATTCCGATGAAATCGTCCAGCTGAACATGGTTTTAGCAAAATTCGTCAACAGATCGTTCGTGCATCCCTTTGAAAAGATGGATTTGACACCCCGACGGAATGATATACAATGATTTCTTGGTTGCTCTGAGGATGTATAGGGGGGACGAGCAGAAAATTCGTTCCAATCTACATTCACTTTAGCGAGGATTCTTACGCAGAACGTCCACCGGTCGCAACTGAGATTATATGATTATCACTGTCATCGACGGAATGGGCGGAGGGATCGGCGCGCAGATTGTGACACAACTGCACGAGGAACTGCCGTTGGACGTAGATATCCTGGCGCTGGGCGCCAACGCCGTCGCCACTCAGAAGATGATGGAGGCCCGCGCCAGCCGGGGGGCCAGCGGCGAGAACGCCATCCGCGTCTCCATCGGGCAGGCCGATTTCATCCTGGCCCCCATAGGCGTCGTCATCCCCAATTCGATGATGGGCGAGATCACGCCCGGCATCGCCGTGGCGCAAATTGCTCCTGCCTATCAACCAGCCCCACTTCGAGATCGTCGGCATCGAGTGGAAAGCGCTCACCAAGCAGATCGAGGCCGCCATTGAGACTATCCAGCAGGCCATTGCCGCCAGCGGTTGACATCCCGGATACCCTGTGGTATATTATGCGCCGCTGACATGAAGTCGGCGCACAAAGCGTATCATGAAGATCGCCACTCAACCGGCCTGAAGGCCCGGTCTGTGTGGCGTTTTTGTTTTCACAGAGGTGCGAAATGTGCGAAGCCAAGGTCTACGTCCGCGATGGCGACGGCGAAGAGCGCCGGGTGATGGAGGATGTCATGCTGGTCCAACCGGAACCGGAGCAAGACGCTTATCTGCTGGTCAACCTGCTGGGCGAGCAGAGGTTAGTACAGGGGCGCATCGAGAAGATCGACCTTTTGAGGCACACCATCCACTTGAGCGCTTCTCGGTATCTGCCGCGTTAATCCAATCGC
>DAOTUC010000187.1:0-8683 GCA_034437315.1 Anaerolineae bacterium
GCCGTGTGCAACGGAACGAATTTGAATCACGAAGTGACTTTATCGCGCTCCTCAGAGACGAAGCGGCATCTGGAAGCGGAAGTTACTTTTCAAACGCAAAATGGGGGTATTTAATGTTCTATGTACATCGCCAACTCTGAAGTGAGCGTTGGTCAATCCTTGTTCAGTAGCGCGTCTCTGTGCCCATTGCACTGCAGACGAGGAGATGTCGACACCGACCACCTCGTAGCCCTCAGCCGCAAACAACAGGGAGTATAGTCCCTCTCCGCATCCTAGGTCCAGCACCCTGCCACTGGGCGGCAACAAGGCGCGTATGAACAGATCGCCGAAATTCCCTTCGAGTGGATTGTTGTACCTATCGACGCCGGCGGCTAATGCTGCTGCGTAAATGTCTTCATAACGTTCGTAATACTTCGCTCCCACAACTACACCTCATAGCACTATGGGGGGCGGGTGACTGGAGGGCATTGCTACTCCTTGTTCCAGACGTGGCGGTAGAAGTAGACCACGCTGCCGTCCATCCGGCGACGCTTGCGTTTGACGACGGGCGCACCGCATTGGGGGCAGCGGGCGCGGTCGGGGGAGTCGGGGCTGGCTTGGACGATTTGGGTGTTTACCTTGGCTTTGCGCATCTTATCACCTTTGTGGAAACTTTCGCTTCTCCACCAAGGCCAACATCCTGGCATCGCCGTCGATCAGCGCTTGTTTCCGCTCCCAGAAATAGTTACCACGACCCGCGTAATAGGCGCCCGCTTGGGCGGACTGGGTTCCCGCCGCAGTGCCGCAGAAGATAACTCTCAAATCGAGTTGGAGTACATCCGGCAGGATCGCCACTTTCTCACTCCAACCGCGCTGCCAGTTCATCTAGCCCGGCCGATGGTGCCTCCGCCTTCACCACGACGACCCGGTATCCCAGACCCTTGAGCCGCTGCCGCTGCCGCCGATCTGCCGCTTGCACGTAATCTCGATGGTGCGGTGAGCCATCGACGAAGACCAGGATGCGCGGCTCGTAGTAGAAATCGGCGATCGCCAGCGGCGCGTCACCGTCGTAGATCGTCTCCTGGGCCGCGTCGGGCAATGGCAGCCCTCGATCGCGGATCGCCCTCAGCACCTCCCGCTCCAACGCTGACTGGCACTGCTCGACCAATTCCTCGAAGCGATCCTCGGACAACATCGGCTCCACCGTCAACGGATGTTTGTTATCCGCGCCCTCCAGGCCCTGTAGCCACGGCAGCACCAGCGTCCGATCCAGAAGCGCGTGCGCGCGCTGGTTGTAGAAGCTGAGCAAGCAAGCGTAGCACGCCTTCTGGCAACCTCCCTCCGGATCGCCCTCGTGGAGTAGTTCCCGCTTTTGCACGAGATCTGGCGGTAAGTAAGCCCGGAACGTTTCAATGCGACGATTTCTTCGCGATCAGCCAAAGTGGTTCGTTTTTGCATAATGCACCTCCTATGCATTAGCATACACCACTTTGGCCTCCGGGGGTATCAATTTGTGAGGGTTCTAGGGGGTATGACTTTACGATGACTTACACATATGGCACAACTTTAGATTTCCCTTGAAATTTTCATTCACGGGTATTGATCCTAATGTACCGTCGGAGTTTGTCCGGCGTCGCCTTACAGGAAGTCATAGCGAACTTAGATCGTTTGGTGTGCGCAGTTGCTACGACGTAAAACCGTTATATTCCGTTACCATCACATCTATGAGGAAATCCAGGCTGCTATTCTTAGAGTGCCAAGTTAGACAAGATATCAGATAAAATATACTATGAGCCGGAACTGCTGATGTACGGCAGAGAGTTCGATATCCTATTCGCCACCACGCGGTTCAAAATTTCATCACATCCACGGCCAAGCCTGACCGGGCTTCGTCTTCTGACCAAACAGATGTTTTTCCAAATCTTTCTCGTTCTTTGTGATCCTCTTTTTAACCACGTGCAAATTGTCTTCTAGGAAAATGATGCGTCTCGCCAATTGATGATTAACTTCTACTTTACATCGGGATCTTTTCTGCCAAAGCCAGAAGCGACTATCTACACAGTGGAGAAAAATTCTGAAGGCAGCCCACGCGCCAATACTGTCTTCATCAGTCAGAAAACGCTCAAACCAGTGTTTCGCCCATGCGTTTGTTTGCCATCGGGTCAAGGATGTCTTCAGCAGATCTCTGATCCAGGTGTCTGGTGCAGTCTCAGATAGCTGGCTAAGGCATTCACAAGTCTCTTGTGTCTCAATAAATCCCATAAGAGTGAATGCGCGAGACTTTCCCAGCGCAGCCGAGGAGTCGATTCGCTGATCGATGTACGACTGAAGCCAATCCCGCCCGTTCCCGAACTGTGCCACGATTGCAACATGCATAAGCTCTTCATCTGTTGTGCATTTTTCCAGCCTGCGTTTCCAAGCAAAACAGACAATATCAATGGCTGGTGCTTCGAAAAGTGCGTAATCAAGCAGTGGAATCTTGGAGCGGCTATCTACTACTGTGGTTCCTCCTCCCACTTCGACAAGCCGTTGGTATAGGCGGGTTCCTGTGCTGGGCTCATGTTTAAGTAGCATTGCACAGAGCTCAGTGTAGAATGAACGTGCAAGCCTAATCCAGCGCATTCCAGCGCCCGAATCCTCCAAAGCAAAGTTTACCCACTTACTCACGAGATCTGGTCGTGTCTCTAGGACTTCCTCAAGTGTCGCTCCGTGAAAGCGGTCCGCAAACCAAGCATTCCCAGCCTCCTTCTGTTCCTCGACTGCTTGCTGGACGATTTCCGCCATCTTTGCGCGTTGCTTATCAATCGCTTCCCAGTTTGGGAACAGTTCTTTAAAATCGTCTTCGCTTGCATCTCCCCACGTGCTACTGCGCGATAGGAAAGTGATGGACTTCGACAATGTACTGGACGATAAACTTCGACGAGTTAGCTTCGTTACGACGTCACTGGCTTCAATATCGACAGGCGGAAAATCGACTGGCAGATCCGGAGCTTCTGTTCCGATCCTTGACCATATGTGATCAATGTCCTCCGCATACTGATTGACCTCCTCGGCTAGGCCTCGACACTTGACGGCATAACCCAAATAACTGGGATGTACACGATTGCGGAGTTCAGAATAGGCTAGAGAAAATCCATGCTCACAGAGCAATAGGCTTCCCCAATGATTCTCTCGGTCACAGAACAAGTTACTCCAAGCCCATCCACTCTCAAGTACAGCGGCCACAATTTCCTCATTCTTTGCGACATAGGCAATCTTTAGAATTAATGAGCGAATGAAGCTATCTTCGTGTCTTAGAAACAGAACGAGTTTCTCAGAGATGAAATCACAAGGTATAATCTCTGGATGAGCAGAAAGGAACCAAAGTATCCGCTTTATTCTCTCGGTACTTTGTGAAGAACTTAATTTTTTCCAAACATCACCCCAGTCATTTATTGGTAAGAAGCCTGCTCTATATGCTGTCCAATCCAGCGATTCTTCGGGCCTTTCCAAGAGTTGTTCAAGTTGCTCGGGCGCATCAAGTCCTCTTAGGACTGATCGGAACAGGAACAGCGCTGTTTCTTTCTGTGTCCTGTCCCAAGTGGGGACATCAGCACAGAGTTTCTCCCACGCGCTGTGAATGCTATCTACTTCCTCCTTTTCAAATATCAAGGAGTACTCATTGAGCCGCCATGCAAGCTGTCGTAGAGACATCCCCTCCCGCTGATCTGCTTGACGCACAATACGGCGGACTAGATCAGCCATAATGTGTGGTGCATACGCACATAAGCAAGGTTCATACTCTTCAAGCATAATCTCATCTTTCGTGGCCCCCAAGAGTGACCAAATCGAATCTAGTTCTAAATCCTCTACTAGAGTTTCAAGTCGCGTTCCCAAGTCATCAGGGACAGAGAGGGTGGGATTTCGACATTGCCGTTTCAACCCCCTAGCTATCTGGTGAGGCGATAGATCGTTCCTCTGCGCACATCTTTCGCACACTTCTTGCGGCCAAGGAAAACTCCAGATGCAAGGGTCCTGCTCATATCTCTTGCGAAGTGCTGACTTGCTGAATAGACCATTAGGAAAAGTATTTTGCAGTTCACAAGCATCTTCACCACCTTCAAACGAGAGAAGTCGATAGGCAGCTTGTTTGGTCACAAGATGCTTTGTCTCAAGAAGTTGTTCTACCTCTTGTTTCACCTCGGCCCAAGCGGATTGGCGTGCTGTACTCATCACCCACTTGAATAATTCATACTTTGCTGGAAACCCCATGATCGCTTCAGCAAGACAGCTGGTCGCAATGGCTCGCACGAAGGGCTCGCGAGAAATATGTGATATCACGGCCAGCGCCGCTCGACCAAGTCTCAACAGCTCGTCATCTTCAGTGGCTATCAGGGAACGACCAGCGAACTCAAAAGGCCCTGGTTCCAAGTCGAGGCCAACACGATCACAAATCTCCTGACGGAGTCCCTGTGCATCCTCCTCTGTTTCTGCACGTTGATGTGGTGCCCCATAGAGATGCACAAATCCCAGCCAGCGTTCAAAGGCTGACTCCAACTGAGAGGTAACCTCAGGAACACTATGCCACCGTAGAAACGCTTGCATCAGGAGTTCTTGTGCCCAAGGATTATCAGTGGCATCTGACCAGACAACTTCGGCAAGCTGCGTGTAGCACGCGGGATCAAGTGGCAGGTAGGAAACTAGATTCTCGGCGGCTGCTTCTCCTGGATTGTGGCTGCTCACCCACGTATCCAAGAGCGCCACCTTGGCCTCCTGGGGGAGAACGGTCAGGCGTAAGGCGTGTAACACTGCAAACTCGCAGATCCGTGCCTTTATGTCCATCTCTGCCTGTGGCTCGAGCCACTCCGCGATGAGTTCTCCCCAATTGGGACCGCTAGTTGCGGCTGCCCCTCTGATTTGAGCTACCAACAAGAGGCCGAACCCGTGGACAAGTCTATCTTCATCAACGCGGAGATGCCCCTCATCAGTGTTAAGAATCCCACCGGTGCGCAGTTCCTCGATGGTTGCTCGCCTGTTCCCATAGTATGATGGCAACAGATCATCGAGATCACGCTCTTCCAGATCGTGCTGTCCCTCAAGATAGGCAGATGCCAGGTCCTTTAGAAGGCGTCTGAAACCCTCGTTGTCCAATTCGATCCCTTTTCTTCGTAGCCGGTCGTGCCAATCTTCGTATATCAGGCGGGGAACTGTAACATCACCGCTTTCGACCATACGCTCGCGATGCCGGATCATGAGATCGAAATAACGAGGTTTTCGGATCAGAGGAAGAAGTTCATCAGATATATCAGAACGGGACAAATCGTGATAATTCAAAGCAACATCCAGCTCGTTGTCGTTATATGCAGGGAGCACATATTTGGCTATCTCAAGATATCGGAGGAAATCAAAGTACCTCTCCCAGTAGGCAGTCCGGCAGGTGATGAGTACTGCCATCGAGTTACGCCACGGAGAAACAGCGATCTGTTGGAGCAGTTCGCGCCACCAAGTGTGCGTTCCTCGCTCGTTGATACCGTCAAGCACCAGGAGCACACGTGGTGCATTTTCCGCCGGTTCATCCGTCCATCGAGCGATACGCTGCATCCAATCCTCAATGCGAAGTGTAAGCAGCCTACGGAAAGTAGCACTGGATACGAGTGCTAACGGCTCATTGCTTTCAACTCTCTTTGAAGACAAGAAGACAACAGCCGGAAACCCAGTTTCTTCCTGGATGTTATGGTCTAGCCATGAGGCCACCGTCCACGTCTTTCCATCTCCCTCTTCCCCTAGCATGACAAACATCTCGTGGGTGTCTCCCCAATTGGAAAACCACTCATCGAGCCTTGCCCAGGCCGGCTCACGAGGCACAAGCATTACGCCCGTCTCCCTTACGTTGAGAGGCTGGCTGAAATGCGCACGAGATTCTCTCTCTGAAGCAAGGCAGCTGGTGAACCACTGATTCTGTGCCAAGCGCCAGTTGTCGTAGCCGATCAAGGGTGAGAGGAACACATCCCTGAGAGATTCAACCACGGCTGCGAATCCAGGATGCGCAGCAATCTCGTCGAGCGACTGCGCGACCGTCTGCGTTTGCTCATCAGAAGTATAGGATTCAGCGTACGCAGTGACTATCTCCGGTGCCTGAGCACAAAGTGCTTCAAGAGAACTCGGCTCTCCGTCATTGAGTGAAACCGACAAGAATTCCACATTCTCACGTCTAGCTTGCTTACACAGAAGCCCATGGAGCTGCGACGGGACATCCCGACTCGTGACCAGCATCCACAGATCCAGATCCGGTATGTCCATCACCGCTTGAGTCAGCTCGCCTTGAAGCTCTCTCTCCTTGAGTTTCGTGTCTTCGCCGTAGCGTTTGCACTCCACAGCTACGATGTTCGCATCCGCGTGACGACTATTCAGATCGCGGCCCATCTGCGAGCCTGATCTCGCTAGCCGGAATCGGCGTCCAGTAAGAGCCTCAAGGAGGTCTGCCACAAGACCTTCGAATCCTTCTGTACCTGTCGGATCAAGCCGTCTAATAATGTCTATAAGGTTGTCATTCATTTCTCCGACCTTATTCACACAAACGTATTGAATACAATGTCCATCGGGCGCTAATTTTCCACCACTGAAAACTCCTCGTCCGTCAGGTCGTATAGTCGATATACAATCTGGTCGATCAGCTCATCCGTTGTGACAACACCGGATCCCGGCGTGCGGTTTTCTCGCACCGGGCTCTTCAGACAGCTTCATTTCCGCAAACGCTGTGCCCCGCGTCTTTGCTATTCCCCGCAGCGAGTGCCTGCCCGTAGGACAAGACATCCTTGATCATCCGGCTCTACCGTCTCAGCGTGTTATGGGCTATCCGACTGTCTCTCAAAAAGGTGATGGTATGTTTTGGTGCGTAACTCCAACACGTTTTAACCCTGCTAATCACACTCGCGGCTTAGTATAGCATCACAGGACAATTTGCACAAAACGACCCCGGCCTACAACGCAGTAACCCCGATTCATCGTCGCGCATCCCCCTCCACCTACAACACCGTTGACTATCTCTCCAGGTCGCGCACGTATTCGAGAAAACGCCCGAAGAACCCCTCGGTCTCCTCCACGACGAAGTTTCCTTCGAGTTTTTCGTCCTCAATGATGGCCCGGATGTCGTAGCCCCCCTCAAGCACACAGAACTTGGCAAAGCGCGGCGTGATCGCCCGCTGTGGGCAGGCATAGATGCAGCGCATACACCACAGACAATCGCTGCCGAACACGATCCGACTGTTCTCACGGCGGATGTTGTCCGTTGGACAGTTATCGATACAGACGCCACAGTCGATGCACGCAATCGTAACGCGCAGCCCTTTGCCAAAGAGCCTCGCCCCCCAGTCCTCGCCACGGGAAATCAGCCGCGCACAGCAGCGCAAGATTGGCGCGATCTTCAGCACTCTCTCGCGTCCCGCCAGGATGTCTCCGACCATATGCGCCGTCTTGTCAACGGCGGCGCAGTAGAGCTGCTTGGAAAACTCGTCGTTATATTTCACAGTCCAGTTGCTGGGCATGCAAATGATACGGTCGTAGAACACGTCGTAGCCCTTGCACGCGAGGCGCTCAATTGCCGTCTTGGACGCGGCGTTGTTCATTGAGACGAAGTCACCGGCGGTCTTGAAGACGAAAGCCCGCTTCTTCTCGACGGTGGGCAACGCGGCGATGAAATCGTAGAGAATTCTCGGTGCGTCGAATCCGTGGACGGGGTGTCCCACGCCGATGAGATCGTATGCGTTGGGATCGAATCTGACTTTTTCTTTCAACACCCGCTCGATCCGTTTCATCGTCATTTCGACGCCGCGCCACTGGAAGGCCTCCTTGAGCAACTCCGCGACGACTTGCGTGTTGCCCGTGCCGGAGAAGTAGAACAAGCCGATTAACTTAATCATTCCGTTTGATCTCCTATCACAGCAGACCGACGCTGTTCGGCGATTGGGCCGTGATGCGCGCCTGGGGCCGGTTGGACGCCGATTGGTCCCAACGGAAGGTCGACGAATTCGCCACGGAAGCCGAGGCCCGCACCGAGGCCCAGGCGCAGGCGGAACGGCGAGAAATCCGCGGATACGTGAGAAGCGCTTAACGCCTCTGGGGGTTGTATCGCAACCGGCAGTGCTCTCCCTCACCCCGGACGTGGCGGTAGAAGTACCATCCGGCGGCGCTTTCGTTTGACGACCGGCGCGCCGCAGGCCGGGCACTGGGCGCGGTCGGGGGAGTCGGGGCTGGCTTGGATGATCTCGTCGTTTACTTTGGCTTCGCGCATCTTATCACCTTTGTGGAACCTTTCGCTTCTCTGCCAGGGCTAACATCCTGGCATCCCCGTCGATCAGGGCTTGTTCCCGATCCCAGAAATAGTTACCACGACCTGCGTAATAGGTGCCCGCTTGGGCGGACTGGGTTCCCGCCGCAGTGCCGCAGAAGACAACTTTCAAGTCGGGTTGGAGTACATCCGGCGAGATCGCCACTTTCTCACCCCAACCGCGCCGCCAGTTCATCTAGCCCAACCTCCGGCTCCTCCGCCTTCACCACGACGACCCGGTATCCCAGACCCTTGAGCCGCTGCCGTTTGCGCCGATCTGCCGCTTGCACGTAATCTCGATGGTGCGGTGAGCCATCGACGAAGACCAGGATGCGCGGCTCGTAGTAGAAATCGGCGATCGCAAGCGGCGCGTCCCCGTCGTAGATCGTCTCCTGGGCC
>DAOTUC010000188.1:0-5693 GCA_034437315.1 Anaerolineae bacterium
CTAAGGGAAGGGGGCATAGATGAAACACATGGATAACCAAAGTTTTGTTGACGCTTTTGTCGAGTTGGTCCGCCGAGCATCGACTGACCTGCCGGCCGACGTGGAGATGGCGCTGAAGACAGCGCGAGATAAGGAGGCCTCGGAGTCCGCCGCCGTGGGGGCGCTGGACACGATCCTGGAGAACGTCGCCCTGGCTCGGGCTAATTCGACGCCAGTCTGTCAGGATACCGGTACGCCGATCTTTTATATTTATCATCCATCCGACGTGAGCACGCGGGCGTTGAAAGGTCATATCCAAGCCGCGGTGTCCGAGTCGACCGCGCGTTCCTACCTACGCCCCAACGCCGTCGATTCCCTGACCGGAAAGAATAGCGGCAATAATCTGGGTGTGGGGTTTCCCACGTTCCATTTTGAGGTGGTGGATAAAGAACATCCAGAGGATGAGGACTTCATACACGTCGATCTGCTCCTCAAAGGGGGCGGCAGTGAGAATGTCGGCGTGCAGTATAAACTTCCACATTCGCCCCTGAATGCCGGGCGAGATTTAGAGGGGGTGCGCCGGGTCGTCCTGGACGCGGTCTACCAGGCCCAGGGCAAGGGCTGCGCGCCGGCCGTTCTGGGCGTCGCCATTGGCGGCGACCGTGGAAACGGCTACGTCCACGCCAAGGAGCAATTGTTCCGTCCGTTGAACGATATCAACCCGAATCCTCAATTGGCGGAATTGGAGGGCGCGTTGTTGCGCGAGTGCAACGAATTGGGCATTGGGCCAATGGGCTTCGGGGGACAGACGACTGTGCTGGGCGTTAAAATCGGCGCTTACCATCGCTTGCCGGCCTGTTATTTCGTCAGCGTCGCCTATATGTGTTGGGCGTGCCGGCGGGCGACTATGACCATTCGAGATGGAGAAGTGGAGTACAAATAATGGCTCATTACAATTTGACGGTACCGATTGCGGAGGAAGCTATTCGAGCGCTACACGTGGGCGATACGGTCAATCTCTCCGGCGTGATCGCGACGGGACGGGACGCCGCTCATAAGTATATGATTGACACGTTTATCCGCGCCGACGAGACGCCCGAGAGCGAACGCGCCCTGTATGACGAGTTGCAGGAGATATTGCGCGGGAGCGTGATCTACCATTGCGGGCCGGTCGTTCGCCAACGTGAGGACGGACGGTGGGAATTTGTAGCCGCCGGCCCGACGACGTCGATCCGCGAGGAACCTTACGAGGCCAAGGTCATCGAACATTTCGGATTGCGAGGCGTCATCGGCAAGGGCGGGATGGGCGCGAACACCCTGAAAGTCTGTGGAGAGCACGGCGCGGCCTACCTTCACGCCGTGGGAGGGGCGGCCTCGCTCATCGCCAACGCAGTCAAAGAGGTCGTCGCGGTCCACAAGAAAGACGAGTTCGGTGTCCCCGAAGCGTTCTGGATCATCCGCGTCGAGGATTTCCCGTTGGTCGTGACGATGGACGCCCACGGTCGGAGCATTCACAGCGAGGTCGAGCGGAAATCGAAGGAAGCGTTGGCGCGACTCGTCGCCCAAGCTGGGTAACACCCGGTTGAGGTAAACCTGATGTATTGGAAGATTAGCCGTGAGAGGAGCAAACAGATTGTCCAAAGCGCGGGTCACACGTATCCGAACGCATCTCGAAGAGCAAACGACTGTAGCCGTCGCATTGAATGAGAGGCCCGGTATGAAACTCTGGCGTATACCCCTTGACGTCGATAAGTTTTCCATTCCTCACGGGGAGATACATATCATCACATCCCGTTGCAAGGGATGTGAGCTATGTGTGCGCTATTGCCCGAAGGACGTGTTGGTGATGTCGGAGGGGATGAACGAAAAAGGGTATCATCCCCCTGAAGCCATTCGGCCGGAACAGTGCGTGGCTTGCCGATTGTGCGAGTTGTTATGTCCGGAATTTTGTATCTATGTCAGGGAGGTAGTGGAGCGTGAGTGAATCTGGGGTGTTGGAAGGCAAGTTTTTCTTGGATGGGGATACAGCCATCGCCGAGGGGGCGCTCTGCGCCGGATGCCGTTTTTTTGGCGCTTATCCCATTACGCCAGCCAGCGAAATCGCCGAGCGAATGGCTGCACGCTTGCCGTCGGTGGGAGGCGTGTTCATCCAGATGGAGGATGAGTTGGCGTCGATGAACTCAATTGTGGGCGCGGCCTGGGGCGGCGCGCGATCCATGACCGCTACTTCTGGGCCGGGCGTCAGTTTGATGTTGGAGAACATCGGCCTGGCGGTGATGACCGAAACCCCCTGCGTCGTGGTGAACGTTCAGCGGGGCGGCCCCTCCACCGGCCTGCCCACCGCGACCAGTCAATCCGATATGATGCAGGCCCGCTGGGGTTCCCACGGCGATTACGAGATTATCGCGCTGGCGCCGGCTTCCCCCCAGGAAGCTTTCGACCTGACGATCCGCGCCTTTAATCTGGCCGAAAAGTACCGCACGCCCGTTTTTATCATGGCCGATGAGGCGGTGGGGCATATGTTCGAGCGGGTCGTGATTCCACCCCGGGAGGATATCCCCATCTATCCCTGGCGCAAACCGAAGGAACCGCCTCAAAAGGGGCGCGAATTCCTGCATTACGCCCCCGAAGCGGATGGCGTACCCCCATTCCCTGTGGCCGGTTCAGGCTACCGCATTCACATGACCGGCCTGACGCACGACGAGCGTGGCTATCCGGTGGTGACGGCGGCCCAGCAAGAAAAGCTAATCCCCCGTTTGATTGGCAAAATTATCGACAATGCGGATGACATCATCGACATTGAAGAGAACGGTGTGGAGGGCGCGGATGTGGCGCTCGTCTCCTACGGTATTTCGGCCCGCCCCGCTCGTCTGGCGGTCGATATGGCGCGGAAAGAGGGATTGCGCGTCGGTATGCTCAAACTGGTGACTGTCTGGCCTTTCGCCGAGAAGCGCATCCGTCAATTGTCTGGGGAGATCAAAGCGTTTGTGGTCCCGGAGATCAATATGGGACAGATCGTGCGGGAGGTGGAGCGCTGCGCGGCGGGGCGAGCGCGGGTGCTATCGGTTCCCCATCCCGGCGGAGACATCCACGAGCCAGGCGTGATCTTAGATGCGATTCGTGAGGTGGCGCAATGACTGTAGATAGTGAACGACCGATAGAGATTTACGGGGAAGACTATCCGACGTTAGAGGCGGACGAGAATGCGGATATGGAGCGACAAATCCGTGAATATATGGCGGAGGCCGACGAGATGACAGGCGAGCAAGCGACGGATGGGCCGACGCTGGAAGAGATTGAACAACACCCGATGGACCATCTGTTGCGCACTGAGCGCTTGCCGCACATCTGGTGCCCGGGTTGTGGATTGGGGACGGCGTTGAGCTGCTTCACCAGCGCGTTGATGCGCTCTGGACTCGATATGGACAGGGTGTCAATCGTCTCTGGCATTGGCTGTACGGGGCGGGTGGCTGGTTACATGCGGCTGGATGGATTTCACACGACTCATGGGCGGGCGCTCCCCTTCGCCACAGGGCTTAAGTTGGCGAATGAGGGCTTGAAAGTCATCGTTTTCTCCGGTGATGGGGATCTCATCGCTATTGGAGGCAACCACTTCATCCACGCGGCTCGCCGCAATATGGACATCACTGTGGTCTGCGTCAACAATTTCATCTACGGAATGACCGGCGGGCAGGTAGGGCCGACGACGCCGACCAAGGCGCGGGCCAGCACGGCTCCCTGGGGCAACCTGGAACATCCGTTCAACATCCCGAACCTGGCGGCTGCTTCCGGCGCCACTTACGTGGCCCGCTGGACGGTCCTTCACGCCCGGCGTTTGGAGCAGTCGATTCACAAGGCGCTTCAGCATCCCGGTTTCAGCGTAGTCGAGGTGATCTCTCCCTGCCCGACCGCCTACGGGCGCGCCAATCGTCGGGTATACGGCAGCGACCTGATGGCTTATTATCACGAGAACGCGGTCATCCGGCGCGGCGTTAAACCCTGGGAAGTAGACATCGGATTTGGCGGGGAAATTGTCTGCGGTGAGTTTATTGAGACGGATCGGCCCACTTTCCAGGATCGGGTGCGCGAGTTGTACAGCGAGACGGTTCAGGCGCAATATCGCCCTTCGGTGGAGTTGGAACCCCCGGAGCAGGCCGACGTGGAAAATGCCCTCACGTACAAGACCGCGCTTGAGGTTGAAGAGGCGGGCGAAGATGTCGAGCAGGTGGAAGTGCGCCTGGGGGGATTCGGCGGTCAGGGGATCATTCTGTCGGGCAAAATCGTTGGGCGCGCTGTGGCGATTTACAGCGACCAACAGGTCACGTTGACCCGTTCCTATGGCCCGGAAGCGCGAGGCGGCGCTTGCAGCAGCGCGGTCATCATCTCCGATGGCATGATCTTGTATCCCCACGTGACCCGGCCCAGCATCATGATGATGATGTCTCAGGCCGCCTACGTCAAGTATCGGGATGAATTGGTGGACGGTGGGTTAATGTTGGTCGACGCCGATCTGGTCGAGTGGGATGAAGCTGATCAGCGGATCAGGCCTATCCCGGCTACGCGCATCGCCGAGGAAGCGTTAGGGCGACGCATTGTAGCCAACATCGTGATGTTGGGCGCTTTGACTGCGCTGACGGACGAGCTCTCTAAAGAGGCGATGGAGCAATCTATCCTGGATAGTGTGCCGAAAGGTACGGAGGATTTGAATATGGATGCCTTTCGCCGGGGTTTTGATTACGCGATCAACCTGGCGGAGCCTTCTCAGTAGCTTGACCCAGACGTAGAAGCCCGGTCTATCGCTAAGATAAGGCGATAGACCGGGCGTTTTTTCAATACGCTACCTGTACCCCCTTGATGCGCTCCAGCAATTTCTCCACCAGCGCGATGATGAATAGGAAGACGACATCGGCGGCGATGATGAGGGCGCAGACCGTCGTCAGCCAACGCATAGCGGAGGCGAGGGGCCTTTCCAGGCTGGCGATGATCGTGGGGCCGAGGCCGGCGATCCAGCCCAACAGGCCCAGCGCGATCAGAAACAACAGGATCGGCGGCCATGCCTGACGGTCCGACCGGCTGGGCAACATCGTGTTCCCCACGGCGAAGATCAGGTAGGCCCAGATCCAGGCGTCGCTGGTTTTGAGAGCGTTCAGCGCGCTGGACAGCGCGCCGCTCCAATTCCCGGCGGCGAAAGCGGATTCGAGGTTTTGCACGCCGAAGACCTGGTAACCGATCCATAGGATGACGGCGCTCCCGGTGAGCAGGGGGGCTAATCCGATCAGGCTGGCGCGCACGACGTCCGTTTTTTCGACAGGGACGAAACCGAGCTGAACGCGCTGCCCCGCTCGCTTGGGACGAATGGAGATGCCCCCGACTCGCACGCCCAGCAGCAACGCGATCAGCGCGTGGCTCAACTCGTGGAGCACGATGCCGGGCAACAATGGCAGCGCGTAGAGAAAGACCGCGATTTCCGAATCGCCCGTGAGCAGGAGCATAACGCCTTGCAGGTGGCGGTGCATCCAGCGCTCAAGCAGCAATAGCCCCACCAGCGTGATCGCCAACCAGAATAACATCCACCCTCACACCCACATCTAAACGTCTACCTATGACACAAATCTCCCGCAAGTTTAGAATCCGCATCCGAAAGCGAACCTTGCGGGAGGTTGATACGTTGGACGTGCTTACCCGTGTTCTATGGCCGCCTGGACGATCGCGGC
>DAOTUC010000189.1:0-3789 GCA_034437315.1 Anaerolineae bacterium
GCATATCGACTTGTCGCCGATCGACGTCTACAGCCGCCTCGGTCGCCGAGGCGAAACGGTGGTCGGCGAATTTGCGCATTTCCTGCCAGCCGGGGGCGTCGACGGTCGAGCGCAGCAACGCGACGGCCAACACATCGGGCAACCCGTCAATCCCCGATTGCAATCCATCGTGCTCAATCGCGTCGATGAAGAAGGGTTGTGCGTTGAACGATTTGATCAAACCGGCGAAGACATCGATCAACCCGCGAGGTGTTTCGTGGGGCGCCGTTATGCAATAGAGGGCCTCCGTCAGTAGATCGGGGCTGGCCAGGTCCAGACCTCTTTCGGCGTTCAACTCGACGAGGGCTGGGTTGAGGATGACGTGCCCCCCGGCGAAGTAGACGTTGTCCGGCAACAGTTCCTGGGCCCAGCGCATCACGGGGCGTTTCAGGCGGGCCGTATCGGTCACGAAACAGCAGGGTTTGAGGGCTGGCGCGATGGCGCTGAACGTCTCCCGCATAGACGAAAGCGGCGCAGCGACGAGCACGAAATCGGCGTCCTGGCACGCCCGGTCCACCTTCAGTTCTATGTCGTCGAACGCGCCCATCGACCGGGCCAGGTCGGCTGCCACCGCTTCCTTGTCGTAACCGACGACGTGTGGCGGGTCCTTCCGCGCCTTCAAATTCAAGGCGATGGACGTGCTGATGCAATCGGCGCCGATCATGGCGAATTTTTCAAAACCCATTTTTGAACTCCTTAACGACCTCTTTCAGGCGGTTTTGGGGCTAATTGGCGCTGTCGGCGGCCTGAAGCGCCGCCAGCAACTGGATTTCCGGCGTCAAGATTTCCTCCTCCTCGCTGATACCTCGGTGGTGGCGGCGAATGAGGCTCACGGTCAGCGGAGAGCATCCGGCCTCCTGGGCCCACCGCGCGCCGAGCGCGGGGTGATGAACGTGGGCCACGAATGAGCGACGCCACCCGCCAGGGAGGTCTTGGCTATCGATCACAGGTCTATCCGCTTGCCCCAGGCGGTTGAGCGCGCGCGGCGTCAAGCGCTCCATCAGCACGACGGCGACTCGATATACGATGGGCATCGGCGCAGCAGCCTTCCCCGCGTCGTGCAACAGGGCGGCTGTCAACAGTCGCGCGTCGGTGTGACCGGCCTGGCGCAGGGTCTGGTAGACGGCCCAGGCGTGTCGTTGGTCTTGTGCGGACTGGCGGCGGAACAAAGCCTGCTCGTCCGGCGTCAGTGCGCTCGTCACACGTGCGAGATCCGCGCTGGACACGCGGGGGAAAAGCGCGCGGAAGAATTGCGTCGCCCGATAACGGATAGCGTCGACCATCTCTCAGTGCGCACTCGATTAGTAAAAGAGGAGCGCATTGACCATAAAGCGCAATATGGGATTGATGATCAGGCTAAAGATACCCAGTTGCGACATGAGATACAGGGTCAACATCAAACCTATCCCGCTAAATTGTTCCAGCCGATCCATCACGTTCGCCCAATTGGCCGGCAAGAGCCGGGCCAGGATACGGGATCCATCCAGGGGTGGGAAGGGAATCAGGTTGAAAATCATCAGGGATAAATTGATCCAGATGAATTGCAGCAAAATGCCGGGCAAGCTGATGGCGCTCCAATCGCCCTGGTACAAACCGACCCATCCCATGCGAAATGGGATCGCCGCGAACATCGCCATGAGAAAATTGGAGAATGGTCCGGCGAAGCTCACCAACGCCCAACTGGTCCGCCGATTGCCCTGCAAGCGGTAGGGGGAGACCGGCACCGGCTTGCCCCATCCGAAACCGAAGAAGATCATTGAGATAGCGCCCAGTGGGTCCAGGTGAGCCAACGGGTTGATCGTCAACCGGCCCTGTAACGCGGCGGTGTCGTCGCCCAGTTGGTACGCCGCCCAGGCGTGGGCCCATTCATGGATGGGGAAACTGGTTAGAAACAGAATCGCCAACGCGATTAGATACTCTGGTTCGAGCAAGTTTTGGAAATTCACTTTTCACCTCTTGAAAACTCGTTATTGCAGTGGGATATTATATCACGTTTGTCGGAAAGGGGCGAACATATAGCAGGTTTTCGGTTGCCCTCCTCACCGATGGTGCTATAATCTCCACAAAGGCTCCAAAACTGTGAGATTTGGCCGCAGAACGAGGAGGATCACGATGAAACTCAGTCAAGAGGAAGTGCGTCACATCGCCAGCCTGGCCCGGCTGGATCTATCCCCCGATGAACAACGTCTGTATGGCGAGCAACTTTCGGCGATCCTGGATCATTTTGAGAAATTACAGGCGTTGGACACTGCTGAGATCCCGCCCACAGCGACCGTGCTCCCGCTCCGCAGCGTGATGCGCGACGACGCAGCCCGGCCTTCTGAAGAGGGCGCACGCCAGGCTATTCTCGTCAACGCCCCCGACGCCGAGGACGGCTGTTTCCGCGTGCCGGCTGTATTGGAATAACGCCATGACCCACCATCAACTGACCATTCACGAGGCTCACGTCCGCCTTTCCGCCGGAGAGACCTCGGCGGTCGAATTGACCGAGGCGCTCCTGGCGCGCATTCGGTCCGTCGACGAGACGGTCAAGGCGTACCTGACCGTGATGGAGGAGCCGGCCCGCCGACAGGCCCAGGCGGCCGACGAACGTCGCGCCGCCGGCGAGGACGGCCCGCTCCTGGGCATTCCACTGGCGATCAAGGACGTGCTGTGCACCAAGGATGCACCGACGACGGCCGGTTCTCGCATCCTGGCGGGTTTTATCCCCCCGTACGACGCCTCCGCCGTAAAACGCCTGAAGGAGGCTGGCGCTGTCATCCTGGGCAAGACCAACACCGACGAGTTCGCCATGGGCTCCTCTACCGAGAATTCCGCCTATTTCACCACGCGCAATCCCTGGGACCTGGACCGGGTGCCCGGCGGCAGCAGCGGGGGCAGCGCCGCCGCCGTGGCCGCCGACCAGTGCCTGGGCGCCCTGGGGACCGACACCGGCGGCAGCGTGCGCCAACCGGCCGCCCTGTGCGGCGTCGTGGGGCTGAAACCCTCCTACGGGCGCGTCAGTCGCTACGGGCTGATCGCCTTCGCCTCGTCGCTGGACCAGATTGGCGTGTTGACCAAGGACGTGACCGACGCGGCGCTCTTGCTGACCGGGATCGCCGGTCGCGATCCCCGCGACGCGACGTCTATGGACGTCCCGACGCCGGATTATGCCTATGCGTTGGACGGGTGCGCGGGTCTGCGCGGCGTCCGGGTCGGCGCGCCTCGCGAGTACTTCATCGAGGGGATGCAACCGGCGGTAGAGACGGCGGTGCGCGCGGCGCTAGATCGCATGGCCGACCTGGGGGCCGAGGTGCACGAGATCAGCCTCCCCCATACCGCGTATGCACTGCCGGTCTATTACCTGATCGCGCCGGCCGAGGCGAGCGCCAACCTGGCCCGTTACGACGGCGTCCGTTACGGGTTGCGGGTCGACGGGCAAAGCCTGCGCGAGATGTATGAGGTTACCCGGGGGCAAGGGTTCGGCCCGGAGGTCAAGCGCCGCATCATGCTCGGCGCGTACGCCCTTTCCGCCGGCTATTACGACGCCTATTACCGCAAGGCGCAGAAAGTGCGCACGCTGATCAAGGCGGATTTCGACGCCGCCTTCGAACAAGTGGACGTCATCGCCGGTCCTGCCACGCCGACGACCGCTTTCCGCATCGGCGAGAAGGCGGGCGACCCCTTGCAGATGTACCTCTCCGACGTGTTCACGCTCTCGATGAACCTGGCGGGCGTCTGTGGGTTGAGCCTGCCATGCGGTTTCGACGA
>DAOTUC010000190.1:0-10807 GCA_034437315.1 Anaerolineae bacterium
TCATAGACCCTAAAGGTTTTTGCGCTGGTTTTGATGGAAAAAGGTCATTGTTTAAGGCAAAAACGTTGTTTGCGCGGCCTTGAGCAAAACCTTTAGGGTCTCGCCATGCGAAATCCCAGAGAACCATAAATTTATGCTGCTGGGCGAGTGGAAGCGCGGGCCAACGTCACCAACACCTCGTGCCGGCGACCATCCCCGGTGAGTGGAATCGCCCGTCCAGGCAAGTCCTCCCCATCCAGAGTAATGCGCATCACCCCGCGATTGACCCCATGAGGGTTTTCTACTCGAATGTGGTAGACTGTGGGCTGCTTACGAGCGCGCCCGTCAGTAGCAGCACGCTCGTAAGCAGCGCGCTCGTAAGCAGCGCCGTCGCGATAGATCACCGTGTAGGCCTCCCAATCCCTGGGAATACAGGGATCAACGTACAGGCTGTCCCCCTCACGCCGCACACCCAGGATCGCCTCGACGCCCAGGCGATACATCCAGCCAGATGAACCGGTGTACCACGTCCAACCCCCGCGCCCCACGTGCGGTTCTACGCTGTAGACATCGGCTGCCACGACGTAAGGTTCCACGCGGTAGCGCGCGACCTTCTCAGCGCTATCAGCGTGATAAACGGGATTCAACATGCGGAATAGGGCGGCGGCCCGCTCCCCTTGGCCCAGTTCCGCAAAAGCCCAAACGGCCCACAACGCGGCATGGGTATACTGACCGCCATTCTCCCGAATACCTGGCAGATAGCCCTTGACGTAACCGGGATCGTGGGGCGTCTCGTCAAACGGCGGCGTGAAAAGCAGGATCAACCGCTCATCCGGCCGCGCCAACCGCTCATAGAGCGCCTCCATCGCCTGCGCCGCCCGTTCCGGGTCAGCCGCCCCTGAAAGAACCGCCCAGGACTGGGCCAACGAGTCGATCTGACATTCCTCATTCACAGCCGAACCGAGCGGCGTCCCATCATCGTAATAGGCCCGACGGTACCACGTCCCGCCTGTCTCCCCATCCAGTCCTTCATCCCAAGCGGCTTTCTCCAGATTGACGCGCAGCGCTTCGGCCTGCTCCCGGTATCGCCGGGCCAAATCAACGTCCCCCCGCGCTTCACACAAGGGGGCGAAACGCATCCACGTGGCGTACAGGAACCAACCCAACCAGACGCTCTCGCCCCGGCCCTCAACGCCTACCCGATTAAATCCATCGTTCCAGTCGTGGCTGCCGATGAGGGGTAAGCCGTGCGGGCCGCTGGTCGCGCCTTTCTCGATCGCCCGCAGACAATGCTCATATAACGGGTAGGTCTCGGCGGTGGTTTCGTAATGGCCATAACGCTCGTGTTCCTCCTCCGACAGGGGGTCGCCGGTCAGGAACGGCGCTTGCGCATCCAGAATATCCGCATCCCCCACCGTCTCGACGTAATGAGCGACGACGAAGGGCAACCAGAGCAGATCGTCGGAACAGCGCGTGCGCACCCCGCGCCCCGAAGGCGGATGCCACCAATGGAGCACATCCCCCTCCTCAAACTGATGCCGGGCCGCCCTCAGCATATGATCGCGGGCCAGGTCCGGCGCCGCGTGAACGAGCGCCATGACGTCCTGCAATTGATCCCGATAACCGAACGCGCCGGACGATTGGTAGAGCGCGGATCGACCCCACACCCGACAGGCTAAGGTCTGGTAAAGAAGCCAGCGGTTGAGCATCAAATCCATCGCCGGGTCGGGGGTCTGAACCGTTATCGTCTCCAGAAGGCGCTCCCACCGAACGTTTGACGCCTGCCAGGCATCGGTCAACTTCTCCGGATCCTGATAGGCCTTCACCAGGCGCAGCGCATCCGCCCGGTCGCGACCTTGTCCCAGCAGAAAGAAGACATCCTCAGTCTCATCCGGCGCTAACCAGGCGACGACCTGGAACGCAGCGCATGGGTCATCCCCCACCCTCACCCTATTCGACAGCGCGATCCGCTTCAGTCCATCAGGGCGACGATAATCGCCGCCTCGCCCCAGGAATTCAGCCCGATCAGTCGTCAATCCATGCGGCGCGCGGGTCGAGGAGAGGAAGGCGACCTGGGGGGCGAACTCCTCGTTATAAGCATTGCGCGCCATCAAGACGTTATCCACGGCGTCAAATTCGGGCGCGACGAATTGCTGGTGGACGTCCCGATTCGGCCCCAATACCCACTCGGCGTAGTAAGTGGCCGTGATGCGCCGATTGCGCTGCGACTTATTCCGCAATCGCAAGTGGACCACCTTGAGCGGCGCATCGGGCACGACGTAGACGCGCAACATCTGTTCAATGCCATGGCTGTGACGCTCAAAAGTCGAGTAACCGGCGGCATGGCGAATCAGGCAAGCGGCATCCTGTCCCGCCGGCGACGGCGTCGGCGACCAGACATCGCCCGTTTCCTCGTCGCGCAGGTAGATCGCCTCGGCCTGCGACCAGCATCCGGCCCGCTCAAGCGGATCGTTGCGCCAGGGGGTCAGCTTATTCTCCCCGCTATTGACGGCCCAGGTGTAGCCCAAACCGGCCTCGGAAACCAGGCAACCAAAATCGGCGTTAGCGATGACGTTGATCCACGGATTCGGCGGCGACTGTCCCGGTTCCAGGTAGATAACGTATTCCCTCCCGTCGCGGCTGAATCCGCCCAGGCCGTTGTCGTAGCGCAGGCCATCCGGCCGCTCGATTGGACGTTCGAGTGGGCGCTCGACCGACGCATCCATCTCGGCGGCGTGAGGGGCCGAGATGGGCGTAAAAGCGGGCAATCGGTCCGGGCGTCGCTCTGCGGCGGCGGCTTGTTCGTACAACGTCCCCCGGCGGCTGTCTAACACGACGCGAGCGACCGTCTGAAGTAGGATTTTCTCCTCGGCGCTCATTTGATCCGCGCGCAGGACAAATACACCGCCCCGCTGGTTGAGAAAATCGCTGCTGTTCATCCGGTCGATCAGGCGCAGGATACGGCCCTGCAATTGCTGATCATAACCCGATTCGCGCTCGTTCAGAATCACCAGATCGACATCAATCTGCCGGTTGCGCCAATAGACGTGCGCCTGAAGGGCCTGTCGCGCCAGTTCAATCCCATCCTCTTCGTAGATCCGCAGCAACAAGATCGGGTAGTCCCCCGATATCGCGTGCGACCACAAAGCTGGTTGCCCGCGCGTATTCGACGCGAGTATCGTGGGATCGGCCCGCAACACTGCACTGGGATAAAGCAGGGCGGAGAGCAGTTGCTGAATTCTCGCCACATCTGACCCATCTAAATCGAGGCGATGAAGCTCGATCTCGCGGCAGGCGCGCGCCTGGTTGAAAGCGCGGGTCGACGTCGACCAAACCCGATAGCGACGCACCAGGGTAAGCGCCTCGCGACGGGAACGGGCCGCCACGGTCAGGTACGCAAATTGCGCCGTCGTATGCGCGGGCAAGTCGAAGGTCTGCGCCAGCGACATGATGGGATCAAGAGTGGCCCCGGTCGCACCCGCCCGCGCTGGCCCACGATCCAGCGCCGCCGGCAGCTCCCGCCCACGACCCAGGAAACGGGCGCGATCGCTCTCGTAGCCCCGGGCGACGGCCCGCCCCGGCCCCAATTCCAGGACGAGCGCGTGGGCCGCCCATACCGGTTGCTCCTCGGCGGAGCGGGGCCGTCGCCGGAAGAGCAAGCAGTTCAAATCCGCCACATACTCGCTCTCCACGAACAGTTTGCTGAACGCCGGGTGCCGGCGATCGGCGTCGAGCGGCGCCAGAGAGAGCTCGCCAAAGCTGGTGAGGGTGAAACGCCGGATTTCGTCGCTGTGATTGGTCAGCGTAATTCGGCGGAGTTCCACGTCATCGTCCGGCGAGACGACGACCTCCATCCTGGCGCTCGTCTCGTGCGCTTGACGGCGAAATTCGACCTGGTGGATGTGAAAGATCGCCTCGTAACGATCCGCCTGCATACCGGTGGGTTGGAGACCGATCGACCAGGGCTCGTGTTTATTCTGTCCATCCGGCGTGTGCTCTTGGACGTAAACCCAGACTCCCCAGCAATCCAGCGTGGCGTCGGCGCGCCAGCGATTGAGCGCGATACCCTGCCAGGCGCTATAACCGCCGCCCCGCGCGGTGACGTAGACCGTATACCGTCCATTGGATAGGGCGTGCGTGTGGGGCAATACCGTGTCGACCGGCGCGGGCCACGGTTCCGCATCGACTGTTGGTCGAATGGGTTGAAGCGGCCCGAACTCCTCCGGATGTGGCTGCTCTTCCACGGGCGCTTGATGGGGGATGTGTTCTTGCAGAAGCAGTTGGACGCTCTGGATGCGTGGGTCGGCGTGGAAGCGGCGCACCATGGCATCCTCCTGCAAGTGATTCAGGATGGACAGCAGGCTCATCCCGTGGTGATGCACCATGTAAGAGCGCACAATGGCCCGCTTCTGCCCGGATGACAGCCGATCGCTGGTATAATCAATGGCCTCGTACAAGCCATAACGCCCCAACATACCGAGCTCAATCAATCGCTGGACATTCCGCATCACCGCTTGGGGATCGACCGATAGGGCCAACAACGAGGCGTATGGGGCGATCACCAGATCATCGCTCAAACCGCGCTTGAATCCCAAACCGGGGACGCCAAAACCGCGATATTGATAGTTCTGCTGAGCATCGAAGCGGTAGTAACCGGATTCGGAAATGCCCCACGGAACGCCGCGCCGCCGGGCGTAGGCGATGTGAGCCGCCACGGCGGCCTGGCAACTCTGCTCCAGGAGCGTGTCTTCGTAGGTCTGCATGAGCAACGGCGGCATCAGATACTCGAACATCGAGCCGCCCCACGAAAGAAGCGCCCGATGGCCTTCCACCTGAGTGATCGGCCGCGCGAGGTTGATCCAATGGCGCTGCGGCGCGTCTCCTTTGGCGATGGTCAACAAGCTGGCGATTCGGGCCTCTGAGGCCATCAGGTCGTAGAAATTCCCATCCAGCGTCTCCGCATCTACGTTGTATCCAATGTGAAACACTTGTCGCTGCTCGTTGAAGAGGAAAGAGAAATCCATCCGGCGGAAAAAAGCGTCCGCCTGACCGGCCAAATCCTGATAACTGATGACGAGGGTTTCCACAGTCAATCGCGCGGAGCGCAATCGGGATACCAGCCGCCGTCGCCAATCGCAGGCTTCCTGCAACCACGCTTCCGCTTCCGGGCCGATACGGCGCGTCAAATCGTCCAGGGACTGTTGGTCCAATACATTCTGCAACTCTCCCAGCCGTCTCTCGCCAGCCCGGTAGATGCGGGGCGCGTCCGCCAGCGAGGGCATGTCGGAGAAAGTCTCTCGCAGAGCGGACCAGGCCGCGCTCAGTTCTTCATCCATACCATTTGAATCAAACAGCCGCGGCGCTTGGCTCAACGCTGAAATCCAGGGGGCCAACATGCCCACCTCTTGATGCAGGTTTTCAAGCTGGGATGTCACGTGTTCTACCCAGATACGCAAGTCGCCGAGCAAGGTCACATCCAGCGTATAGGCGTCGCAAGCGACCAGGGCGAGCAGAATATCCTGCATCTCCTCCCAAGTCTCACCGATCAAGCGGTCCAACAGGTCGCTCCAGGTCGCCGGTTGATCCAGGGCCGCCGTCACCTGTCCACGGATAGACGCCAGGTAGACGTCTAACGATTCGACCGACTCGACACATTGACGCTCATCTATCTCCGCGACGATTTCCCCCAGGATGCCCAAGGCGTCCAAAAAGCCCTGCCACCGTTCCCGGCGGATCACGTCCTCCTCCGGCAAGGCCAACAGCCCCTGCCGGAGCGCCAACAAGCAAGCGGCCAAATTTCCGCTATCGACGGTGGAGACGTAACGCGGAAGGAGGGGTTTGAGGTCGCTCGTATCATACCAATTGAGGAAATGGCCCCGATACCAGGCCAACGATTCCATACTCTCGAAAGTCAAGCGCAGGCGAAGGGCCAGGCCCATCCCGCCGATGTACCCCAGGTCGTGAGCGCCCAGCGTCGAGAGCAACGCCAGGCCCAGGTTAGTGGGCGATGTACGCCGCGCCGCCAACCCCCGAGGGTCTTCCTGGAAATGATCGGGGGGCAACCAGTGATCCTCGGGGCCGACAAATTGCTCGAAATAGAGCCACATGCGCCGGGCCAGGCGACGCAATTGCCGACGTTGGGACTCGGTCAGGGTGCGACGCGCCTGACGGCGGACCAGCGCGCGACTGATCCAATAGGCGATCTGGGGCGACTCCACCCACAGGAAGAGCAAAGGGACGGCCGGCAAAAGCGCCGTTCGATTGAAAGCGCTGACGCCAAGCGTCAAAGCCAGCGCAAAAAGAGCGACCAGGCCCATTTTTTGCCACAACAACCCCAATTTCGTTTGCTTGCCGAACAAACGAAAGGTGTGAGCCGACGTCGTCCATTGCAACAATCGCTTGCGAGTCACGGTCAAGCGCACGAGCGTCGTCACGATGGCGTCCACCGCGATAAAGCTCTCGTAGGGCAAAAACGCCAACGTCAATCCCCAGCGCAGGAGGTCGATGGACAGCGAGCGCCAGATCGTCTTGAACGTTCGCTGGCGCACCCCCTGGAGCAGGGAGGTCACAAAGCCGGTGGAGGCCGGCACACCCATCGTCAGAACGCCAAAGGCCGTCCACAACCAGGCCGCCCCCGGCAGGAGGAACCAGCCGCTGATCAACAGCGCGAACAAGGCCGGTTTCATCAGGCTGCGCCGGAGATTATCGACAATTTTCCAGCGATCCAGGACGGAGAGGGTGTTGGGCAAGCGTGTGGGCGCCGTATCCGCGCCGGCGCCCGGCACACGGGGCAGCAACCAGGGGAGCAATTGCCAATCCCCCCGGATCCACCGGTGCATCCGCCGGGTATATCCCAGGTAATTGGACGGGTAATCTTCGTACATCACCACGTCGGTGGCCAGGCCGACGCGCCCGTGCACGCCCTCAAACAGATCGTGGCTGAGCAACGCATTTTCCGGGACGCGCCCCGCCAGGCTGCGTCTGAAAGCGTCCACGTCGTAAATCCCCTTGCCGACGTAACTTCCCTCGCCAAACAGGTCTTGATAGACGTCTGAGACTGCCCGGGTGTACAGGTCAATCCCGACATCGCCGGCGAAAACCTGCGAAAACAGCGAGCGTTTGATGCTGGTGGGTTTCACCTCGACACGCGGTTGGAGAATCGAGTAACCGGCGACCGGCGCATCGCTTTCGGGGGTGAAGTCGGCCTGGTTCAGGGGATGAGCCAACGTCGCGATCAAGCGGATAGCTGTCTCCTTGGGCAGGACGGTGTCGGCGTCCAGTGTGATCACGTAACGAATATCCTGGAGCCGCCGCACATCTCCCACGAGCGCCTGGTAATTGTGTGATTCGCCCCGCAATAACCGGTTCAACTCGATCAATTTGCCCCGCTTGCGCTCCCATCCCATCCAACAATCCTCGGCCGGATTCCATTCCCGATCCCGATGGAGCAGATAAAATGCGGGCTCCCGTCGCCGGCCATACTGCTGGTTGAGCGCTTGAACGCCATCTCTCATTCGCTCGACGATCTCGTCATCGCCGGGCATGTGCTGTTGAGGCGCATCTGTCAGATCGGTGAGCAGGCCGAAGAACAGATGAGGGTCCATGTTGCCCAGATAATGACGCTCTATCTGTCGCAACAACGGCTCGACCTCGTCCGAGTCGCCCAAGATCGCCGGGATCACCACCATTGTGCGACAGGATGCCGGCGCGCCGTCCTCAAAATCCAATTTGGCCAATAGGTGTGGCGGAACGAGGTGAGTTGTCAAACGATTGACCAGATTGATGGCAACCGACGTAACCGGCAAAATCCCCAGACATCCCACGAGCGCCAACTGGATGGGCGTCCCTCCCACGATGGCGGCATAACCCAGGATGCCGACCAGGAAGAACAGGGTGCAGGCCAGGACGCCGCCCAAATAAGCCCACATCGGGCGCTTGAAGACCCAACGCCGCGCGCGCTGCGGCAGCGACGGTCGATACCCCAAGCGGTTCTCGAGTTGCTCCCGCCCCTCTCCCAGGAGATAAAAACCCACGTGAACCGATCGCGGCAAGCGCAAGCCGCGCCACTCATCCTCCCCAGTCGATGGCGGCCCGCCCTCGTCCACGGATGCGGGGTCCGCGCCCACGTCCCAGATGTCCTCGTAGGGCAGACCGTTCCAATCGACCTGGTCGGCGTCCTCGCGCGCGGCACCGGGCGATGGAGCGATAGAATCCTGCAACGACGCGAAACGTTCCTTGGCCAGATCGACAGCCGCTTGCGCGACCTGCCCCTCTGGGCAATCCAACCCCTCCGCCAGTTCTTCCACCACGCTCCGATAACGATCCCGCGTCTCGAAATCCATATGAGCGTAAATGTGAGCCGGATCGCGGCGCAAGGTCGTCTCCACCGCGCTGAGGCGCTCGAAAAACGCGCGCCAATCCTGGGTCGATAGGGCGCGCAAGCTCAGGATGCTATTAGCCACGATGACGTCGTCGGCGAGATCGGCCGGGAGCGTGACGCCGCCATCGCCGGGTAGGTCATCGGCCACCGACAAATCCGCGGCGCGGGCGAGCGCCTGCGCCAGGCGCTCCAACACGCTCAGACGGAACATCGTCGGCAGCGCCCATAACTCTCCCATGGTCAATGGACAATCGCGTTGATAAACCTCGATAAAGCGCGCCGCCTGCTCCAGGTCGAGCTGATGTTCCCTCTGCTCAATATACGAGCTCTGTTTCCACACAATTTCACGGGCCAACACGTACACGCGCGGGTATCCAGACAACGAGGGCCCTGTGAGCGTGGGCAATTTGCGATAGTAGCCCGGCGGCATATCCTCGCGCACCTGGCGGAGCGCCTGCTGAATCAAGTAGAAATTATCCAGAACCCACTCGGCGGCGTAGGACAGGGCTCTCTGGGTCTCGCTCATCCGCCCAAAATAATCGCGGACATGGCGAAACAGGGACTCGTAAACGTCCGGACGATCCAGTAACGGGGGAGGCTCCAAATCCTGTCGGACATCCTGATGCTGCTCGGCCAATCGGGCCGCCGCGTCCCGCGCAGCGCCAAAGTCCCGTTCCGCCTCTTCCGATAGATCGCCCGAATCGTCGAGCGGGCCAGAAAGATGATCAGCGGTCAGATCAACAGTCATAGGCATAGCGTCCCTTCCACGTGATAGGGCCTAACCAATAGAATCCTTGCACAATGAGCGAGAATTTGGCGGTCAATGGCTTCTTTGTGGCGGCTCTGGCTCGTCCAGTAGGTTAGGTGAGGTTACAAACTAATGCCCCTGGCGCTGTCTGGAGGCCAACTCAGCGGGGGTGCTTTGCAATTCGCCCTCGGAAAGATCCTGCACGATCAACAACGGCGTCGTGCCATAGGCGATAAAGCTCAACGCCACGCTGCCATAGGGCCACTTGCTCCCACCCGAATGCCCGTGAGCGCAGAGCAAAACCAGGTCCACAGACTCCCGCGCGACCAGATCCTGGAGCGTCGTCAACGCGCTATCGCCGACTTCGACCCGAATCTGAACCGGAACGGACAATTGATCCTTGATCTGTTTCAAGCACTGCTGAGCGGCTTTTTGATTGTGCGCGACCAGGCGTTCCGCCAATTCGGTCTCTTCCTGCGAAGGCGGAGCGTAGGAGGGCATATCCGGCCGACAGACCGCATAAGCCAACATCAGTTCGGATTCGTGGAAACGGGCCAGCGTCGTCGCCAGAGGCAAAACGTATTCCGCCCGTTTAGAGCAATCGAAGGGGATCATCAAGCGCCCGTATCTCAGGCCATCCCAATCATGTCTGGTGGATTGATAGGCCCGCACAATCATGACAGGCATACAGGCCTGAAGAATGATTTTTTGCACGACGCCGCTGATATTCCACCCGCTCAGGCCGCTCCGCCCATGGCTGCTGAGGATGATCAAACCAACCTCTTTTTCGCGGGCGAACGCGGTGATACGTTCGGCAGGCCGCCCCGCCAGGATTTCCTGGTCGACGTTCAAGCCCATCTCTTCGAGCCTGGCGCGAACGTCGTCCAAATAGGAGGCCGCCTCGGCCTGTCGAATATGCCAATCTAATAAATCAGTGGATCTGGAACTTTCGGCGGCTTGAGGACTTTCCAACACCCGCAACAACATCAACTCAGCATCAAACGCCCGGGATAACGCCACCGCGTGAGGCAACACGCATTCAGCCAACGGAGAACCATCCAATGGAACGAGGATCCGCTCAAACATAATGCCGTCTCCTTTCCCTGCTTGACAAGTTTTCCTGTTCACCGGGGGAGAGAGGGCAACCAAAAGGTAACAGGAGAGGTGATTTAGTTTCTAGCGACCTGACACGTTAACACAGCAAACCTGCGGGCGGTCGATCAACTGTCGGGTGGCTAGATCTAATTTCAAGTATACTTCGGTTAACCTGGGATGTCAAATGAGCGTGTTTCATTTCAACGGTGGCTAGAGCAATTTTATTTGGGTCTTCGGGATTTCGCATGGCCCATCATAGACCCTAAAGGTTTTTGCGCTGGTTTTGATGGAAAAAGGTCATTGTTTAAGGCAAAAACGTTGTTTGCGCGGCCTTGAGCAAACCTTTAGGGTCTCGCCATGCGAAATCCCAGAGAACCTCAATTCCAAGCAATCTGTGTCGATCTGTGTTCCATAGTTCAATCATTCGAAGCAAGTCAAAAGCCTACGCAGCCAGGCGATCTAGTGAGAGCCGCCTTGATAAGGCGAGAATTTGCGCTATGCCGGGAGTGCGTTATAATGAGGTCCTACTCGATCACCCTTAGACATTGGGCGGCGGCTAAGTTTGCACCGTTACACGATTGGAATCCCCCGTCTTGTGGAGATGC
>DAOTUC010000191.1:0-5524 GCA_034437315.1 Anaerolineae bacterium
GGTGCTGCCGAGCACGAAATCTCGTGGGCGGAGATGCTCCTAGATTTCCTCGTCTCGATCCCGCCGCTGATCGGCGGGACTGCGCTTCTCGTGACGGAGGGATGGAACTGGCTGATCGCCCTTCTGTTGGCCTTGTTGCTCGTGCTGGCCTTCGTCGTCACGGGACTTGCCCGGGGAGCGTTCGCCTGCAAGTATTGCAAACAGAGGGAGGTCGGCTGCTCCGCTTATGAGATGTTTGGAGGTAACGCCGATGGCTGATCCAATCGAGTGGCTGCTGGCATCCGACGAGCCCTGGACGCGCTACCGCACGCTGGTGGATCTGCTCGACCGGTCGGAAGACGACGCCGAGGTGCAGGCCGCCCGCGAGGAGATGCTGGCCCATCCCCAGGTGCAGGGGCTGATCGACGAGGCCGCTGCCTGGCCCGGTTTCGCCCTCAAGCGTCACAACGACGCCAAGCACCCGATCTATGCCCTGAGTACGCTGGCCGATTTCGGTCTACGGGTGAGCGATCCCGGCATGTCCTCCATCGTGGAGACGGTGACGGCCCATCAGTCGGGAGAGAGCGCGTTCCAGACAAAGTTACGCCTCTACAAGCGCTTCGGCGGTATCGACGGAGAGTACTGGACGTGGATGGCGTGTGATGCGCCGATGCTGCTCTACGCGCTGTTGGCCTTCGGGTTGACCACAGACGAGGATGAGCGCATTCACCGCGCGGTGGATCATCTGGCGGAGTTAGCCGAGGACAACGGCTGGCGCTGCGCCGCCGCGCCAGAGCTGGGTAGCTTCAAGGGGCCGGGGAAGCGGGAAGATCCCTGCCCCATCGCCAACGTCTACGCGCTGAAGGCGCTCTCGCAGTTGCCGGAGTTCGTCGATAGTCCCGCCACGCGCGCCGGTGCCGAGGCGCTGCTCTGGCATTGGGGGCCGGAATGCGAGCGCAAAGTCTACCTGTTCGGCCTGGGCGCCTTCTTCCGCCGGCTCAAGTACCCCTTCGTCTGGTACGACATCCTCCACGTGGTGGATGTACTTAGCCGCTTCCCCTTTGTGCACGACGACCCGCGTTTCCAGGAGATGATGGCGACGCTCACCGCGCAGGCCGACGACGCGGGCCACTACACCGCCGCCTCAATGTATCGCGCGTGGAAGGGCTGGTCCTTCGCCGACAAGAAAACGTCCTCGCCGTGGCTCACCTTTCTGGCGCTGAGGATACAAAAACGGATAGTGTTCACAGCAGTACCGTTTTGCCCATCTTTAGCCAGTAGCTGACTGGGCACTTTCAAAGCTCTGGCGAGCAGATGGAAAATTCAGTATCGTGTAAGGGTCGTCTGTGCCGAAGACTTCCACCACGTTCACGTGAGCTACAGCAAGAAGCGGGGTCTCGCCGTTCTTGAGCTTGTAGGTCAGCAACGCGGCCACGCTGTGGAGCGTGGGGTCGTGTTGCTCCCCACCGGGGGGAGCGTGCGCCGTTGAGGACCATTGCTTGATCGGTGTTATCTTCGTTTTCCTTGGATGAGAGCCGAGGGATTCAGCGAGGACGTTTCATCGTCTTACGGTGCGCCCACCCTTGGATCCTCACCGCTGTTTGCACCGCTGTTTCCACACCCCGCTTTGCCCACGCCCGCTACAACCCCGCAGCCGACCAGGCAGATTGCTGTCTGCCAAGGCACAGGTAGGCGGTGAGGTTGCGGTGTTTCTGCCATTGGCGTTTCACCGCTGGTTTCACCGGTGTTTCTTTCACCGCTGCCCCGCCTTGCCCTTCACCGAGGGGAGCGTGCATCGTTGATTGCCATTGCTTGATCGGTGTTATCTTCGTTTTCCTTGGAGGAGAGACAATGGGATTGAGACGAGGGCGTTTCATCGTTTTGCAATGTGTCCGCCCTTGGATCATCACTGCTGTTTTCACACCCCGCTTGCTCAATCCCCCACGCTCGCTACAACCCGCAGCCGACCAGACAGATCGCTGTCTGCTGAAAGCACAGACAGGCGGTGGGGTTGCGGTGTTTTACCATTTGCGTGTCACCGATGTTTCCACCGCTGGCCTGCCTTGCTCTCCACTGGGGGGAGCGTGCGCCATTGCTTGATCGGTGTTCTCTTCATTTTCCTTGGAGAAGAGACAATGGGATCGAGACGGTGACATTTCATCGTTTCGCGATGAGTTCTCCCGTCGGATCATCCCCGCTGTTTCCACACCCCGCTTGCCCACGCTCATCACAATCCGCAGCCGACCAGATAGATTGCTATCTGCCGAGGCATAGGTCCCGGCACTTCAAGCACGCCTGTTATTGGACGGGGCTAGGTACGTAGCGGCGAAAAATTGCAATACCATTGGGGAATTTACCAGTCCAGGTTCCCTTGAGCGAGGCTACTTCGGCTATGACACCGACCTATTCTTTGACTTCAGCACATGCGATCAGCTTATGGTGTCAATGACCAACTTTCTCGTCAGCGAGTTCTACAAGTTCAGCTTGGGCAAATGTGGAATGGCATCTGGCTATGATTTTCCCACAGACGAAGAGATCATACGTGTACTTACTACTGGTGATCGTTAACAGGACAGGCAAAGGATGCGAAAACTTGGTTTGGCTCTCAACATATTACTGTGCACCGTACTCGGAGTTGTAGCAGGCTGGGTCAGCGTTTGCCTTATTAGTGCTCACTTCGGTGTCCTAGTCCGAATCCCGCCGTTATCTTGGGTTCCGAATGATGATGTATCCCAATGGCTAGTTGGCATAGTTATCCTATTCTTGGTACGGGCCCTTGTTGCTGGTGCCGTCTCTCTGTTGCTTCTGCATACGGATTCGTACGTCATTGTCCAGTTTTAGGAAAATGGACGTTCCCAGTAGCGACCAGTGCTGTGTTAAGTGTTGTCATCTCACTGGTATGGGCTGCGTACGAGTTCTTTATATGACATACCAATTTCTCTGGAGGGGGCGCGACCTTGGGGGACGTGGATGGAGACGGCGGCCCAGCCCATCCCCGCGCCCCAGGCCGACTTCAGCGAAGCGCCGCTGGCGGGCGCCGCGCCGCTGACGGTGACCTTCGCCAACCGCTCCACGCCCCTGTACGGGACGACGGGCTACACCTGGACGTTCGGCGATGGCGCGACGAGCGCCATCACCGGCCCGACCTACGTCTATATCACGCCGGGGGTGTACACCGTGACCTTGAGCGTAGCGGTGGATGACGAAAGCGCCACCCTGACGCGGACGCACTACGTTACCGTCACGGCGGCGGGTGGCGTGGTGACGACCATGCGCATCATCAGCTACATCTACGATCCACTGGGGCGGCTGGTGGAGGCGGATTACTCCACCGGCGAGTCCTTCGCGTATGCGTATGACGCTGTCGGCAATCGCACCGCGATGACGACCACTACTCCGCTTGACGGAACTACTATCACGACGTACACTTATGACGTGGCCAATCGCTTGACCAAAGTGGGCGACGTGGTGTACACTTGGGATGCACGGGGGAACCTTACCAACGACGGCGTGTTCACGTACACGTACAACTCCGCCGGGCGGCTGGTGAGCGCACAATCCCTCACGTCCACCCTGCTCTACACCTACACCGCCGACGGCCTGCGCGTGGCCCAATCCGTGGACGGGGACCCGACGAAATTCTCCTGGGACTGGGCCACGGGGATCCCAGAGATGTTGAGCGATGGAGATGCACTGTACCTCGTGGGCCACGAGACGTTGGGGCAGTACGCGGGCAGTGCCTGGACCTACTACCTCCCCGACGCGCTGGGGAGTGTGCGGCAGGCGACGGACAGCGTGGGGGCGGTGGTGAGCGCGCGGGAGTGGTCGCCGTATGGCGTGGAAGTGGGGAGCGCGCAGGCGGGGTTGGGGTATACCGGCGAGTGGTACGATGGCGACATGGGGATGGTGTACCTGCGGGCGCGGTGGTACGATGTTTATCTTAACCAGTTCGTCAGTCCCGACCCTATTGTACCCGATTATCGAAATCCGCAAAGTATCAACGGCTATGTGTACGTGCTCGGGAACCCTGTCAACTATACTGACCCTAGTGGATTTGTTTATGTAACATTCGATGATGGTCCTCATTCAAATGACGAGACAATTCTAGATATCCTAAAATCTCACAATGCACGGGCAAACTTTTTCTTCCATGGCGAAAATGTCAATCTGGATGATCCGCTCGCCGTAGACATTGTCTGGCGTGTAGTAGCGGAAGGCCATCGACTTGGCAATCATGCTTATAGGCATATTGATTTGACCGAGATGTGTTTTGATGAGATGGTGCAAACCTTAGTAGATACAGAATACAAGATCAAAGCAGCACTGAGCAAAGTGATGGATGATCAGCCCTATCGTTATAAAAGTCTGTCATCAAATAGACGTAACTACATTGACAACGTGATTGAACATGGAACTGGACTATTCCGTGCTCCTGGCGGGGCTATAACAGCGCTTCAAAAGGATTTGCTGGAGTGCAATCCTGAAGGTGCTGCTATCTGGGACTACGATGGACAGTGTGCGATAGGAATTTCTTCTCCCTGGAATGTCGTTGACTGGACGGTTGATCCATACGATTGGTCGATTGCTCTTAATGAGCAACCGGCTGAGATGGTTCTGGGCCGAATCAAGAATGGTTGGTGTCAGGGTATAGGGTGCATCATAAAGATATACCCCAGTTCTCTTGGCTCTTACGGCGTCAGAACCAACAGCGATAATATCCTTTTGCACTCTTGGTCCAACCCAACTGTTGAGGCTTTGGATGACATCTTACTTTGGTTGAAAGAGAAAGAATACACATTCGATTTGCTTGAGCCAGCCTGGGCTAACAGTGGAGGATAGTAGCCGTGAGTAAAAAAAAGGTAAAGCTACTTCTTAGGCCACAGTTCGCATCTGCAGTTTTACTTCTAGCTGTCATTTGCTGCGTGACTTTGTCATTGACTACTCCAAGCGGAAGAATTACTATAAATCGTGCGCTGTGGAAAGTGGTTAAACCAGCAGAGTACTATATGGAAGTACGTGAACTCAGATCAGATGGAGGATTATGGCGTTGGAGAGTACACGTACAGGATGACAGCCTTCTGCCTGTTCAATTGCTAGAAAGTAAAACATCGGGATTCGCTGAAAAGGAAAGCTGGTTAGAATCAAGCAGTCTCACTATTGAGCAGATCTTCACAGCAGCAAGTCGATTTTGCGCCGATAGGGGTTTTGCTAAATGTAGACTTGAGTTTGACTCACAGTTTCACTATCCCAAGCAAGTAGACTCTTATGAGTTGATTATCATTGAAGTTGAAAATTTCATATCGTGTGACGAAAATCCACAAGATTGTCCAAGACGATAGTAAAGCCGTAGGCTGGGTTAGCGGCGGCTAAAGAAACAGGTTAGGAGTCGTTCCAATGGTGTGAAGTTATTTCAGGCAGGTAGAGCCACACCTTGAGCTCCGAGTTGGTAACCTACCTTCAAGAGCACACGGTGAAGGTCGGCTTGAATCTGTCGCCACAATTGTTTGGGACTAAACTTGCCTGCATCTTGGTTAGCAATGACGAG
>DAOTUC010000192.1:0-14472 GCA_034437315.1 Anaerolineae bacterium
GACCCTAAAGGTTTTGCTCAAGGCCGCGCAAACAACGTTTTTGCCTTAAACAATGACCTTTTTCCATCAAAACCAGCGCAAAAACCTTTAGGGTCTATGATGGGCCATGCGAAATCCTGAAGACCCAACATGATTTCTGGGCTACCTACACTTGGAGAGAGATATTTTATGACGACTAAAGTGCCTATCGTGGAAAACATCCTGAACGCCAACGAGCAACTGGCGGCCAGCAACCGCGCCCGTTTAGACGCCGCCGCCGTCTTCGCCATCAACGTGATGGCCTCGCCGGGCGCCGGGAAGACCAGCCTCATCACGCGCACCGTCGAGGCGCTGCGAGACTCGTATCACATCGGCGCCGTGGACGGCGACATCGCGACGACGCTGGACGCCGATCGCATCGCCGCCTTTGGCGCGCCCACCGTCCAGATCAACACCGGCGGCGCGTGCCACCTGGACGCCGTGATGCTCCAGGGCGCGTTGCCCCAGTTGCCGCTTGATGAACTGGATCTGCTCATCGTCGAGAACGTGGGCAACCTAGTCTGCCCCGCCAGCTTCAAGCTGGGCGTCCACCGCAGTGTACTCATCGCCAGCGTTCCCGAAGGGGACGACAAGCCCTACAAATACCCGGTGATGTATCGCGGCGTGGACGTCCTGGTGTTGAACAAGATGGACGTGCTGGACGCTTTCGACTTCGACGTCGATTACTTCCGCCAGGGGGTAGAGGCGCTTAACCCTGGCCTGGCCTTCTTACCCCTCTCTTGCAAGACCGGCGAGGGTCTAGAGGGATGGTTGAATTGGTTGAGAAACGAGGTGCAAGACCATGTGCCTGGGAATCCCGGGAAAGATCGTTGAAATGACTGAAACTGAAAATGAGTTAATGCCAATGGGCAAGGTCGATTTCGGCGGCATCGTCCGAGACGCTTGCCTGGCCTACGTGCCGGATGCTCAAACCGGCGATTACGTCATCGTCCATGCCGGTTTCGCCATCAGCCAGCTGTCTGAGGCGGAGGCCCAGGAGACCCTGGAACTGTTAGTGGAGAGCGGTCTTTTGAGCGCCGAAGGGGTCGGAGAGGCGAGCCCCTAGCGAACGCTCGTGAGGGATTTTTCAGTTCAGTCTCCGTTGCCCCTAACATGAACGAGCCAGAACCAACAGGGGATCAACGATGGCAAATTCTGGCTCGATTTGCAAGGATTTTATTGGTTAGGCCCTATGCGCCCCGATCTCGATCAGAGGTCGGGGCGTCCCACTTTGGCATATTCCACCAGGCGAGTATAATAGACTTATCGAAAGTCATTGACACATACCAGGTTTAGCCCATCCGTTCGGCGATGCGTTATCCTCGGTTCTCTAGAAGCCGCCGGACTGTGGTCCGGCGGGAGCAAGTTGAGTAGTACCTGTCGAAAGATCGTTTCAATAACGTCTTATCAGCAGCGAAAGGAAGGAAGGAACGATGCTACGCAAATTGAGTGAACTTATGGACTTACTCATCCTCGGCCCTTCGACGATGGCTATGTCATGCGCCTCTTCACCGTCCGAGAAAAGACGAAGCGTCCCCTGGTGGATGTGGGCCAGCGTCGCACTCGCCTGGCTGCTCCTTTTGCAGTGGTGGCGTAGACAAATGGTGGAAAAGCAAGCGCCCTCGGAAAGGATCGAGATCCCACTCCCGCCGGAGGTTGAACTTGATGTAGAAAAGTTGACCATCCCATTCCCCACCGAACCGGTCCAGCCTGACGATCTGAAGCGCATTGAGGGCGTCGGCCCGAAGATAGCGAGCGTGTTGCAAGCGACCGGCATCGAGACCTTCGCCCAATTGGCCGCTTCCGACGTGGCCCGCTTGCGAGACATCCTCCAGGCGGCCGGCATCCGGATCGCCGATCCAGAGACCTGGCCTGAGCAAGCAGCCCTGGCGGTCCAGGAGGAGTGGGAAGCGCTCGAAACCTTACAGGGACAACTCAAAGGCGGGCGGCGCGTATAACGTCACCCACCCCAATCAAATAGAGGAGGAATCAAGCGATGTTACAGGAATTCAAGAAATTCGCCCTGCGGGGCAACGTCATCGACATGGCGGTCGGCATCATCATCGGTTCCGCCTTCAGCACCATCGTCAAGTCCCTGGTCGACGACGTTCTCATGCCCCCCATTGGCCTGTTACTGGGCGGCGTCGATTTCGTCAATCTGTTCATCTTGCTCAAAGGCGGCGATCCGGGCGGCCCCTACGCCGCGTTAGCAGACGCCCAGGCGGCCGGCGCGGTGACCGTCAACTACGGCGCGTTCATCAACAACGTCATCAGCTTCCTGATCGTCGCGGCGGCGATGTTCTTGCTCATTCGCGGCATCAACCGGCTGGAGCGCGGAGAGGAGGAAGCGCCGGAACCGACGACGAAAGAATGCCCTTATTGCCAGACCACCATCCCCATCAAGGCCACCCGCTGCCCCAACTGCACGTCGGAACTATCACAGGACTAAAGCCAGGAGGAGTTGTCAATGTCTTTTACCACGCGACCGGTCATTATGGGGCGACGCGGGGTTGTGACCTCAGGCCATTACCTCGCCACGGCGGCGGGATTCCGCATCATGGAACAAGGCGGCAACGCCATCGACGCGGCCGCCGCGATGTGCTTCTGCCTGAACTTGCTGGAACCCCAGAGCAACGGCATCGGCGGAGAGGTTCCGGTCCTGATCTATTCGGCCCGGGACCAGCAGGCCTTCGCCATCAGCGGGCAGGGTTGGTCGCCGGCCGCCTTCACCATCGAATGGTGCCAGGCGCACGGCATCGACCTCATCCCCGGCGACGGTTACCTGCCGGCGTGTGTCCCCGCCGTCGTCGATACGTGGGCTGTGGCGCTCGCCCGTTTTGGTACCCTGTCCTTCGCCCAGATCCTCCAGCCCGCCATCGAGTTGGCCGAGGACGGCTTCCCGGTCTACGCCGGCCTGCGCAATAGTATCCACGGCAATCTGGAGAAATTCACCCAGCGCTACCCGACGACGGCCGCCCTCTACTGCCCCGGCGGGCAGGCGCCCGAGATCGGCGACGTTTTCCGCAACCCCGGTTTCGCCGGCGTGCTCAAACGGATGTGCCAGGCGGAGGAGCGCGCCAGGCGCGCGGGGCGCGTGACCAGCATCGAGGCGGCGCGCGACGTCTTCTACACGGGCGAGATCGCCGAGCGCATCGTGACCTTCATGCAAGAGCACCCGGTCGAGGACGCCAGCGGGAGCGCGCACCGGGGCCTGCTTTCCTACGAGGACATGGCCGAATGGCGCGCGACGGTCGAGAACCCGCTCACCTACAACTATCGCGGTAGTTACGGCAGCCTCGGCGTCCACAAGTGCTCGGCCTGGACGCAGGGGCCGGTCTTCCTGCAACAACTGGCCATCCTGCAGGGTTTTGATCTCCCATCCATGGGCCACAACTCGGCCGAGTACGCGCACACCTGGATCGAGGGGGCCAAACTGGCCTTCGCCGACCGGGAGGCCTATTACGGCGACCCCCGTTTTGACGACGCGCCTTTCGACGTGCTGCTCTCCAGGGACTACGTCGAGCAACGGCGCGCCCTGATCGGCGATCGGGCCTCGCTCGATATGCGGCCCGGCGACGCAGGCGGCGGCGCGCCCTCGTACGAGCTCTTCGACGTCGCGGAGGACAACCGCCGGGCGCTCGACGTGACCGAGCGGGAGATCCAGGACCTGGGGTTGGGGCACGCCCACGTCAGCGATACCACTCACCTCGACGCCGTGGACCGGGAGGGCAACATGGTCGCCGCCACGCCCAGCGGCGGATGGATCGGCTCCTCCCCCGTCGTCGAAGGGCTGGGCTTCCCCATGGGCACGCGGGGCCAGATGTTCTACCTCAACCCCGAACGGCCCAACGCCCTGGAACCCCGCAAACGCCCGCGGGCCACGCTGACGCCCTCCCTGGTGACCCAGGACGGCGCGCCGTTCATGGTCTTCGGCACGCCGGGCGGCGACTGCCAGGACCAGTGGACCCTGCAATTCTTCCTCAACTACGTCGATTTCGGGATGAACGTGCAGGAGGCGCTGGACGCCCCGACCTTTCACACGGCCCACTTCCCCGCCTCCTTCTACCCTCGTGGAGCGTTCCCGGGCCGCGTGATGGTCGAGGGCCGGATCGAGTCCGACGTGATTGAGGAATTGAAACGTCGCGGACACGACGTCGTCGTCATCGGCGATTGGGTCAACGGCAAGGCGATGGCTATCCGTTACGACGGCGAGCGGGGCCTCATTCTGGGCGGCGTCTCGCCCCGGCGGCTCATCGGATATGGGTTTGGATGGTGAGGCGGCGCTGGAGAAAAGGGTTAGGGATCCTCTGGATCTGTCTTGGTCTCTTGCTGCTCTGCGCCTCTTATACGCAGTTGGGCGACGTCGTCGTCGATTACGCGATCTGGCGTTGGATGGTCACTTTCAAGCGCCCTATCGAACAGGTGGACGATTACCGCGTGGTGGTGACGAAATCAACCCGCAGGCTTGACGTCTACCAGGATGGCCAAATTGTAGCCAGTTATCGAGTGGGATTGAGCAGCCAGGGGTTGGCACCTCGTAAAACGTGGGAAGATCGGTTGACGCCCGAGGGTGTGTTTCTCATCGCCAGCATGCAGCGCCAATCGGTCTTCGGGCCGCGCCAGATGCTGCTCGAGACGACGGAGTCAGCGTTGGAAGATTACCTGGCCCAATACGGCGACGCCGGGCGCGCCCGGTTGCAAACCTGGGAGAACGAGCACAGGCTATTGGATACCATCTGGGAGACGTATGATTTCAACGCGGCCTATCCCGAGCACCCGATGTGGCATGATATTCTCATACACGGCGGCGGGAGTGAGCGGGATTGGACGTGGGGTTGCATCGCGCTGGATGACGCCGACGTCGTGGCGTTGTTTGACCTGTTGCACAAATCACGCCATCGTGGATTAGGCGTCCCGGTAGAGATACGTCCTTGATTCCGCGTTACGTCTCGACCGGATCGCCGACCAGGTCGTATTCCAGCGCGCCGCTGATGCGAACCGGGACGATCTCGCCCACCGGCGATTCCGCTTGCACCAACACCATCCCATCGACCTCGGGCGCGTCCCGGTAAGAGCGTCCCACGCTGATGTCCTCTCCCACCCCTTCGATCAGCACGTCCAGTGTCTGGCCGAGCAGCGCCTGATTTTTCGCCAGGGATATTGGCTGTTGCAGGGCCATCAACCGCCCGCGCCGCTCTTCCTTGACCTCCAGCGCGACGTCGTCTGGCAGCACGGCTGCCGGCGTCCCCTCTTCGTGGGAATAGGTGAACACGCCCACCCGGTCGAAGCCTACATCTTCCACAAAATCCAGCAGCGCCTGGAATTCCTGCTCCGTCTCGCCGGGGAAGCCCACGATGAACGTCGTCCGGATGGCGATCTGGGGCATAGCGGCCCGCAGGCGGGCGATGGTCCACCGCATCTCCTCGACGTCGGCCGGGCGTCGCATGCGGCGCAATACGTCAGGGTGCGCGTGTTGGAGCGGCAAATCCAGGTAGGGCAAGATCTGCGGGTGACGGGCCATGGTCTCGATTAACTCGTCGGTGATCTGCCGCCGTCCGGGATAGGCGTACATCAATCGGATCCAGGCCGCGCCCGAAGCGCCCTGGACGAGCTCCTCCAGCACGCGGGCCAGGTTGTATGCTGGCCCCAGGTCATGCCCGTAGTCGGTCGTATCCTGGGCGATGAGGATGATCTCCTGGACGCCATATTCGACCGCCAATTGGGCGTCGGCCAATATCTCCTCGAGTGGGCGGCTTACGATGGGGCCTTTGATCAAGGGGATGGCGCAGAAGGCGCAAGTCCGGCGACATCCATCGGCCAACTTGAGGTAAGCGCTGTCGCCCTGGACAGCCAGGCGGGGGATGCCAATCGTATCCTGCTGCGTCATCACTGTGTCGGGCAGATGGCGGATGGGTCTTTCTATATCTTCCGAGGCGCGTTCCATTTTCTCTAACAGCGTCGTCACGTCAATCCAGCGGCGCGCGCCGATGAGGCCGTCGATGCCGGGCGTCGCCGCCGTCAACTCGTCGGGGCGATACTGGGAATAGCATCCGGCGGCGACGATCTTCTGTCCGGGGCGCCGGTTAGCGATCAGATTCTTCAGCATCTCCTGAGATTCGTCGCGCGCCGGCTGGATGAAGCCGCACGTGTTGACGAGCAGCAAGTCGGCTTTCTCAGGGACGTCGGCCTGCCGATACCCGGCCTGGGTGAGCAGCAGGGCGATCCCTTCGCTGTCCACCAGGTTCTTGGCGCATCCTAACGAAATCAGGTAAAAACGGGGTTGCTCAGTCATAGATAGTCTCCGGAAGGGGGGAGATTGGTTGATCGTCGCTTTTCGACGATCCTCCGCTTGGGCGGCGCTCAATCCGAGGATCCCGTGTCTGCCATACATTGCGGGAAGAGACCCCCATTAAACCAAACGGGTAGGCCTGGAAGCCTACCCGCAAATAACGAATGTGATGGCGTAGGAAACTACGGCGGCGATACCTCGCCCTCTGCACGCCAACTCCGTGTGCAGACTTCTCCTCGTCCACACATCGCTCCCTGTGGTTGATTGTTCACTGTGACCAGGAGACCGGCTCCATTGCCGGTTTCCACGGTGACCGCTTGCTCTCCCGTCCAGGTTTTGGTCTCGTTGGTCGTCATCATCCCGTTGAACACCGTCTCCCCGTCGACCGCCACGCTTGACCAGACGTGCTCGGTAGCCGCCAGGGTCAGCGTGATGCGTCCATCGGGGTTTGTTGAGAACGTAGGGGTAACTGTGACATCAGCGCTGGGAGATGGGAGCGTGGCGGTCGCTACAGTCATAGTCTCTGCTGTCGCCGGCGATGTGACCGTGGGAAATACACCCACGCCCGATCCCGACGTGGACGCGACTGACGACGTGTCTGATGCCGGCCGGAGACCGACGAAAAAATACCATCCCGCGCCGACGACGCTCACGATGAGCAACAGCCCAATCACTAGAGCGGGCCATTGGGGCAGGCGAGGCGGTCGGGGTGGCGAGAAGGGTGTGATAGCCGCAGGGGCGGGGGGCGGAGATGACGACTTAACCACGCGCGGCTTAGACGAGGGCGTCGCCGGAATCGAGTCGCCGCCGCGCGCTTCAGCGTCGTAACGGGACAGGACGTCGTCCGGCGGCAGGTCCAGGTAACAGGCGTAAATGCGCAGAAAACCACGAATTTGCACTTCGCCGCTGGGAAGCGCGGCGAAATTTCCCGCTTCTAACGCTTCCAGAAAACGGAGACGGATGCGCGTGGCGTCTTCGGCCTCTTCGAGCGTGCTTCCCTTTGCCTCTCGCGCCTGCCGCAGCCAGTCTCCAACTCGTTCTTTCATCACGATTTTATTGGAATGTAAGTCCAATGAGGATGGCAATGGAGGCTAGGCTTCGTCGGTCGTCGCGCTCGCGTCTGCGCTTTCGAGCTCATCCTGAACCGCGTTCTGAACCGCGTTCTGATCCTCATTCGACTTTTCCGGTAGTTCTCCCCCCTCTGGCTTGACCAGGGTTGTGACGTCGACCTCCACGTCTTTCGTCAGGCGCACGGTGACCGTGTGTTCGCCGATCTCGCGCAACGGTTCTGAGAGAATGTGCTTGCGGCGATCGAATGTCTCGCCTACCTTGCGCCCCAGCGCTTCGGCGATTTCGGCCGTGGTGATTGAGCCGAAAAGTCGCCCGGTCTCCTCGCTGGCCTTGGCCTCGAAGACCAGGGTCACGCCGCGCAGTTGCTCCGAGAGGGCCTCGGCCCGCGCAGCCATACGTTCCTCCTGACGAGCCTCAACGGCCTGGCGACGCTTCAGCTCGTTGATCGCGCTGTTAGTCGCCTTTATCGCCAATCCCTGGGGAATCAGATAATTCCGGGCGTAACCGCTCGCCACATCGACCAGATCATCCACTTCTCCCAAATTTTCCACGTCACTGGTTAGGATAATTTTCACGTTTGGTGCCTCCCATTGTCAAAAAAAGTCGCGCACAAAATGAAAGCGCCTCTCAAACCCCGGCCGGTTTATCGGTGATTGATGGATTGTGAGAGATTTGTGATGCAATTTTGCGCGCTTTGCCGTTATACATAAGTAAAGCCTGCCTTTTCACTTGTGCAGGCTGTTTGCTCAAGATAGGGCGGGTGGGATTCGAACCCACACGTCCTCGCGGACAGAGGATTTTAAGTCCCCGGCGTCTGCCGTTTCGCCACCGCCCCGTATAAGCTGCGGGCAGCATCGTTCCCGCTGCCCGCGTCATATCGTCAACACACAAGGAGGCGACGGTCGGAATCGAACCGACGAATAAGGGTTTTGCAGACCCCTGCCTTACCACTTGGCTACGTCGCCTTAAGCCTGGAGATTTTACCATATCTTGATGTTATCTGCAAGTTAAAGTTAAACAACCTGTGGGACGACTACCCACCGCTGCGTTTCGGGGATAGCAGCGCGTGAATCGACCGGACGACCTGGGGACGAATGTCCCGCGCCTGCCCGCCGGGCGGCTGGGGGCCCACCAATCCGTGCGTTTCCAGGACGTCCATGATGCGCGCGCTGCGCGTGTAGCCGATGTGAAATTTGCGCTGGAAGAGGGAGATGGACGCCTCTTCCTCTTGCAGAATCAGGTCGATCACGTCGGGCATCAATTCATCCTCGTACTCGAAATTCTGCACGGCCTGCGATTGGGGATCGAGCAGCTGACGCGCCGCCTTCGGAAAGACGTCCCGCGCCTTGCCGCCGGGCGGCTGTGGACCGACGACGCCGTTCGATTCCAGGATGTCCATAATTCGCGCGGCCCGAGTATAGCCAATCCGCAGCTTGCGCTGGAAGAGCGAGATGGACGCCCGCTGCTCCTTCAACACCAGGTCGACGACGTCGGGCAACAGTTCGTCCTCATATTCGATTTCCTCTTCCTTCTGCTTGAGGTCGGCCCACAGGGGGCGCTGAACCGGTCGCGCGCTGGATATACCCTCCGGCCTTCCCTGCTCCTTCCAGAAGTGCACCAGGCGGCGCAACTCCTCGTTGGAGACGAAAGCGCCCTGCAAGCGTACGGGGGTGGGGGCGTCGGGGGGCAAGAAGAGCATATCGCCCTGGCCCAGCAATTGCTCTGCGCCGGGCAGGTCGAGGATCACCCGCGAGTCGATGGACGAGGCGACGTTAAAGGCGATACGGGCGGGGAAGTTGGCCTTGATCAACCCGGTGACCACGTCCACGCTGGGCCGCTGTGTGGCGACTACCAGGTGAATGCCGGTGGCCCGCGCCATCTGGGCGATGCGGCACAGGGAGCGCTCCGTCTCCTGCGGCGCCATCATCATCAGGTCGGCTAACTCGTCAATGACGACCACGATGTAGGGTAGTCGCTTCTCCTCGATCTCCGGCGCGACCCGCTCGTTGTAATCGCGGATGTGGGTCGCCCGCGCTTCCGAGAATTTGCGGTAGCGGCCGTCCATCTCGCGCAACACCCACTTGAGCGCGCTGGTCACGCGCTCCATATCGACCACGACTTTCGATAGCAGGTGGGGGATGCCGCTGTAACCGGTCAACTCCACCCGCTTGGGATCAACCATCAGGAGTTTAAGCTCGTTGGGCGTCCGTTGCAGGAGTAACGCGGCGATAATCGAATTGATGCAAACCGATTTTCCGGAACCGGTCGTGCCAGCGATCAGCAGGTGGGGCATATTGGTTAGATCGGTGATGAAGGGATGACCGGAGACGTTCTGCCCCAGGCATAACCGCAAAGGGGAATCGAAAGCGGCGAATTGCTCTGATTCCATCACGTCCCGCAGAGCGACCAGCGAGATTTGCGGATTCGGTATCTCGACGCCAATCAGCCGTTTGCCGGGGATGGGGGCCTCAATGCGCAGCGTCTTGGCCTCCAGGGCTAGCGCCAGGTCGTCGGCTAACGATTTGATGCGGCTGACCTTGACCTTAGTCTCTTTCCCGCCGGGGGATGTGAGCATCAGCGGTTCGATGGCGAATTGCGTCACCACCGGGCCATGATTGATCTCCCGCACTCGAGCTGGCGCGCCCAGGCTTTCCAGGGTGATTTCCAACAGCCGCGCCTGCTCGCGTAGAATCTCGGCGCTGACGTCTTGACCGTTGCCGGGGTTGAGAATCTCGTCGTAGGCTGGGATCTGCCATACCTGGTCGTCGCCGATGAGCAGGGTTTGTTTCTGCCCGGCGCGCGCTGGCCGAGCAGAAGCATCACCAGAAGCGCTAGAGGATGGCGCGTGAACCGGAATCTCGTCGAGCGATCCCCTTTCAACGCGCCGGGATGAGCGCGCAGACGTGGGAGATTTCGCGCTGCCGGCCCGAGGCGAGCTCGTTGTCGGCCTGGGCAGGGGGGAGGAGCGCATTTCGCGCACACGGGACCACAATCGCCGGACGATCTTTTCGGCGTCCTGCACGGTGACGTCGAAAAGGCACACTGCGACGATGAGCCACCACGTGATCAGGACGACGATGAGCCCACCAGCCCCCAATCCCTGGAGCAGCCAGCCGCCCAGGAGTCCCCCCAGGTGACCGCCGCCATGGCCATCCTGGGCGACCTTCACGAATACCGACTTCGGGTCTCCCTCGAACAACAACCAAGCGGCCAGTAGATGGGCGGTGACCAGGAAGTCCAGGTATCCCAGCGCCAGCCCCACGATCTGGAGCGGGGTGACGTGGGGCAATTTATCGCCGAAGTCGCGCAACACCAGCCACAGCCCCACGCCGCCGACGAACAGGGGGGTGAGATATGCGCCCCATCCAAAGCCCTGTCGTAACAGCCTCAGCCATCCACCCGTAATCACGCCCTGATTAGCCGAGAGGAAACTGAGCAGCGTAAAAAACGCGATCCCAAGCAAAACGAAGCCCAGGATGTCGAGCCATTGATCCAGGGTCAGTTTGGGTAGCGACCGTTTTTTCTTTTTACGTCTCGAACGTTTTCTGGTCATCTAGTTGGTAGGTCGGTATATCGGTCGGGGATGTCTATCTATCAAACTGCGCAACCCCAATCCGTAACTCTCAACTCTCAATATTCTGCCGCGCTACTTCGACCAGCAAGCGGACGCCGTTTTCTACATCCCGTTGATCGACCATTTCGGAGGGGGAATGGATGTGACGGCAGGGGATCGAGAGGCAACCGGCTGGCACGCCTGCCCGCGTGAGTTGTATCGCCGCCGCGTCGGTCGTGCCGCGTTCCAGCACTTCCAATTGATAGGGGATTTCCGCCGCCTCGGCGCGCTGCACGAGCAGGTCTCTTACCATCGGGTGGGCGATCATGCCGCTATCCTGCACCTTGACGGCTGGCCCTGCGCCCAGTTTGACTGCCATAGGGCGGCTTTCCGGCGTGTCGCCGGTTCGGGTGACATCCACGGCGATGGCGATTTCGGGGTCGATGCCGTAGGCCGCGGTGCGCGCCCCGCGCAGCCCGACTTCCTCTTGCACGTTGAAGACGACGTACAGGTCGTGCGGCGAGTTTACATCTTCCATCCGCCTTAGCAGCTCGACGAGGATGGCGCAACTGATGCGGTCGTCCATCGCCTTGGCGATCCACCGCGTGCCTTGGGTCGTGAACGGGCGGGAGAAGACGCCTGCGTCGCCCACCTGGACGGGGCAATTCTCACGGCCCTCGCCGCCTACGTCAAGATAGAGTTCGTTGATCTGGGGGATCTTGCCGGGATTGTCCCGTTTTTGCTCGACGCCGATGACGCCCACCACGCCGTCGGCGAACATCACGCGCCCGCCGATACAGGTCAGGGGGTTTATACCGCCGATGGGCGTGAAACGGGCGAACCCTTTTTCGTCCACGTAGGTCACCATCACGCCGATCTCATCCATATGGGCCGCCAGGAGCAATCGTCGCCCATCTTCGCTGCCCGCCTTGTGGGCGATCAGGTTGCCCAGCGCATCGACGCGCATCTCGTCCACCAATGGCTCGATCTCGGCGCGAATCGCGTCCCGGATCTGATCTTCCGCCCCCGAAGGGCCGTAGCTCTCTACGAATTTACGGGTCAGCTCTTGGATGTTTTTTGTCTGCATCTCAGTTCCTCCTCAATATACGCCGCGTCAGGCGTGTAAGACTTTCTTTGACCAATTCTACAGTATGCTGGAAATCGTCCGGGTTCAACAACCCCACCGGGCTGTGAATGTAGCGGCAGGGGACCGCGATCGTGACGGCGGGCGTCCCCTCGCGGGCGAGATGGATAGCGCCTGCGTCGGTGCCGCCCGTGCCCGGTTGTTTGAATTGATAGGGGATGTCCAGTTCCGCCGCCGTGTCGGTCAACAGTTTCAGCAGCCGCCGGTCGGCGATGAAGGAGCGGTCCATCACGGTCAGGGCGGGCCCTTTGCCCAGTTCCGTCGTCGGGCTGACGTCCTTTTCCTTGGGGATGTCGTCGGCGATGGTGCCCTCTAATGCGAAGGCGCAATCTGGCTCCAGCGCGTAGGCCGCCACCTGCGCCCCTCGCAACCCGACTTCCTCTTGCACGGTGAAGGCGGCGTGAATGTCGGAGGGGAAGCGCTCGCCGCGCAACAGCGCGATCAGCGCCGCGCAACCGGCCCGGTCGTCGAAGGCCTTGCCGCTGACGGTCGGCCCCAGTTCCTGGAAGGTGGTATCGAAGGCGGCGTAGGTTCCCAGCGGAGCCAGCTTCTTGGCCTCATCCTTGCCTCCGGCGCCGACGTCGACGGTCAGTTGTTTGACCTGGGGCGCTTTGTTCCGTTCCGCCTCCTCGGTCAGGTGGATGGGCTTGACGCCGATGACGCCGGGCATCCGGTCTGGGCCGACTTTGAGCAGCGCGCCCGGCAGCAACCGGGCGTCAATCCCGCCGACGTTTCTCACCCGCAGGAAGCCCTCGCTGGTATGTCCCACGACCATCAGGCCGATCTCATCCATATGCGCGTCCAGCATCACCCGCAACCGCCGGCGTCCGGTCCCTTTCTTGAAGGCCAGGATATTGCCGATCGAGTCGATTTTGATCTCGTCCACGTGTTCACGGATGGCGTCGAGCACGACGGCGCGCACGTCTCCTTCATCTCCAGAGACGCCAATCGCGTTTGAAAGCGCTCGCAATAGGTTGATATGGGTCGTTTCATTCATCATTGTCTGTTCACTCACTTTCTGCTTCGTCGTCATCTAGAGGCCAGGCCAGTCTATCCACAAAATCGATCTCTAACCCGGCGACAAAGGCCGCCAGCCAGCGCCCGGCCCGTTCGACATCCTGCACATCCAGCAATTCCACCGGCTGGTGCATATACCGGAGCGGCAGGCCGATCAGAGCGGTCGGCACGCCTTCGCGGGTGACTTGTATAGCCCACGCATCGGTGCCGCTGCGCCCGGGAATCGGATCAATGTGATGATCGATCTCCTGGCCCTGGGCGACTTCTCTCAAGCGTTCGACCAGCTTGGGATGGAAATTGGGCCCTACACCGATGGTCGGCCCCTTGCCCAGCGGGAACGACTCCTCGTCGGAGAGGCCCGGTTGATCGCCAAAGGTGACGTCCAGCGCCACCGCAATATCCGGCGCGACGCCGTAGGCCGAGGTCATCGCGCCCTTCAATCCCGTCTCCTCCTGGACCGTCGCCACGGCGTAGACGTCCCAGGCGTGCTTGACGTTGGCTAGTTGTTCCAGCGCCAGGGTGATGATGGCCACACAGGCCCGGTCGTCCATCGCCTTGCCGGCCAAACGATTGTTCTTCATCTCGACCGCCTCTCGCCGGAAGGAGATCAGGTCGCCGACGCGGACCCATTGCTCGACCTCTTCCGGCGGCAATCCCACGTCGACGAAGATCTGATCCCAGGGGGCAGTCTTCTGGCGTTCGCTCTCTGGCAGGACGTGGGGCGGGCGGGTCGCCACGATGCCGGGTAAATCGCGTCGCCCGTGGACGGTCACTTCTAGCCCCATCAATAGCCGGCGATCGGTCCCTCCCACTCGCGTGATGCGCAGGAAACCCTTTTCGATGCCGGTGACCCGCAGCCCGATCTCGTCAATGTGGGCCGCCAGCATCAATTTTGGATGCGCGGCCGGCGATGCGGATTGTGCGCCATCGTCAGCCGCCTGACCTTTTTTGAGGGCGATCAGGTTGCCCAGTTTGTCCTCGCGAATCTCGTCGACGAGCGGCGCCCAAATCTGGCGCACCAGATCGCGCGCCGGCGCCTCGCACCCCGATATGCCGATGACGTCGGATAATTGTTTCAGCAAAGCGCTTGTTTTCACTAAACTCTCCTTTACAAGAGGTATAATCCTCAAGAGGTCAAACCAGGTGTTCCTCAGAGGTTGTCTTGAAAATCACTTGGGAGCGCCGCCGTCTTGGCAGTACTCCTTTTTCCCATTAGCATGTAAGTATTTCGTTCTCGGTGGGGACTCAAGGGTTATGAGTCCTGTTTTTGAAAATCGCTCTTCAGAGCGGATGGTTGCGTGAACACACTCAGTGCAATCTGGCGAAGATTTTGAATGGCATGATTGACGAGTGTTTGATTTCAACAGAAGCGGCGGACTT
>DAOTUC010000193.1:0-7014 GCA_034437315.1 Anaerolineae bacterium
CTATACTTTTGCACTTTTTGATCAAGACCAATTTGTCAACGTCAAACTGTGTATGTGATTATTTTATGCAACACAGGTTGCCAGTTTGTTGGTCAATATTGATTATTTTGTGGAAATTAGCGTTTTATATTGCGTGAAAGCATAAATTATTGCCGAGAATTATTTCACTAGCACATTATTTTTACTATTTGCACGGGCTTATTGTTATTTGGCAGCACTATACAACTAAATTAGCAGAAAAGCTTTTATCATTGCTATAATTGTATTATCTATCAAAATTTAATGCTTAAAATAAAAACCGCAAAAGTATAGATACGGTTGGACGGCGCCGCTCGCTGTAGCCGTATTCGTTAGCGCGCCAGACGCGGGCGCGCTCGCGCCGGTCAGGATCTGGTAGGTCGCCTCGCAGGCCAGCGCTTCGCCGGCGTCCAGCTGGTCGAACGCGCAAGCGGCGATCTCCCCGCCCAGGAGCGGATCGGTCACCGTGATGTTTTCCAGCGCGACGTTGCCTGTGTTTTCGACGGTGAATTGATACGTGATGACGTCCCCCTCTCGTGCATCGGCCGGGCCGATTTTGGAAAACGCCAAGGCCGGTTGGACGAGGAAGTTCCCTATAGCGATTGCTTTAACGTCCCCCGCTTCGACCGTGACCGTCCTGGATAGGCCGTCGGTGGGCCGCCAGCTATCGCCGTCCGGCAACGTTTCCTTCACGTAATAGACGCCTGGGGTCAGGTCGGGCGGATTGCGCTGGGGGTCGTTGCTGAAGACGACCTTCCCCTTGGCGTCTGTTTTCCCCGTCATCCCGATGACGGCTGAACCGTTCTCGCGGAATAATTGCAGGTCCCAGCCAGCGAGGCCGACTTCATCGTCGCCCCAGACGCCATCCTGATCGGCGTCATCGTATACCTGCCCGGTGATGACCGGCAGTTTGATCTGGCCAAAGTAGAGGGTCTGCACATCGTCGTTGACGTCGACCGTTTGCGAGAGGGCGCCGGTGGCGCGCCAATCGCCCTGCTCTTCCTGCACAACCGTGTAAGCGCCGCTCAGACCGTCGAACGTAACTTTCCCGTCGCTGCCGGAGAGGGCGGTCGCGAGCAGGCTGTCATCCTGATAAAGTTCGACTGCCAGGCCTTCGATCGCCGGTTCCCCATTGTCCGGCTGTCCGTTCATATTATAGTCGGCGAAACTGAACGCGGTGATGGAACCATCGGCATTCCAGACGCCATTCGCCTGGGCGTGAACCGAGTTGGCGACCATCTCGCCCAACACCAACTTCTGTTTGTTGGGGTCTACGCCGTTGAAGATAGCGCCGACGGGCAGCGAGAGGGTGGTCGAGGCCTGGACCTGCGCATCGCCGGCCATTCCCATCGTCATCGTGAAGACGGCCTGACCGTTTGCGTCGGTCGTGACCGTGTCTGAGGAGAGGTCGCCCGCATTACTGTTCAGGTCGACTGGCTGATCGGCTATCGGTTCCCCGCCTTGCGTCACAGTGACGGTGAAGGTCTGGCTGTCTCCGACCGGGTTGTTGGCGCTGGCTGGCGCAATGGCGACGCTGGGGGCGTCGACGGCGCAAGCCTCGCCCGGCACAGCGTCAATGATCTCCCAGGCGCGCAGCGCGAGGGCCGTTGTATCTGGGCCATTCGGCGTGTCCTCCGGATGTAGCCCGTCGGAGAAATGCCAGACCGCCATCTGGCGGGCGGCCATTTCGTTGGCGTTCCAGCCAGCGGCGCCTTTCAACAGCGGCGGATAGTGGATCAGCAGCCATTTGACCCGGCAATCTATCTCCTCGTCGCTGGCGACGTAATCGACGCCTTTACCAGTTTGGTGGTGTATGTCGGTGCAGAAGACCGGCGACTTGGCCCCGCCATAGAATTGGAATTCCAGGGTTCCGGCGTAGCCGCTCCATACATTGCCGTTAAGCGCGCCCTCGACCGTCCGCAGGCTTGGATAGCCAGCGATTTCCCCGATCTCCCCATCTGCCAAAGCCAAAGAAGGCGTGGATAATATGAGCAAGGCGACGATCAACGAGAAAACCAGGCGTGTTTTGTCAGGTAATTGATGCATAATCCCTCCCAATTTGCCGTTCAAGATTGATGGACGTTAATTTTCTGATTCCATTATAACAGAAATCGGGAAGGGGAATGTGAACGTTAAATCACAGATTTGTGAGCGTTTCGTCACGAACATCGGTTGGCGGGGCGGACTGATCGCGCGGGCAGTGCGAGGGGCATTTATTGATCCAGCCGGACCATCAACAGCGGGGCCAGCATCTCCTCCGGCGTCAGGCTGCCGTGATGTCCGTGAAAGGGGGTTTTCTTTTTTCTGATTGACAGGCGGCTGTCGTCTTGAGCCAGGAGGATCAGGTCGCCCACCCGCGACCGTAGTTCCAGGTCCATGTCGCGGGGGCCGAAAAGCCCGGCGGCGATGGCCCGCTCAGCCTCCAGAACCAGGAACCGGTCGCTCAGGCGCTCGGCGACGTAGGCGCGGACGGCGTCGGCTTGCCCCGGCCGGACGTACAGGTAGGACGCGCGCGATTCGGCGGCCGGCGGGATGAGGAGCAGGCGTTGTAAATCGGGATGATCGGTCAATTGCGCCACTTTCTCCGGCGGGCTGGCGATTTGTCCGTGGTCGGCGGTGATGAGCAGGAGCGCGCCCTCGCGGGCAGCGGGAGACAGTTGCGCCAGGCATTCCGTTTCCAGGGAGCGGAACAGGTCGCGCAACATCCCGTTGTACGGTTCCGAACCGGGGCCGTAGACGTGGGCCAATCCATCGACGTGGCCCCAATAGACGCTGATGAAGGCGGGCGCGCCGCTCGTTTCTCGCAGGGTCTGGCGCAGGTTGATCCACATATCGTACATACTGGCGTGACCGCGCATTTCTTCCATCCCCCGACTGAAGATGCGGGTCAGACCGCCGCCGATGAAGGCGCTGTGTGTATGCGCGATGGTCCGCACGCCCTGTGCGGTCAGCCGTTGGCCCAGGGTGGGCGCGACGACGAAGGACTCCGGTTCCCAGCCCCAGTCGATCAGGGCGTCGCGTTGCCGGTGCGCGGTTGGCGAGAGGGCCAACATATTGGTCAGCGTGCCATATTCGGCCAATAGGAGTTTCGTGCCCAAGAATCCGTGCGTGCCGGGCGGCAGGCCGGTCCAGAGCGTGGTCAGCGCGGCGACGGTGGTAGAGGGGAAAACGGAGGTCAAGGGGAACATGCGGCCCGCTCGGCGGAGGCGGGCCAGGGGGGCGTAGACGTCATCCGTGGCTAGACGTCCTTCCGCCAGTTGGCGCAAGTTCTGGTAACCCACCGCGTCAATCACGACGATGATGACGCGCCGGAGACCGGACGTCAAGTCTTTCCAGAGAGATGGGGGCATCGCCGGGGCCATATCGGGCGTTTCGACGCCCAACATCGCGGCGATGGTGGGCGCCAGGTTGGCGATGGAGTAGCCCTCATAATGAGGATAGATGAAAGTCGACGGCCCAGTTTCGTCCAGGCCGGGGAGGCGGTGGGCGCGGATCGTTCGCTCGATTTGGATGCTTGTGTGCATAGTGTCCCTTTCTGTGAGCGCGATTCCTACAGCGCGCTATAACGTGAAGATGAAACTCGTTCCGGTCGCCAAAATCAACAGCAATCCCGGCCACAGGGCCCGTCGAAGGCCGGGCGACCCGCTGGTAAACACGATGCCGCCTTTGGCGATGGTGTTGGCCATCGCAGCCAGAAGAATGACGCGCGTCGCCATTGTGACGTTGATATTGCCGGCATTGCTCAACTCGATCACCGAGAGCGTGATAGCGTCCATGCCGGCCAGTCCGGCGAAGAAGCTGGAGATGTAAAGGCCGGTGTTTCCCAGGTAGGTCTGGGCGGCTTTGGAGATCAACAGAACCAGCGCGTACAGGATTCCGAATTTAATCGTCGGTCCCAGTTCGAAGGGGTTGGAAATTTCTACACCACCCGCTTTGGTAGTGCGCTGAACCAGGTAGAGATAGATGCAATATCCCAGGCCAGACAGCCCGCAGGCGAGCAGCGGCAGCCATAGCTTTCGCAGCAGGTCGCCGTTTAGCGCGCCCACCGTCACGAGGACGCGGGCGAACATCACCGTCCACGCCACGATGATCGCCAGGGCAAAGGGTTTAGCGAGGTCGCTCTCTCGTTGACTCCGTTCCGAGAAGCTGAGGGTGACGGCGGTGCTGGAGGCCAATCCTCCCAGCAGCCCGGTCAATCCAATCCCTTGTCGGGGACCGACAGCTTGCACCAACACGTAACCCAAGAAACTGATGCCGGAGATGAAGACGACCATCAGCCAGACCTTGTAGGGGTTCAGGACGTCCAGAGGCGGCGGGCCAAAATTTTGATTGGGCAGGACGGGCAGAATGATAACCGTGATGACGGCGAACTTTAGCGTGGCGTAGATATCCTCCCGCGTGATTTTTTCAACGAAGCGTTCAGTCTCGAATTTGAGAGAGAGCAAGACAGTGGTCGCCACGGACAGCGCCGCCGCCAGGGGGAGGTATTCCCAATAGCATAAGGCCCCCGCGAGGATGGTGACAATGGCGGAGACTTCGGTAGTCTGCCCGACTCCCCCGCGCCAGGCGTCGATGGAGTGGGCGATGGCGATCAGCAGGCCCAGGATAGCGAAGATGCTGACGAAGGCCCACGGCGTATCCAATATCTCGGACACCAGCGCGGCCGTACAACCGATCATGCTCATCAGGGCGAAGGTGCGGATCCCGGCGAAAATCTCCCGGTCGGGGCCGCCGTAGGCGTACTCGCGCTGCAATCCGACCAGGAAGCCAATGGCCAAAGCGGCGCCAAAGCGATAGAAAAGATTGGCTTGCTCCATTCATTCCTCCTTTCCGCGATTTCTGCCCGGTCATAATCAGACCGGGCGCCGGACGAAGCGCCCCCGTCCCTTTTGCCCGGTGAACGTCCCCTCCTGGTAGATGACCTTGCCTCGGGCGATGGTCGCTTTGACCTGCCCGTGCACGCGCCATCCCTCGTAGGGCGTGTAGCCCGCCCGCTGGTGGAGCGCCGGCGCGGCGATGGTCCCCTTGGGTTGCGGGTCGTAGATCACCACGTCGGCGTCAGCGCCGGGGATCAGCCCGCCCTTGCGCGGCCACATGCCCCAGATGCGGGCCGGGTTGGCCGATAGCAGCGTGACCATCTGGGAGAGCGTCAGGCCGCCCTGGGCGACGCCATAGGTATACGTCAGGGGCAGCAGCGTCTCCAGACCAGGCAGGCCGCCGGGGGTCTGGGTGAAGTCATCCTGGGCGGTTTTCTGTTCCCGGCTATAGTCGCAGTGATCGGTGGCGATCATATCCACAGCGCCGCTCTCCACCAGGGCCCGCAAGCGGGCCGGTTCGCCGGGCGCGCGTAGGGGCGGTTGGAGGATGTAGCGCCACGCTTCATCCCCCTCGTAAGCGGTGTGATCCAGCAGTATGTATTGGGGGCAAGTCTCGCAGGTGGCCCGTTGGCCGCCGTCGCGGGCCTTCGCCACCAATGCGACAGACAGCGTCGTCGAGCAGTGACAGATGTGGACGGGGCAACCGACTGCTTGCGCCAGGAAGAGAATCCGCCGGATCGCCTCTTGCTCGGCCAAGGCCGGGCGGGAGCGTCCGTGATACCGCCAGCCGGTCTTCCCGGCCGCGATGAGGGCCTCGGCCTGGGCGCTCACCAGGGCGTCATTCTCGCAATGGACGAGCGGCCGGATGCCGTGTTGAGCGCAGGTCTCCATCAGGCGCAGGATCACGGCGTCGTCGGCGTAATAGTTGGGGCGGTAGGTGGTGTAGAGTTTGAGGCTGGGCGCGCCCAGGGCCGGCAAGCGGGCGAGCTCGCCCTCTCGGCCCGGGGGCAGGTCGGTGACCATCACGTGCAGGCCGTAATCGATCACAGCGTCCTGGGCCTCGACCAGGCGCGCCTCGACTGCCTCATCAAGCGATTGGCCCGGGAATTGCGTGGCGAAATCGACCACGGTCGTGACACCGCCACAGGCCGCGGCGTGTGTACCGGTGAACCAGTCATCGGGCGTCTGGTAGACGCCGGTGTCGAGTTGGATGTGTGTGTGGGCGTCGATGACGCCGGGGAGGACGTAGCAACCGGCGGCGTCGATCACGGCGGCCTCCTCAGTCGCCGCCAGGCCTTTCCCGATCGCTTGAATCGTCTCTCCCTGAATCGACAGGTCTCCCTCAATTGTTTCGTCAGGGATGACGAGGGCGCCCCCCTGAATGAGCAGTGTGTTGGACATACCCACCTCCTAGCGATTGAAGCTGACGATCTCCTCCAGCGGTTTCCGCTCGCGAGGCGCGCGCGAGGTGCGCTGATGCTTCTCGCTCAGGGTCGAGATGTCGCCCTCGTAACCGATGGCGATGGCGACCATGACCTTTAGCTCATCGGAGAGCCCGAAGGCCTCGCGCACTTTCTTGGGAGAGAACCCGGCCATTGGACGGGCGACCAGGTCAAGCTCGGTGGCCTGGAGCAGGATGTTCTGGACCGCCATACCAAGATCGAATAGGTAATATTCGCGCGCCCCGCCGCCGATCTGGCAGTCGAAATCCGGCTTGGAGTAGCCGAACATCAGAATGGGCGCGGTCTTGGCCCAGTAATTGCCGCCGGAAAGGGCGTCGCGTCCCCGGGCCAGCGCTTCGGCGTCGTCGCCGTTGAGCAGGATGAAGCGCCAGGGCTGATTGTTGCTACAAGAGGCGGAGAGACGCGCGGCCTCCAGGATCGCCTCAACCTTTTCCGTTTCGACGGGCCGTTCTACGATGGCGCGGGTGGCTTTACGCTCGTGGAGCAATTTGAGTATCTGTGTTTCCATTCGGGTGACCTCCGTTTCAAATGGGTGTTCGGTTGAGATGACATTGCATTTAGTGTAGCACATCTGTGGGATTTGACAAAATGAAAAAATGGTTCTCTGGGATTTCGCATGGCGAGACCCTAAAGGTTTTGCTCAAGGCCGCGCAAACAACGTTTTTGCCTTAAACAATGACCTTTTTCCATCAAAACCAGCGCAAAAACCTTTAGGG
>DAOTUC010000194.1:0-3679 GCA_034437315.1 Anaerolineae bacterium
AGGAAAGCGCTCAATATGAGCGTGAACCAGACCATCGCCAGCAAGCCGAGAAAAGGGGCGCCTGGATAGTCAAGGCCGTAGTTGTGGCCCATCAGGATGACGGGCCAATGCCACACGCCCCAGATTAGCCCCAGTAGCAGCGTCGCCTTGCGCCCGCCCAGGGGCGTCAGCTTGGGCTGTAGGTAAGCGCGCCAGCCAAACTCCTCGCCGAAGGTGAAGAGCCCGTTGAACACGGGTGAGATGAGCGTCGCCTGGAAAACCTGCGCGGCGACGATGGCCCAGACGTTGACCGTCTCCAGATCGACGTCTATGCCGCTCTGGGCCAGCATCTGCCGCAACGTGGCTAGATCGGCGTCGTAATAACGCGGGAAGAGGAGGAAGAAGACGAGCATGCCGACGATAGTCAGGAGACCCGGCAGAAACCAGGCCGCCGCGTAGTAGGGCCAACTCCGCCTGAAGCGGGGCTTCAGATAAACGCCCTCCCATCCCTCTCCGGTGAGCCAGCGCGTCAGAAGATGGGCCAGCGCCGGGGACCACATCACCGGCACAGTGAGTAAAATCAGCGCCAGCGAGATGTTCGCTTCCGGAATCAGCATCGGGCTATCCCGCAGACCGCCGGTGAGATAGACCACCAACGAGGCCGCCCAGGCAACGCCGAAAGCGAACGCCAGGTAGATCAAAATCCGTCGGGTGTCGAGCGTCCTATTCATCACATCCTATCCCTTTCCAAAGCCATTGAGGAGGCGAGCACAAGGCGCTCGCCCCCTCCCCGTAACTCGTGGTTAGTAGATAGCCGACGCCGAAGCATCGACCACCGCGCCGTCCACCAATCCGGTCCATTGTCGCCAGGCCAGGGTCCACAGCGTGGAAAAGTAAGCGGTGATAGCGCCCTGGATTAATAAGAGCACCGGCCATAGGAAACAACACAAGAACAGCAAGATGTTGGGCAGGGGTGTCATAAGTCCGATGGCAAAGCTAACGACAATCTGAATCAAGAAGAGCAACAGGGCCGATCCGATATGCTCTAGCAGAACGGAGAAACCGCGCCTGTAAGCCGCGAACACGCCTGCATCCTCCAGCATACAGGCCTGGTTGGCGAAGGTCTGAAGCAGCGCCAACACCAACGCGACGGGAACGAGAAGGCAAGCCAGGAGAGCCAACAGCCCCAACGCCGCGCCGCCAAATGGAAGCAGCGCGCGCCCTGTATCTATCCGGGCAAATCCAAGATAGCCCAAGGCGCCAATCGCGCCCACGGCGGCGATGATGAGGCCGGGGATGGCAGGCAGGAGGCCGATGCCGACTAACGTCCAACCCTTTCGCCATCCAGCGTTAAAGGCCTCCCCGAAACTGGACGTCCCTCCGCCCTCAATCGTGTTGACCCCGGCGATCAGAGCGCCGCGCGAGACCGTTGAGAGCACCCACAACGGGATACCGATGAAGATCAGCAGGGCGCCGATGGCGAAAATCAGAGCCAAGGGGACGCCGTCCGGGAAGGACCTGAAAAATCTTTCAGGGTCGGGCATGCCCGGAAATTCGGGGAATTCCCCGAAGTCTGGCGGTTGAGGCGTCTCGAAATCACGACCTGGGCGGTCGAAGTTGAAATCAAAGCGCGACGAAGCGCCGCTATTCCCACCGCTTCCCAGAGCGATTAGCACACCCAACAAGATCAAAAATTTATTCTCCCAGATGAGGTTTAATGCGCGAGTCAGTAACTTGCCATAATCCATTTCAATTGACCTCCTTTGCTAAGGCGATAAAGAGACTATTAAAAAATCCACTCAGAGGCCCGCCCTCGGGCCGATTAGCGCCCCCGGGACGGTGGCTAGAGCAATTATTTAAGACTCTCTTTACAGAATTCACAGGATGAGCAAGGATCCTACCCGGTTAGGCCTCTGGCCTATTTATTGTATCCTCAGTATAACACAAAATATGTGAGCACACCCGTCGTCTGGGGGGTTTTCAACCTGGTCACTTGACCACGATCGCCTTGGAAGTCGTCTAAAAATAATTTCGGAGTTTACGCCCAAAAGTTAGAAGTTATTCTTGGACAGGTCCTATGAAAAAAAACACCCCCTCAAAGAGGGGCAGCAACTTAATGGAAAACTTACCGACAGTTGCTATAGCGTATCCGCTTCCCAACGCGCGACGAAGCTGGCCGCGTCCAACACGTCAAAAGCGTCTGTCCGCAGTTCGCGTAAAAAATGGCGGTTATCGGAGATAAGGTAACGAGCCTCCATCCATTCGGCGAACGCACCGATGAAGGCATCAGCCTTTGCCGGCAACCCTAAGTGGACGTACTTTTCCACCAGGTCAGTGGGGACCGGTTCATCCACGATGAAGGCCCAGTCGATCTCGTGGAACAAGCGATAGAACCGACGCACTTGCTCCAGTGACTGCAAGTTGCGGGTCACTTCCTGAGCCACCAGCCGGGGGATCACCAATTGCAAAGTAGGGCTGATAAGCGTGATTAGTCGTCGCGTTGCTGGATCATTACCTTGCAACCCGTGGATGAAGATGCAACTATCTATACAAATGCGCATATTCAGCTTCAAAGATCTCGTAGCGAGTCTTGCGCATCTGCTCGACAACTTCCTTCTTCGTAACTCCAACTTGCAGACCGCCTTCGCGTTGGATCAACTCGCGGAGTTCCTCCCACCCTCGCAGCCAGGCGCGGTGTTGGCGGGCGTTATCCACCAGGCGGGCGATCATTTCCACCGGGCTTACTTGCTCCTCCGCGCCCAGCGATTGCAGATCAGCGTAGAGACTGGCCGGTACCTGAAGCGTCACAGTCGCTGTGTCCATTTCGTCACCTCATATTTTCTTAATTGGGGGGCTTGAACAAGATTACAATAATCCAATTATAGCGCTTATCAGGAAACGTAGCAAGATAAAGGTATGTACTCAATTAAATCGGGAAGAAAGATGGATCGCGAGTGAGATTCAACCAGCATCCTGCTGGCTCCTGTGCCGTCAAGATGACGGCTGAAGATTCAGCCCCGTTCTCCCTGCTCCACTTCGACGAAGCGTGAGCGCCCCGGCTGCTCGGCCTCATCAGTGTCATCAGCGATTTCAGAGCTTCGGTGGTTCCAGCGGGCCTTCAAACACTGAAGCACTGACAAAAGGCTGAAATCCCTCTCAGTGAGTTCAGCCTTTTGTCACTGGAGTTTTCCAGTCAATCGTCATTAGAATTCGGAAGTCTCAAAAGGCGCATTGAACAACCGATTTTGACGTGATAGTCAATCAACTTTGCCTCCGAGATACTCGACAGAAGACTTCCGAATTCTTAAGTGGAAAACTCCAGTTGGTAGGTACTGGCTCTTCCAAGTTAGGCCCTAACCAATAGAATCCGTGCACGGCGAGCAAGAATTTGTCGTTGACGTTCCTTTTTGGGTACTGGCTCTTCCGGGTTAGGAGGGTTCTTTGAAGGAAAAACTTAACGTTGTGATTGTAATGGCCCGTTGTAGCCGGATTCGGCAAAGCTTTGGCATCCGTTTCGAGGAAGAAGCGCCGGATCATTGGATCGCCGATTGGGCTTTTTCCATCAAGGAGACATCGGCTAAAAGGGAAGGGTATGATCAGAATGAGATTAGAGGCGTTTTCGGTTTCGCCCGCACGTATCCAGGTTGCCCCCATTGCCAGGCTCCAAGCGTATTCCAATGTGTCTGCGGATCGGTAGCTT
>DAOTUC010000195.1:0-3280 GCA_034437315.1 Anaerolineae bacterium
CAGCGGACGCAGCGGCTCCGGCTCGTAGAAGTAGCGATTGAAAGAGATCTCGTAGCCGATCTTGGTTTTGTCCGGGTCGATCCAAGCGTCGGGCACGTAGGGCAATACCTCGCGGCGGAAGAAGCCCTCGATGCCCCCCGCTTCCAGCAGCGGGATCTGCTCGGTGTCGCGCAGGTCCGTATCGGATTCGTACTCCACCACCCGCTCTTGCCCCTCAATTTCCACGGCGAAGCGCCCGTGCAGCGGATCGGGCTGGGCGCGCTTGAGGATTTTGCTGATTACGGGGGCGGCGGCTTCATCCGCCTGGGTGAGCGTGTCCTGGATTGTGTTCTGATGGCGCTTGTAGAAGCGGAAGTCGGCGGCCTCCTCCACACGAGATAGGAAAGCGTTGTAGTCGAACTGCGGGCCGGAGCCAATGTCCTCCGCTAACGCATCCACCAGGTCGGCCACCTCCAGATCGTCGTCTTCCCGGCAGGCCTCACGCAAGCGGGCGCGGGCTGCTGCGGAGAGATCCACGCGCAGGCGGAGCGGGCGTTCGACGGTGATCTTCCAATAGCCAAAGGCCTCGTTGGGGAAGATCTTCGACTGCTCGCTCTCCTCGAAGGCCAGGAAGGTCTCGACGATGCGCTGGATGTCGGCCTCTGATAGCTCGCAGTTCTTCTGCCCCAGGTTCTTGCGCAGCGGTTGGTGCCACGCGCTGGCGTCGATCAGCTGAACCTGGCCCTGGCGATGGTCAGGCTTGCGATTGGAGAGCACCCAGATGTAGGTGGCGATCCCGGTGTTGTAGAACATATTGAGCGGCAGCGCGATGATGGCCTCCAGCCAGTCGTTCTCGATGATCCACCGGCGGATGTTGCTTTCACCCTGCCCCGCGTCGCCGGTGAAGAGGGAGGAGCCGTTGTGCACCTCGGCGATACGGCTGCCCAGCGGCGTGTCCTGTTTCATCTTGCTGACCTTGTTGGCCAAGAACATCATCTGTCCATCGTTGGAGCGGGTCAGGAGGCTAAACGCCGGATCATCAGCGTGCTGCACGATAAAGCGTGGGTCGGTGATACGGCTCTTGCCACCCATGCGCTTGAGGTCGGCCTTCCAGCTCTTCCCATAGGGGGGATTGGAGAGCATAAAATCAAACTCGTGGGTCGAGAAGGCGTCCTGGGAAAGGGTGGAGGCAAAGGCAATGTTCTGGGCCTGTTCTCCCTCGCCCTTGAGCAATAGGTCGGCCTTGGCGATGGCGTAGGTCTCCGGATTGATCTCCTGGCCGAAGAGGTGAATGGAGACCGCTTTGTCGTGATCATCGACAAGCTGGGTCAGGGTCTGCTCGGCGATGGTCAACATCCCGCCAGTGCCGCAGGCGCCGTCGTAGACCAGGTAAGTGCCGGATCGAATCTGCCCGGCGATGGGCATAAAGATCAAGTTGGCCATCAATTCAACGACGTCGCGGGGTGTAAAGTGCTCGCCGGCCTCCTCGTTATTCTCCTCGTTGAAACGGCGAATTAATTCCTCGAAAATGGTGCCCATCGCGTGGTTGTCCAAGCCGGGATGAATGACGTCTCCCTGCCGGCCGCGGACCGGCTCGGGGCTCAGGTTGATGGCGGGATCGAGGAATTTCTCGATCAGAAAGCCAAGGACGTCGGCCTCAACGAGGGTGGGAATCTGATTGCGAAACTTGAATTTGTCGAGGATCTCTTGAACGTCGTCGGAGAAGCCATCGAGATAGGTTGCGAAATCGGCTTTGAGCTGTTGCTGTTTGGGGCGGGCTTTCAGATCCCGCAGCGTGAAGGGCGAGGTGTTGTAGAAGGCCTGACCGGCGGCCTGTTTCAGGGCTGCCTCCTGGTTGGTGATTCCAATGCGGTCGAGTCGTTTTTTAGCGTTCAACACGTCCTGCTTGGTTGGCTCAAGTACAGCATCGAGACGACGAATGACGGTCATCGGAAGAATAACGTCGCGGTACTTACCGCGCACGTAGACGTCGCGCAGGACGTCGTCGGCGATGGACCAGATGAAGTTGGCGATCCAGTTGAGGGTAGATTCACTCATTCAACACTCCAGGGTTGTTTTTGGTTTGGGTCAATTGTGGTAGATAAATAGAGCCGATCCGTGCGCTCCTCTCAAGACGGATGTTTGCCAGTGAAACAAAAACGTCCGCCACACCTGGACGGCGGGCGGGCGCTTGTCTAATGGCAATTCATATGCTATCATAAACGCACCTGGGCGCGCTACCGCCTTGGTCACAGCCTCGGGCTTCGGTGTAAGCGCCGGGGCTTTGCTCTTCCATAGTATACTCGTTCTGGCGTTGTGGGCAAGTTAACTTTCGCGCCGAGATCTCTGAAAAGCGAGCGATACCTGGAAGATTCCGAGTTCTGCCTGGTGGAAGTTACGGCCTCGAAGGGATAGAGAATCGTCAGTCACCGGTCAAAGGACACCGGTCACGCGCTATCGTCTGTGTCCCCCTCCGCTTCTTCCTCGTCCCCCTCCTCCCCCGTTACCCAATCCCAATCCGGTAAATCGAGGCCCGTCCATCCCAACTCCTCCTGGAGCGCCGCGTATTCCGCCCGCAACTTCCACCAGGCAGAATGCTGACATTTCCAGGTATGCCTCGCCTTTCTCTGTGACCGCCGCTTTCAGGCGCGCTATCCCCATCTCATAGACTCGATCCGGCATAAGCGCTAACTGCGGACAGCGCTCCCGTTTTGTTGCCATTTCCCACGCGATCCCCAGATGGACGGCTTGATGGACGCTCCTCCGTTTCAGGTCTACTTCGAATCCCGCTCCCCGCAGCGCGTTGTACAGTTCATACGTATTCCACGTTATTCCCAGATCATTGTCCCAGGCCTCTGGGAAATAGCGGTACAGCCAATGGTTTGCCATTGATTCCGGCAATACATCCACCAACGCCCAGGTTCCGCCCGGCTGTAGCGCTCGCCATACGTCTCTTGCAAAAACCGCTTTCGCCTCGCGGCGCTGTAAAGCGAAGGGTGTCCACAGAAAGGCCACTGATTCGTCCGCCAATTGCTTCAGATTGTCTATGGATTCAACTTCGATTCCTGCCCAATAGCGTTGGTCGAGTTTCAATGGCAGAACCTGTTGCTCTCCAAATGTCACCACCGGCCCCAGCGCTTCTCCGGCGTGCCTTCGCATCTTTAGCCAGTCGCTGAGCATCGGCGTGACGCGCTTGCCCGTTACAGACACCGGTAAATCCACCACCAGCGGCCAATCGGGCGCCGCTTCCGGTTCCCTTGGCAGCTTCTCCACCGGCGCTATGATTTCCATCAAGTCCAAC
>DAOTUC010000196.1:0-17234 GCA_034437315.1 Anaerolineae bacterium
CATCATAGACCCTAAAGGTTTTTGCGCTGGTTTTGATGGAAAAAGGTCATTGTTTAAGGCAAAAACGTTGTTTGCGCGGCCTTGAGCAAAACCTTTAGGGTCTCGCCATGCGAAATCCCAGAGAACCTATATTGAGAGCTACATTTTTATAAAATCGACCAACTGTTGTAAGTCGGGATGCTTATCAACGTCTACATTTTCAGCTGCCCAGCGCGCATAAGGCCTGCGCGGAAAATCGCGAGAGAGACGACGACATAATTGCACCAGGTGATCCTTACCATGAAACCAGAACAAGTATCGGTGGCTCTCAAAGAAACTTTCAGTACTGAATCTTTCACGATACGCCTGGGCACTACTCCGAAAGAGATCGTGACGAACATTCTCAATGTTCTCCTGGAAAATTGTGATGAGTTGGCATGCTTCTTCCAGGCAATCATCGTAAGTCAATGACAATGGCATATCGCCACTCCCTCCTGTCCAGGTTGTATGGACATCCGGCCAACGCGATCCTGGTTTTAACCGAGCTAGCGCCCAGCGTACGGCTTGATAGTCGAGCAGTTCCCGGGCCGACTCTTGAATATGCTGCTCAATGTCGACGACCGGCAACGCAGGACCATGCGCCCAGGCAGGCGCGTTCTCTCGCTCCACCCAATATCTCCAAATCAGATCAGCGTCAATAAAATAATTCTCTATAGCCGCTCGGTGAGTCAGCCAAATAGGTTTCTCCCCCCATAAACGGATGAGTTCAGGCTCATCAGATGGCTCAACGTCAAAGTCACGATCTCGGAACCCCAGATATTCAGGTTGTTGTGACCCTGTAGGATAGCTTCCCAGATATCCCTCAATAAACGCTTGCATTCCGCGCTTGCCGCCTACTGGTTTGATTAACGCGCCGCCAACCGGCATAAGATTTCCCAGGAGTAAATCATCCAAACTACCAGGACGGCCTTCACAGAAGACAATTTTCAAAGCTGGATCAATGACAGGTGGCATAGGAACCTCACAAACGGCGAATAGACTCTTCGGATACAATAGACGTGACGGCTTCAGAATGGGTGGTAATGATAAATTGATTGTTTTTCCCAAGCTTACGCAGTGCTTTGAGCAATCCCTGTTGCAAAGGTGGGTGTAAATGTAGCTCCAACTCGTCGATCAAGACAACCGAGTTGCAAATATTCCAATAAGCGAAGTCAAAAATCATAGGAAAGATCGCCCGCTCTCCCCCTGACATTTCGCTTAACTCGTATTGATGGTGTCCATCAAAAAGATAAAACCAGGGTTCCTCCATGATCTCATCTACGTCTGTACGGGGTACGGGACCTTCAAAGCGGCGATTTGGAAAGACGGTCTGGTACGCACGCTCGATATCTGCCAGAAAGTCCCGTTGTCCAGACCGAAGCTCCCAATCACCCCGCTGCACTCGCTCGTGAAAGTGGAACCAGTCAGACAAACGTCTGCTTAGTAGACTCATATCGTCGAAAGTGAACGTTTGTCCATTGCTCTCAACCGGCGTCAAACTGTTCGTGGTGCGATGCTCGGTGTACCAGAAGACATCACCCACCCGTTCGAATAGTTGGGATCCTTCCGGCGCATGTTTGAAGATCATACGAGCGTACTTCCGGCCGTGAAACTGGAAAAACTCGGCCGCCCTTGACACTTCAGGGCGGTCTTCATTAGGATTATAATGCAGTTTGACGCGGGCGCTATCCCCGGGAGGGCATTTATCTTGATCTTGAGCCATATCGGTGCGACTAAAATACGCACGCGTTGCCTCAATCTCGTCTTGACTGAACTCAATGTCTAATTCAATGTCGACGGGACGTACCCAAGCTGTATTAGCCAAACTCAAATCAAAGCCAGGCCACTCCAATTCCGATGGCGAGACCAATCGCTCCGTAGCCGCGCCTAACATTGCCGCTATAGCCTGTAACACACTAGATTTGCCAGAGCCATTCTGCCCTACCAGTACAATCAGATCCTCGGCCAACCCAGTTTCTGGATCTCGGAAATCTAGTTCTAGGCTGTTGAACCGTTTGTAGTTCTGAAGGCACAACTGCTGTACTTTCATCGGCCTCACTCCTTATTTTCTATCGACACATTGACCTACGAACTCACGACCGGCAACGTCAGCAGCGCGTGGGGCACGACCAGCACGTCCAGCGGTCGTCCCTCGGCCGCGCCGCCCAGCTCGCGCGCGGCCAACGCCAGCGCCTCCTCCATCGTCTCGACCGGCGTCATCTTGCACGCCGTCACCACGTCAGGGCGCTCGCTGCCCACGATCACGACCCGCGCGCCCTCCAGCACCTTCGCCATCACGAAGGCCCGTTGCTGGCCTGGCGGGTATCCGTGTTTCCGGGCGTCGTCCAGAATGTGTTGCACGTCGGGCGCGTCGCGCATGGCGGCCAGGAAGCGCTGCTCGCCCACGCCGTCGCCGGCGCCCTCCTCGCAACGGGCCGGGACGATCAGGAAACCGCCCGGCTTGACGACCGGCGTCGGCGCGAAGAAAAGGTAGGACGCCGCGCGGCTGGCCTGGTACAGGTTGGCGTCCTTGGGGAACCCCACCCCGCCGACGACGACGTCGTACTGGTGGGGGATGGGCGCCTCGTAAATCGAGCGGGCGAAAGCGACCAACTGCCGGTGAGTCTCCTCCGGTTCCCCGGCCTTGACGCAGACGACGCGCTTCTCGTCGTCCAGCACCACGTTGAGGATGAAGCGCAGGCCGGCCCGGCGGGCCGCCTCGGTGATCGCCTCGTGGAAGGGGTTGCCCTCGATGCGGCCCAGGCGCGTGTCGGCGTCGTCGACGAAGGCCGGGCCGTGGGTGTGAGCGATGAGCGCCTCGCCCGCCGCCCCCACCGCCACCGTCTTGCGCCCGCCGGAGTAACCGGCGTACTGGTGCGGTTCCACCAGGCCGGTCGCGATCAGCAGATCCGCCTCTACCGCCGCCCGGTGCGCCGAGACCGGCACGCCGCCCGGCGTGACGCCCAGGTCGACCAGGGCGGCGGGGTTCTGCGGCTCGTTGTCGATCACGCGGTAGCGCTCAACCACGTCCCGGCCTAGCTTGACGATTTTCTCCTCGTCGGTCGAGGGCCGGTGCATGCCGATCCCGCACAGGAGCGTGATGTGCTCGTCCCTGACGCCGGCCGCCGCCAGTTCATCCAGCAACGCCGGCGCCAGGAGATGGTCGGGGCTGGCGCGGGTGATGTCGGTGAACACGATGCACACCTTGAGCGAATCTGCCTCGCCCGGCTGGACCAACGCTCGCAGCGGCGGGGAATCGACGGGATCGGCGAGCGCCTCGGCGATGGCGGCCTCCACGTCCTCCAGCGGCTCGACCGGCCTGGAGGTCACGATATCGCCGCGCATACCGGGCGGGAGGGTGAATTCGAGGGTCGATTTGCCGTAGGGGATTTGATAGATTTGAGGTTCAAGTCGCCAGACGGGGTCGGTTTTCTGAAGGAAGTTGTGGCCCTCAATGGGGGTAGTTTTCAAGTGTTCAATGAACGTGTACAGCCGGCGGGAGAGAGTCGCGCAGCGTTGGATCAGGTCGTCGCTCTCGTCCGGTGTCACGTAGCCCAAATCGAGCGCCACGTAGGCCAGCGAACGCACCTCGCTGTTGGATCTCTTGGCAATGTGGAGGAAGTTGATGAAAGACTTGCTCGTCCCCCGCTCGAAACCCTCGGCGATGTTCGACATCGTGGAGACCGCCGCCCGCTCGATGTGGCTGGCGAGCCTGTGCTGCTCATGCGCGGGGAACTTCTGCGCCAATCTGTAGATGATCCCCGCGATCTCCCGCGCATCCTTCCAAACCCGAAGGTCCTCAAAACGCTCCACCGTCGCCATAAAGCTCCTCCTAACCTCAAACCTTCAACCCTAGCCTCTACAAGTCATACGCAATGCCGAGTTCTTCCCCAATCGCTTGCAAATCAGCCGCCACCTTGGGGTTGAGCGGGATGCCGGTCTCGGAACGCCGCTCCGCTTCCTCGTATTCTTTCTCGCCGTGGATATAGATACGGTCCTGCCCCTCCGCCTTGGGGGCCTCTTTCAGCCGCCGTTGCAGGTCGTCCATCGCGGCCTTGAACTCGTCCGGGGGGCGGAACGCATCCACGCGCCACGCGCCGAAGAAGTGCCCGATTTCCGAGGGCAGTGGTTTGCCGTCGGGTGTCTTGGGATAGACGGTGTTGGCGTAGGCCGCGCCTGAGAGAATCGCGCAGAAGACGTCGACCCACAACGCCAGGCCGTATCCTTTGTGCCCGCCCATCAGCTCGCCGGCGCCGCCCAGGGGTAAAAGCCCGCCTCCAACCCGCTGCTTGAAATTCTCCAATACTCGCTCAGCGCCGGTGGTGGGCGTGCCGGTCTCGTCGACCGCCCATCCCAGAGGAATCGGCTTTTCCAGGCGATGGTAGACCTCTAATTTGCCTCGGGGGACGGTGCTGGTCGCCATATCGAGCACGAAGGGTCGCTCTTCCCCGGCCGGCGCCGCCACCGAGATAGGATTCGTACCCAGCATCGCATCCCGCCCGAACGTGGGCGCTACCAGTACGGCGGCGTTGGTCATTGTGATGCCGATGCAATCGTGTGCCAGCGCCATCATCGCGTAATAACCGGCGATGCCGAAGTGATTGGAATTGCGCACGGTCACGAACCCACACCCGTAGTCGAGCGCCTTGTGGATTGCCTGCTCCATCGCCCGATAGGAGACCGGCTGTCCCAAACCGGCCCCAGCATCGATCAACGCCGTCGTCGGGGTTTCGGTCACTAGCACTTCTTGCGGTTGAGCAAGCATCGTGCCATCCCGCAGGCCGTTGACGTAACGGCGCAGGCGGGCGACGCCGTGGCTATCAACGCCCCGGAGATTCGCCTCTACCAATACGTCGGTCGTGATGTGGGCGTCCTCCTCGGAGACACCCATCTTCTTAAATACCGCCACGCAAAAGTCCTTTAGCGCTTCTATTTCTACCTGTGGACCGGCTTTTTCGGTCATCATTACACTCTGCTCCTTTCTTCAACCTGATTGATAGACATTACATGATTTTATACCCAGATGGTCACTTGCACAAGTGACTTTTGACACAAAAGACTATGCGACAAATGGAGCATTTTTAGCCTGGAGGGTTTTAGAAGTCAAAAGCCGACCTGCCCAGCCAGACGACGTAGGGCGAGTTTCCATATTCCGCTGGGGTTGATGGACTTTCCCAATGCGTTGGAACGGCCCCCAGGGGCTTTAGCAGGCCCCAGAACTGCTACGTTTTCCCCTGGATACATCCAATTGTACGAGACTGCCAGATGTGTTAAAATGAATGTGGTTGGATGTGAATTTGGACAAAGGAGATGGATGATGAGTAAGTTTGGGAAAAGCTCTATGCGACTTTATCTATGGCTGATTGCTATTGCGATACTTTTGGGTGGGGTGGGTTTATTTCTAGGCGTGGGCGGAACCGATTCGCAGCCGCCAGCCGCCAAGATGTTACCCGACCTTCCCAGCTACGACACGATCGAGGATCAGCAACTGACCGAGTACATCAAAAACCTGAGTGGGGGAGCGGCGTTATTGCTGGGGCATCCAGAGTTAGCGGCGACGGTAGCTGTAATAGACCAGGTCGTCGGCTGTTACCAGGAAGTCGGTGCGGTGCGAATGCGTGCCTACGCCAATCAAGAATTCCCTCTCTCGGCCGGCGCCGTCGCCATCGCCGATCGCAACGCGCTGCTGGATCCGGTCAATCTCTTCCGGTGCGTTGCACCAGTCATACCAGACGCCAGCGCCGAGAGACCGGAGATTCAACCCTGCACCGCTCGCTACACCCTTTCCCGCGACGACAATGAGTTCTACATCGTCTACGTTGGCACCACCGAAGCCATCTGCCGGGATTTCTGCACCGCGTTGGAGGGGTGTACGGCCCACTGATCCGCCTGCGACAGGGATGGATCAAAACTTGCATAATATTAGATTTGTGATATAATACCACGTCTGGAAAAGAAACGAGCGTTCGGCCATTGGCGTCGTTTGTCTGTTATCCGCTCTGGCTGAACGCTTTTTATATGAATCCATCTCGGTTAGTTGTTAGAGTAGGGTAAAATATATGGCTAAGAAAAAAGAAGCACCGATCAATCAGGTAAGAATCATAGGCATTTTCGCCCACGTGGACGCCGGCAAGACGACCACATCGGAATCGATTTTATATCACACCGGGCGTATTCATCGCGCCGGGGACATTGACGACGGCGACACCCAGTTGGACTGGATGGCGCAGGAGCGGGAACGGGGCATCACGATTATGTCGGCCGCGACCGCCTGCCATTGGCGCGGTCATCGCATCAACCTGATCGACACGCCCGGCCACATCGACTTCACGGCCGAAGTCGTGCGCTCGATTCGCGTCATCGACAGCGGCGTCATCGTGTTGTGCGCTGTCGGCGGCGTCGAACCGCAGACCGAGACGGTCTGGATGCACGCCAACCGCGAGAATCTGCCCCGCGTCATCTTCATCAACAAACTCGACCGGGTGGGCGCCAGTTTCGACCGGGTGGTGAGCGATGCGCAAGATCGCCTCACGACGAAAGCGCAGCCGCTGCAACTCCCTATCGGTCTGGAAGAAACGTTCACCGGCGTTGTCGATTTGCTGACCCAAAAGGCCTTCATCTGGGAAACGGATGCGGACGATCCAACGATCGAAGCGGTACCGCCGGCGATGCAGGATCAGGTCACCGAGGCCCGAGAGGCGCTCTTAGACGTCATCTGCGAGACGGATGACGAGTTGTTGACCCAACGGCTAGAAGGGGTCGAACCGGAGCTCCTGGCGCTCAAGAATGCGTTGCGCCGGGCCGTCATCGCTGGCGAAGTGACGCCTATCCTATGCGGGGCGTCGCGCAACCGCGTCGGCGTTCAATCGTTGATCGATGCCATCGTGGACTACCTGCCGGCGCCAACCGATTTGCCCGCCATCGTGGGCACAACCCCGGACGGCGAGGACATCGCCGAGCGGCCCGACGATCCCTCAGCGCCCCTGTGTATGTCGGCTTTCAAGATCGTGACCGATCCGCACGTGGGCCATTTGACGTGGGTGCGCGTCTTTTCTGGACGGCTCAACGTCGGCGGCATGGTCTACAATCCGCGCGCCGACATCGAAGAACGGGTCGGGCGCATCTACCGGATGCACGCTAACCAGCGTGAGCAAGTGAATAATCTGCAAGCCAGCGATGTCGTGGCGCTGGTGGGCGTCAAGTCAGCCATCACCGGCGATACCCTCTGCGACCCGGCCAATCCGATCATGCTGGAGAGATTCCAGTTTCCTGACCCGGTCATCGCGGTGGCCCTGAAGCCTTCGTCCCGGAGCACACAGGAGAAATTACATCGGGCGGTATCGCGGTTGTGCGACGAGGATCCCACGTTGGTCAGCCAATTCGATCCGGAGACGGAGGAGATGACGCTGGCGGGTATGGGCGAGTTACACCTGGAGATCGCCGTCGACCGATTGCGGCGAGAGTTCAACCTCAATCCAAAGGTCAGCCCGCCCCAGATCTCGTACCGCGAGACGGTGCGGCAGACCGCCGAGGTCATCGGTACGTATAAGAAGCAGACGGGTGGGCACGGGCACTTTGCCGAAGTCCACTTGCGGATTGAGCCATTGCAACGGGGAGAGGGCGTGGTCTTCGAGGACGAAGCGCCGCCCTCCGAGTTCCCCAGGGATTTCGTGCGGCCCACCGAGATGGGCATCCGCGCGGCGCTGGAGAAGGGCGTCATCGCCGGCTACCCGGTCACCGACGTGCGCGTGACCTTGTTGGGCGGCAAGTATCACGAGGTCGATTCCGCCTCGATGGACTTCCAGATCGCCGGTTCGATGGCGACGCGCCGGGCGGTGCAACAGGCCAAACCGGCCTTGCTTGAGCCGATCATGCGGGCCGACGTCAACGTCCAGGAGGAACACCTGGGGAGCGTGGTGGCCGACATCGGGCGGCGACGCGGCAACATCAACGCCATGCGCGTGCGCGGCGCTGTCCACAACGTGGATGGCGAGGTGCCCCTGGCGGAAGCCCGCGGTTACGCCACCGACCTGCGCAGCTTGACTCAGGGTCGCGGCGCGTTCACGCTGGAGCTCCGTTATTATGACATCGTGCCGGAGGCCATCGCCGAGGACGTCATCAAGGAGCGTCAGGCCGAGGGAAAGATCCCCGCGCGTTAGTCGCTCTGCAACGCCGTTGAATTTCATAGCCGGATGAGGCGTGAGCCTCATCCGGCTATTTGCTTTGGATGTGTTTCAAATGCTTTGAGCGCTGTTGGTAGTGCGGGCGCGCTGTTTGTAGTGCGCGCTAGATAGAGGCTTCAGCGCGCTTTTACGGCGATAAATCGCCTACTACGAACTTGGCCGCAAATGACGTGAAGCACACTATTTGTTTCAGGGAGAAGGAAGACTGAGCGAGACTGATTAGACTGAGTAGACTGAGCACAGCGCTTGACAAAAGCGCTCAAAAAATATATAATGTAAGCGCTTACATAAAAAGGGCGTTTTATTCCCACTTCTTATCATCTTTTACTCATCGTTACACCATTTTACATTCCTCTTAGATAGAGACCTACGATACCTACGATAGAGACCTACGATGTCCCCAACCATCAGGGAAGTTGCAGATAAATCGGGCGTATCCACCGCCACGGTCAGCCGGGCTTTGCGGGGTTTGCCCAATGTGGCCCCCTCGACGCGGGAGCAGGTGCTACAGGTCGCCAGAGACCTGAACTACTCGATTGACCCCCACGCGTCGCGCCTTGCGGCGGGCCGGACGATGACGATCGGCGTCGTCATGCCTCTGGTAGATCAGTGGTTCTACAACAAAGTGTCCACGGCGGCTGAAGCGACGTTGGTCGCACAAGGTTACGACGTGATGCGTTACAGTATCGCCAGCTTGGGCAACCAGACCGATTTTTTCCGCCGGTTATCGTCGGGCAGGCACGTCGATGGCCTCATTATCATCAGTATGGCCCTGACGGGCGAGGACGTAGATTTACTTACTCGTCTTGATTCCCCGATCGTGACGGTCGAGACCGAGACCGCCCACTTTCCATCGGTGGGGGTCGACAATGTCGCTGCGGCGCGGATCGCCACCCGGCACTTGATCAACCTGGGGCACGAGCATATTGGCATCATCTCCGGGTTGCGTGATGATCCCATGCGTTTCTTGACGCCCCGCCTGCGCACTGAGGGTTACCACAGCGCGCTGCGCGAGCACGAGATTGAGATCCGCCCAGAACTTGACGCGCCGGGGAACTTCTCGCTCGCCGGCGGCGCGGAAGCGATGGTCGAACTTCTCTCCGTGCGCCAACCGCCGACCGCGGTCTTCGCTTTCTCCGACGAAATGGCCATTGGAGCGCTCAAGACCATCCGTGATATGAACCTGCGTGTGCCAGACGATCTGTCGGTCATTGGTTTTGACGACCACGACGTCGCGGAGTACGTGGATCTGACCACCATTCATCAACCGGTCGCCGAGTATGGTGAAAGGGCGGCCGCGCTGCTATTGAGATTGCTGGATGGGCCGCGATCAGCGGCGAACGCGGAAGAAAAGGCGGATTTACCCCGCGTAGAACTGAGCGCCAAATTGGTCATACGTTCGACCACAGGCCCGCCGTTGCGCTAGATTACCGGCCTATGTCAATCAATCACCAGCCGATTGACAGTTTATTAACCTCTTTCAGATCAAAGGAGTTATGATGACTATTCAAGCTTTCATTCTGGATCTGGATGGGGTGTTGACCGACACGGCGGAATATCACTTCCAGGCCTGGAAGCGTATCGCCGAAGAGGAAGACGTCCCGTTCATACGTGAGGATAACGAACAATTACGGGGCGTCTCACGTCGCCGCTCACTGGAGATATTGCTGGGCGATCACCGGCATCGTTACACGGAATCGCAGATGCAGGAGCTGATGGCGCGCAAGAACGGCTATTACCAGGAGATGCTTCGCCAGATCACCGAGGAGGATTTCTTGCCCGGCGCGTCTGCGCTGCTGGACGACCTGCGCGCACGAGGGTTTAAAATCGCTATCGGTTCGGCGAGCAAGAACACCAAGACTGTGTTGCGCCAATTGGGCATCTCCGACCTATTCGACGTGATCGCCGACGGTTACAGTGTGGAACGGAGCAAGCCGGCGCCGGACCTGTTTCTCTATGCAGCGGCGGAGATGGACGTGGACCCGGCCCGGTGCGTGGTGGTCGAGGATGCAGCATCCGGCGTGAGGGCGGCGTTGGACGGCGGCATGATCGCTGTGGGTGTTGGACCAGAGGCGCGCGTCGGTGAAGCTCACTTCCGTTACGATAGCACCGCCGACATTGAACTCTCGGAGATCCTGAGCGCCGCTTGAGACGATTTCACGAAGAATGCACGACGAATGGACGAATGACGAAGGAAATAATCGATATGCACCTAAAAAACAACCTTTATACAGAAACCGGATGGGAGATCGTCGAACGCGATTACGAGCCCGACCAACTGGTCACCTCCGGCAGCAACTTTATGATAGGGAACGGATACCTCGGTTACCGGGGCGCCTTCGCCGAGTGGGAGGCGGATCGTTACGTCGCCTGCATCGTCAGCGACACCTACGACGCTGCAGACGGAAATTGGCGGGAATTGTGCAACGTCCCCAACGGCTTGTTCACCAGGTTACACGTCGATGGAGAGGCGCTCTCGATGTCTGGCGCGCGGTCTGACGCGCGTACGCGGGATTATCGCCGTTCGCTTGATCTGCGCTGTGGCCTTTATCGCCGATCTCAGACCTGGATGTCTGATCAAGGCGCGACCGTCAAACTGGATGTCGAGAAATTCGCCAGCTACGCGAATCTCCATCTCATCCTGATGCGCTACTGTTTCCATGTCGATCAACCCGCCCGTGTTGAACTGCTCACCGGAATCGATGGACACGTCTGGAGCATCAACGGCGAACACTTCAGGCGCTATACGCCATTTATACAGGACGAATTGATCGCCATTGAGACCATCACAGGCGAGGCCGGGATCCAGATTGACGTCGTCGAAGGCTTGAACCTCCTTGGACCACAGCCGCATAACAGCGAGATCATGCAAGGCGAGCGTCGCATTATGAGGCGCTACACCTTTTTCCTCGATGCGGGCGAAGCGGTGACGCTCGAAAAAGCAGTCGGCATCTATACCAGCAACGACGTCGCCGCGCCGAGAGAGCAGTCGACGTCCGACGTTCAGGCTGCGCTTACGTCCGGTTACGACACGCTGAAGGAGGCCCACCAAGCGAAATGGGAGGCCATCTGGGACGTCAGCGACGTTCAAATTGAGGGCCATCTTGAGGATCAGACCATCGCCCGCTTCAATCTCTATCACAATATCGTCGCCACACCGATGCACGCGGATTTGCCCATTGGCGCGCGCGGGCTATCGTGCCAGGTCTATCAGGGCGCGGCGTTCTGGGATCAGGAGATTTTCAACTTGCCGATGTTTCTTTATACCCAGCCGGACGTGGCCCGCAGCATTCTCAAATATCGTTACGACACGCTGGATGGCGCCCGTGGAAAGGCGAAGCGCCTGGGATATTATGGGGCGTTCTACGCCTGGACCAGCGGCAAGACCGGCGAGGAGCTGTTCCCCGATTACTTCTTCACCAACGTCCTCAGTGGGAGAAAAGTCCGCAATCATTTCAACGATTGGCAGATTCACATTTCCCCGGACATCGTCTATGCGCTGTGGCGATATGACGCCGCGACCGGCGATTGGGATTTCGTCGTTGAGTACGGCGCGGAAATCGCCTTTGAGGTCGCCCAGTTCCTCGTCTCACACGTCTATTTCAAGAAGGATAAGGGGCGCTACGAATTCATCCGCCTGCTTGGCCCCGACGAATACCACGAGAACGTGGATAACAACGCCTTCACCAATTATCAGGCGCAATTCGTCCTGGAAAAAGCGGCAATCATCTATGAGCGGATGCGCGAATCCGCGCCGGATGCGTTGGCGGCCCTCTTCGCCCGCCTGAACCTGGACGAAACAGACGTCGAGAACTGGCGCGATATCGCCGCACGGGTCTACCTTCCCCGGCCGGATCCAGAGACCCGGTTGATCGAACAATTCGATGGCTATTTCGACCTGGAAGACGCCCGCCCCGACGAGTTGCGAGAGCGATTGTTGCACCCGGAAGAGTACTGGGGCTGGCCCAACGGTGTAGCGGTCGAGACACAGGTCTTGAAACAAGCGGACGTGCTCCAGCTCTTCGCGCTTCACGATCGTTTCCCGGTCGAGGTATTGCGCGCCAATTACGATTATTATGAACCGCGCACCGAACACGGCTCCTCTCTCAGCCCTTCCGTGCACGCGCTCGTCGCCAGCAAGGCCGGTTATCCGGAAGCAGCCTACGACTACTTCAAGAAAGGGGCGACCATTGACCTCTACAACGCCAGCAACAAGGTGATGAGCGGCGGTTCCTTCCTGGGAGGCATCCATACCGCCGCTTGCGGCGGGACGTGGTTGATGCTCATCAAGGGCTTTGCAGGTTTTGAGATTGACGATCTGGGGGTCAGCTTTCAACCCGCATTGCCGAAACAATGGAAAAGCCTGACGTTTAAGCTCGTCGTGTGGTATCATCTCCTGGACGTCAAGATCACGTCCGAGCGGGTCGCGGTGACGTCGGACGAATGTAATGAAAAATCCATCCACGTTGCAGTGCGCGACCCACGGGGGCAAAAGGGATGGGTGAAGCCGGGCGAGACCCAAATTTTCGACCTGCACATCTGAGATGAATCCAGGAATACAGACTATGCACCAGGCAAACCCATCTACCCATTATCACGTCGTCGTCGTGGGCGGTGGGCCGGCCGGCCTGATGGCGGCCGGTCAAGCGGCCGGGATGGGGGCGCGGACGCTGCTCCTGGAGAAAATGGAGCGTCCCGCCCGCAAGTTGCGCATCACGGGCAAAGGGCGCTGCAATCTGACGAACGTCGCGCCGATGGAGGATTTCATCGACCACTTCGGTCCCGGCGGGCAGTTCCTGCGCCAGGCGTTCTATCGCTTCTTCACCCAGGATCTGATGGCCTTCTTCGATCAACTGGGTGTGCCGACGGTGACCGAGCGGGGTGGGCGAGTGTTCCCCGCCAGCAGCGACGCCCAGGAGGTGGTGGACGCGCTGGTCGATTGGACCCAGGCCCAGGGGGCTGTGATCCAAACCCGCGCCCCGGTCGAAAGCCTGATTGTGGAAAATGCGCGCGTGACCGGCGCGCGCGTGACCGGCGCGCGCGTCGCGTCAAATCGGACCTATCGCGCCGACAGCGTGATCGTCGCCGCCGGCGGCGCTTCCTACCCCGGCACCGGTTCGACGGGCGACGGCTATCGCCTGGCCCGTTCGGTGGGGCACACCATCACGCCGATTCGCCCGGCCCTCGTCCCGCTGGAGACGGCCGGCGATGTGGCGCCCCGCTTGCAGGGGCTCAGCCTGCGTAACGTGAACGTGCGGGCGCTCATCGCGGGCCAGGCGCGAGCTGAGCAGTTTGGCGAGATGCTGTTCACCCATTTTGGCGTCTCCGGCCCGGTCATTCTCACGATGAGTCGCCAGGTCGTGGACGGCCTGCGGCGGGGCGAACGGGTGGAGATCTCCATCGACCTCAAGCCGGCGCTGGACGAGGAGACGCTCGACGAGCGGCTCCTGCGCGATTTCGACGCCCACGGCAAGCGGCAGTTCCGCAACATCCTCAAGGGGTTGCTGCCCAGCAAACTGATCCCGGTCTGCGCCGACCTGGTCGACATCTCCCCCTACAAGGTCGCGCATCAGATCACGTCGGAGGAGCGGGATAGGCTACGGGTGTGGCTCAAGGATTTCCGCCTGCGCGTGACCGGACATCGCCCCTTCACCGAGGCGATCGTCACCGCCGGCGGCGTGGAGACGACCGAGGTCGAACCGCGCACCATGGCCTCCAAGCTGGCGGAGGGGCTGTACTTCGCCGGTGAAGTGCTGGACGTGGACGCTGACACCGGGGGCTACAACTTGCAGGCCGCCTTCTCGACCGGCTGGCTGGCCGGGCAAGCCGCCGCCGAGGCCTCTCATCGCTAATTCCCTGACGCTCCAAAACTTAATAAAAAAGCGCCTAACTGACTTGCCATTCTTGCCTCTCAATGTTAGACTTATTCCATGGCCCGCAACTTGCATAGGAGAGGACGATGACCGTACAGGCATTATACCGGAAATGGCGACCCCAGACCTTTGACGAGCTGATTGGACAATCCCACGTCGTCAACACGCTGCGCAACGCGCTGACCACCGGTCGAATTCATCACGCTTATCTGTTCTCCGGCCCACGCGGCACCGGCAAGACGACCTCGGCCCGCTTGTTGGCTAAAGCGGTCAATTGTCTCGCGCCCGAAGATCAGCGCCCTTGCAATGCATGCGCGGTATGCCAGGCGATCAACGAGGGCCGCTTGATCGACTTAATCGAGATTGACGCCGCCTCAAACACCGGCGTCGACGACGTGCGGGAATTGCGGGAGCGGGTGGGATTCCGGCCCAACGAGGCGCGTTACAAGGTCTACGTCATTGACGAGGTGCACATGCTCTCCACCTCCGCCTTCAACGCGCTGCTCAAGACGCTGGAGGAGCCGCCGCCCCACGCCATCTTCGTCCTGGCGACGACGGAGGCGCACAAGATCCCCAATACAGTTGTCTCTCGCTGCCAACGCTTCAACTTCCGGCGCATCTCTGTCGGCGAGATCGTGGAGCGCCTGGCATGGATGGTGCAACAAGAGGGCATCCCGGCCGATCGGGAGGCGTTGACCATCATCGCTCGCCAGGCTACCGGCAGCGTGCGGGACGCTGAGAGTTTGCTCGATCAGTTGGCTTCGTATGGCGATCAGGGCGTCACCGTCTCGGAGGTTCACGCCGCGTTGGGGATCGGCGGCAACGAGGCCATTATCCAGTTGGCTCAGGCGATTATTGAGCGGGATGCAGCTCAGGGCCTGAATGTCATCAACACCGCCATTGACGAGGGCGCCGATCCGCGCCAGTTCGCCCGCCAGGTGGTCGAGCACCTGCGGTCATTGCTTCTGCTCCAGTTGAAATCGGGCGTCCTGCCCAACCACGTCACGGAGGATTTACGGCCCCGGTTGGAGAAGCAGGCCCAGGTCGCTGGCGTCCCATTGTTGATGCGGGCGATGCGCCTTTTCACCCAGGCAGTCAACGAGGCCAGAGGCAGCTGGCAACCACAACTCCCGTTGGAGATGGCCTTGATCGAGGCGACATTGCTCGCCTCGACGGCTGCGCCGCAATCGAGGCCGCCGTCTCGCCAACCTACGTCCCCGCCCGCTACATCGTCACACGCCGCCCCTGCCAATACGAAGGCGGATAAAAAGCATCCGGCGGATAGAAAACATCCGGAGGCGAAATCCTACAAGCGCTCTCCCGCCCGCCCGGCGGCGGTCAAGGAGGAGCGCCCGCAACGGGGTGGCGCGTCGTTGAGCCCTGACGGATTGCGCCAATGTTGGTCCGAGTTCTTGAACGCCCTGCGGCCGAAAAATCTATCGCTGGAAGCGCTGATGCGCTCAAGTCAGCCGCTAGGGGTTGAGGGGGATGTGATTGTCCTGGGCTTCGATTACGAGTTTCATCGGGGTAAGGTGGCGGAAGATCACAACCGGCAAGCGGTGGAGGATGCGCTGAGCGCATTGGTAGGCCAGCGATGCCGCGTGCGCTGCGTGCTACAACAGGAAAATGGGTCGGTAGAGGGAGAACAGAATCGATCATCCGGTGATACAGAGAATCAATCGTCCGGGCGGGACCTAGTTCAAGAGGATCCAGTAGTCCGAATGGCGGTGGAGGATCTGGGAGCGCAGGTCGTTCAACACTAAAGAGAGTCTTAAATAATTGCTCTAGCCACCGCCCCGGGGGTGTTAATCGGCCCGAGGACGGGCCTCTGAGCGAATTTTTTAATAAAGTTATCTTAAAAGCGGGAGGTTACATTGGTCAGGAAAATTAAACGTAGAAGTCGGTCGAGTAAAGGCAGGGGCGGGGAGATGCTCCAGCAATTGCAAAGCTTGCAGGAGGATATGCTCAAGGCCCAGGATGAAATCGCCGAGATGACCGTCGAGGCGTCGGTGGGCGGCGGGGTCGTGACGGCGGTCATCACCGGTGAGCGACGGGTTCAATCCCTCACCATCATGCCCGAAGTTTTAGATCCCGATGATGTGGAGATGTTGCAGGATATGGTCATCGCGGCGGTCAACCAGGGATTGGAACAGATTGACGATGCGACGACTGAGAGAATGTCGGACGTGACCGGCGGCATCGACATCCCCGACATTGGCCTGGGATGATCGCTCCTTTTTTAGCCCCGGCCTGTCTGGATAGGGCCTAAACAATAGGATCCTTGCACAGCGAGCAAGAATTTGGCGGTCAACGGTTCCTTTTTGATTCCGCTTTGATTCCGGCTCTGCCCGGGTTAGGATATTTTGGTGATGACAGCGACACCAGCGTCCGTGACGCATTTGATCGAGGAACTTTCGCAATTGCCTGGCATTGGTCGCAAGACCGCCGCGCGGTTGACGTTTTTCCTGTTGCGCAACAATTTGGATCTGGCTGAACGGTTGTCCGAGGCGCTGCGGCGGCTCAAGGAGAACACGCGGTTCTGCTCGACCTGTTACAACGTCACCGAAACGGACCCTTGCCCCATCTGCGCCGACGTCGGGCGCGATCGAGGCGTCATCTGCGTGGTCGAGGAACCGCTGGATGTGTTGGCGATCGAACAGGCGGACGTTTACCCGGGCGTATACCACGTCTTACACGGGGTGCTCTCGCCCTCCGAGGGGATGTTTGCGGAGAATTTGCGCGTCGGCGAGTTGTTGAACCGGGTGCGCACCGGAGATGTTCGAGAGGTGATTCTGGCGACCAATCCCACAAGCGAGGGGGATTGGACTGCATCTTATCTGTTGACCCAGTTAAAGCCCCTGTCGGTCTACGTCACGCGACTGGGGCGCGGCTTGCCTATGGGCGGCGATCTGGAATACGCTGACGTGGTGACGCTCACCCGGGCGCTGGAGGGCCGTGAGGCGATCTAGACCATCGCAACAGAACGCTTTGACAGTTTAGGCGGCGGCCGCGGCTACATATTGACTGATACGGCTACGGTCATCGTTTCGGCCACTTGCCTATTTCGTCTAGCGCCAAGCCCCCGTCCGGGGGCGTTTCAGGCGAGATTTGCCCCGAAAACCCGCCCTCGGGACGAGGGCTGAGAGCGTAGCTGGCCGAA
>DAOTUC010000197.1:0-6340 GCA_034437315.1 Anaerolineae bacterium
TTCCTCCTTCTTTCTCTCATTATCATTTTGCAATCATAGACAATTCTCTTCTTGCTCACTCTTCTTTTCTCCCCAAAACCACCCCCTTTCCTAACGCTTCAAGTGTACACCAAAAGATAAACGAAGTGAATAAAGCTGACGAATAAATGGAATTAAACGTGAAAGGCTAAAAAACGCACAGAGAACAGCGGAGAATATCACACAGCATCAGATGGTCAATAAGGTCAATCGGCCCACAAGCTTGACTCGACATAGGGTTTTTCGACGACACCATCCCTCCTATCGAGACGATTCTCCCAGCACATCCTCTCCCTTACAATCGTGCTTCCTACCTGGGGACGTAACGAAGTACGTGTAAATATAACACAACTCCTCTTGTCTGTCAACACCACATCAATTAAACCGCCTCCCCACACCGGGGACAGAAGCGCGCGCCTTCCCGTAATGGCTGCCCGCAATGGCGGCAACGCCGCGGCGGCTGTCCCTGCGACAAAATTTGGCCGCAATTGGGGCAGAAACGGGCGTCGGAACGCACCGCGTCCCCACAAGCGGGACAACGAGGCGATGGGGATGCGGAAGGAGTAGGCGGAGGCGGCGCGTAGGGTTGAGGCTGGGGCGGAGGCGGCGGCGTGGGCGGCGGGACCGGTTGACGTCGAGCGGGTGACCGGCGGGCGATGAACATGCCCACAGCGAAGATCAACAACAACCCGCCTCCCAAACAACACAGCCCCCCGGAGAGGAGGCCCAGACCGGTCAACGCCAACAGGCCCGTCCCATCCCCGGCGGGCGGCGTATGAGCGATCGGCGTGGCGTAAACGACCGCGGTCGGCGTGACCAGGGGCATCGGGGTCGCCGCGGGGCCCGGCGTCGCCGTCGGATGCGGGGCCGCCGCGACGTTGGGCGGTGGTGGTAGTTGCAAGCGGCCATAGCCATAACCGGTATCCGGCCCCGCCTCGCCCAGGTCGACCGCGTGGCGCATGAGAAAGTCGGCCACCTCCTGGCGGGAGAGATGGGGATGCGCCTGCCAGATCAAAGCGGCCGCCCCGGCGACGTGGGGGCATGAGGAGGAGGTGCCGTCAAATTCCTCCACGCCGTACGTCGCGCCAGAGACGCCCGTCGGCGCCGAGATCTCCGGCTTGAGCCGCCCGTCGGCGGTCGGTCCCTGGGAACTGTATTCGGCCAGGGAATCGTCCTGCCAATTAGCCGCGCCCACCGTCAGCGATCCCACCGCGTCGGCCGGCGGGCAGAGGCTGTAGGCCGGCGAGGGATAAGCGACCTCGGCGCCGTTGACGAAGATGTCCAGGATGGCGGGATGATCGATCTGGTAGGCCGAGACGACGGCATAGACGACGGCGCCGCCGGTCTCGTAACGCAGCCACTCGACCGGCTCATGCCCGGCCTCGCCGCTCTGGGTATCCTGGGAAGAGGCCAACTCGTTGCCGTTCACGTCGTATAAAAAAAGTTCGTAATCCTGGGAAGCCCGTCCCCAATCGTCGTCCCAATTGAGCGCCACGGCCACGTAACCGCCGTTGTAAAGCGCCAGCATCTCCTCGCCGGGCGCGAATTCGTGCAGGTCGTCGCCGTCCTCGTCGGTGAAGACGCCCCGGTAATGGGCGAGGGCCTTGTTGCCGGAGGAATTGACCCACAGGACCCCCTGGCTTGCCAGATCGTCTATCAACCGGGCGTCCCAACCGGTCCCGTCCCGGGGCCCGGAGATTCCGCTGGCTGAATGGGAGATGATGTGCACCCCATGCCCCATCAGCCAATCGACCGCCTCGCCCATCGCGGCGTCGCTGCCGTCATACCAGGCAAAAAAAAGCGCCGCCTCCGGGGCGACCTCGTGCACGATCTCGGCGCAAGCGGTCCCGTGGATCTCCTCGCTATCGTACCAGCCGAAGGTCTGCATCACCACACTGTCGGGCAGTTCAGTGGATAGCAGCGCCTCGTAACCGGCGAATCCCAGGTCCAGGACGCCGACGCGCAACCCCGACCCGGTGAACCCGGCCTGATGCCACGCCTCCGCGTCGACGACGCCCACGCCCTCCCCCTCAATGCCACTGCCGTCGTTGGCGCGGGGTTCCGGCAGTTGCACGCCGATGACGTGCTCCAATTCGGTCAACTGCTCGAAAACGGCGCCTGGATTATCCCGCTCGAGTTCCGCCTCGATCAGCGCCAGCGGCACGGCGACGTTGACGCGGTCCCGGTAGGCGCTGACGACCGCCACCCCGACCCCCTCCAACTGTTGCACCAGCGGCCCGTGCTCCTCGGTATCGAGCACGAGCGTGACCGCCACGTCGCCGCCCGGCGTGAGCATATCCCGCTTACGGGCCAGTTCCAACGCCGCCGCCTCCCCACCCTCCTGGTAAGCGATCAGGAAATCCTTGTACGCCGAAGCCAGCTCCGGGTTATCCAGAATAGTCGACAATTCGGGGTATTGTGCCGCCAATTCGTCCAGGGAGGCGGGCAGCGTGATCTCCGGCATCGGCGGGGTCCGGTCTCGGCCCTCCGTGAAATACACGACGCCGGCCGCGCCGATGAGTAGCAAACCTAAAACGAGTAATGCGATTAACACGCGACGGTCGATTGTTTTCATAAGACACCATCCTGAGCGAATGAGCGAATCAGCGGGCCGCTCATTCGAACGTGTAATGTTTCCGGATAGGTTCCACGACCTTCCAGGTACAGGCCATGCCTTTGGGGAACGTCGCCAGGTCGCCTTTCTGGATCTCGACCGGGTCGCCCTCGTCGGGCGTGACGATGACGCGCCCTTCCAGGACGTAACAGGTCTCAGTGGCGTCATATGCCCAGGGGAATTCCGAGACTTCTTTAGTCCAAATGGGCCAGCCCTTCACGCCCAAATCGTCCAACTGTTCTTCGTCGGGGTTGTGTTCGATCTTGATCTCGTCGACCATTCATCACCTCCAGAAAATAAAGCGTTGAGCGCGCGCAGCGTCGCCCATTCGCTGATTCGCTGATTCGCTGACCCACTGACTCGCCCATTCGCTTTCAGGGCGCGCGCAATTCAAAATTATCAAATTCAAACAAGGCCGTGTCTCCCTCGTCAAGGAGCTCCAGGGCGATGCCTACCTGCCCCCTGGACAACCGGCTTTCGTCAGTCTCGTCCACGTACTGATCGTTGATGTAAAAGGTGAAATGATCGCCCTCTCCCAGGACAGTCAGGCGGTTCCATTCGCCTGGGCGAATCGCCGACGTCTTGGTCCAGTCGATGATGGTATACCACTCACCCTCGTGCCGGATGGAGAATTTGAAGTATTGGCTATCCTCGATTTTGAACAGCCCGTAATTATCTGAATCGACCCGCCGGAATATCACGCCATACTGCGCAGTCTCGACCCCATTGACCTGCCGGGCTTCGGTCGTCATGTAGAAATCGTCGACTTCAATGAGGTCTGGAATGGTCCACCAGATCACGTCAGACAGCGCCTCCGCATCCCACACCAGCTTTCCATCCACCAGTTGGCGATTACCGACCGCCCGCGAGCCATCGTACTCGCCCAGGGACCAGTCGTTGGCGTCGTCATCGAAAGCGTCGCATTCGATGACGTCCCAATCGAGCGGGGCGAGCAACGAGCGATGCAGGCAAGCGCCCAGGGCGGAGATGGTCGCCTCGGCCTGTGCGGTCGCCGTGGCCTGTGCGGGTTCGAGCCGTGGGGTAGACGTCGCCTGGGCCTGGGCGGTCTTCGTCGCCTGAATCGACTCGGCGGTCGCCGCCGCATTGGCCTGAGCAATCGCCGTCGCCTGGGCCGCGCCGGTCGCCTGAGCCTGAGCGGTCGCCGTCTGGATCGACTCGCCGTGCTGCGCCAGTTGACCGACGCCCCAGATCAGCCCGACGCACACGAAGATGAAGAACAGCGCCGCGCCGCCCAACAACCATGGCCAGACCGGCCGCCGTCGGCCGGTCTCGGCTGCCGGGGCCGGGCGAGCGTCTGGAAGCGCCCGCTCATACGAGCGCGCCCGCCCGTACGAGCGCGCCTGCCCGTGCGTGGAGGAGGGCGGCGTCTGCGGCGCGACGCGCGCCGGTCTCGAAACCCTCTTCTCCCCCCCCAGCGCCGACGCCATCTCGGCGGCGCTCTGCCACCGTTCTGAGCGGGGCAGTTTGAGCGCCTTGAGAATCACCTGCTCCGTGTTTGAGCTGACGCGCGGGTTGAGATGGCGCACCGGGACGAAACGCTCTGGCGAGGCCATACGCAACGTCGCGGTGGGAGGCGCCTGCCCGACCAATGCGTGATAGATCGTCGCGCCCAGGCTGTAGACGTCGCTGCAGGGATCGGTATGTCCCACGTCCGCCTCGTATTGCTCCGGGGGCGCATATTCCGGCGTCCCCATGCCGCGCATCGCCGTCCGTGTGCGAGGGTCATTGGGATCCCACAATTTCACCAGGCCAAAATCGACCAGCACCGCCCGACCATCCGGCCGGATGACGACGTTCTGCGGCTTGACGTCCCGGTGGATGATGCCCTGCCGGTGACAATAGCCCAACGCATCCAACAACTGGCGCGCCCAATCGAGCGCGTTCTCCTCAGGCAGCGCCCCTCGCTGCTTGATGATGTCGGACAGGCTCTTTCCCTCGACAAAATCCATCACCAGGTAAGCGTTCCCGCCCTCTTCAAAGAAATCGGTCACCCGAACGAGGTGGGGGTGAATGAGCCGGGCCAGCACTGTGGCCTCCTGGCGGAACTGTTGCCGCAACTGATCCAGCATCTGGGGACTCAACCCCGGTTGCGGGATCATTTCCTTGAGCGCGACGGGCACGCTGAGGCGCATATCCCAAGCCCGATAGACGGCGCCCATGCCGCCCTGCCCCAGGAGCGATACGATTCGATAGCGAGTTTGCAATACGTCACCGGGTGTTAACATAAGCGTCCACTACTCCTCATAGAAAATCAGCGTCACCTGTCCGAAGCGGATCAGATCGCCTGTGGAGATACGCAACGGTTCGCCAGGGGAGACCGGCGCATTATTCAAGAAGGTGCCGTTGGTGCTGTTTAAATCCTCCAACATCCATCCATCCTGGTAGTACAACAAGCGAGCGTGGCGGCGGGATACGCCGGCCTGAGAACCGCCGTGGGCGCCTAGATCCACGTCAGGCTGAGGCGTCACACCGGCGTCAGCCCGCCCGATCAAGACTTCGCCTTTGCTGGGTAAGGCCAACGCTGCGCCGGTCCCCGCGATGACCAGCCGGGGGCCCCGCACCGGAGAGAGCGCGCCCAGGCGGGCCGTGGCCGCAGGGGCGGACGAGCGGCCCGCGGAAACGACGCGCCCGCGCGTGCCAGGCGTCTGAGAGAGGTCATTCACCAACTCCTCCATCGTGGCATAGCGCTCGTCTGCATGGCGGGCCAGGCCGCGCATGATCGTGGTCTCCAAATGAGGCGAAAGGTCTGGATTTAGATTTCGGGGGGGAGAGGGCGCGCTTTGGAGCCGTTTGAGCATCAACTCGATCGGCGAATCGGATTCAAACGGCAGGCGCCCGGTCAACAGTTGATACAACAAGATCGTAAAGCTATAAATGTCGGTCCGGTGATCGACCTCGTCGCCGGCGGCCTGTTCGGGCGAGAAATAGGCCGGCGTGCCGATTGATACGCCGGGGCGGGTGATGCCCCGCTTGTGCCCCGCCAATTTGACCAGGCCAAAGTCGGCCAACATCGCCCAATCCGGGCGGGCCAGAAGGACGTTAGCCGGTTTGACGTCCCGATGCACCACGCCCTCTGAATGGGCGTAGGACAACGCTTGACCAATGGGCAGGACCAACCGGGCGACATCGGGCCAGGCCATCGGCCGGGCGCTCAAACGGGCTTTGAGCGTGCCGCCGGAGACGTACTCCATCACGATATAGGCGATGCCGTGTTCCTCGCCATAATCGTAAATCGTCAGGATGTTTGGATGACGCAGCGCAGCGACGGCCCGCGCCTCGCGGCGAAAGCGGGTCAGGAACTCCTGCCCACTCGCCTCCGATGCGTCCAGCACCTTGATCGCCACCCAACGTTCCAACTGCGGTTGATAGGCCCGGTAGACCGTCGCCATACCGCCCCGCCCCACTTCGTCGGCGATCTGATAACCGCCGATCGTTCGCCCGCTCCAAGTATTCATCGCCTCATCCCTGCGTTTGCGTTATGAGAGTCTTAAATAATTGCTCTAGCCACTGTCCCAGGGGCGCTAATCGGCCCGAGAACGGGCCTCTGAGCGAATTTTTTAGGTTCTCTGGGATTTCGCATGGCGAGACCCTAAAGGTTTTGCTCAAGGCCGCGCAAACAACGTTTTTGCCTTAAACAATGACCTTTTTCCATCAAAACCAGCGCAAAAACCTTTAGGGTCTATGATG